>NZ_SPKN01000045.1:3190-221287 GCF_023127765.1 Pseudomonas sp. W15Feb34
GCACCAGGCCTCATTTCTCGGTTGATGGGTTCAACAACGGCGTCAGTTGATTCACCAACTCCTCAACCGAATGGTGCGTAGCGTCCAGCCGGATCACCGGGCAGCTCAACGGTTTCAACCAGGTTTCATGCCGACGCAGGCTACGTAGGCTGTGATTGCCAGTATCGTAGCGTGCGGCCCAGGTGAGAAAGGCGACACTGTTTTGATGGCGGCTGCCACCTTCCAGGATCTGCTCCCCGTAGCGCTGCGCTTCTCGCAGGCGCAGGCGTTGCAGGCGCACTTGCGGTTCTACGCGCAGGAACACCACATGGGTGAATAGCGGGATCATCGCGTCGCCCCAGCCGCAGAGTGAGCCCGACAATACCCAGGCTTGATGGCCGGCGGTATGTTCCTGCAGCAGGCGGAGGCGTTCGTCCCGGAGCCGGGCGATGGAAAAGGGTTCGAGGGTTTGCTGCCAGTAATAGAAATCGGAGTCGAAACAGGCAATATTCAGGTGCTCGGCCAATACCTTGCCCAAGGTAGTGCAACCGGTGCCCGCTGCGCCGAGGATATGAATTCTGTATGCCATGGCGTCCCTCCATGGCATTGAGTGTAAACCGTGAAGTTTCAGGCCGGCAGGTTCAGTGCCCGGCACTCCTTTTGCGATGCAAAATGACCTGACCGATCAAAGCCCAGGCTTGGTTGCCGTTTGTGCGGCCTGCTCATACCCGTGGGCCACCGCCAACAACGTGGGCTCGCTCCAACGGGTGCCGAAGAAGTGGGCGGCCGTGGGTAAACCGTCTTCGTTCGTGCCGGAGGGTACGGTGATACCTGGGTAGCCGGCCGCTGCTACGCCGAAGTAACTGTTGGTATCAAAATCCGACACTATGGCGTCCAGTTTATAAGTCTTGATCGGCTCATCCACGCTGCTGCGAAAATCCTCGATCAGTTTTTCCCACGCCCTTTCGCGCTGTTCTGGCGCCAGTGTGGAGGCATTGATCTGCTTGAGCAGGGGCTGATGATCGGTATCCGTGCCGTCACGGTCTTCGTTGAACTTGATCAGCTCAGCCAGTGACTTGACTGGCAATCCCGTGCGCTTGGCCAAGTAGCCATTCAACTCTTCGTTTACATCCGATAACAACAGTTCTTCATAGCGTGACTCATCTGCCATACGCAGGTTAATCGGCACTAAAACCGCCCCTTGTGCCTCAAGCACCTCCAGTGCTTTGCTGAATTGCGCACTATTTTCCACAGCCTGAACTTCACCGTTTGCAGAAAACGTCTTGGGATATCCAATACGCTTGCCCTTCAACGCACCAGGTACCAATAACTGCGTGTAATCAACCCCTTCTGGAGCGCCCACGCTCGCCGGATCGTTGAGGTCGCGGCCAGACATGGCGTTGAGCATCAGCGCCGCATCGAACACCGACCGTGCCATCGGGCCCGGTGTGTCCTGGTGCTGGCTAGCCGGGATAATGCCATTGCGGTCCAACAAACCGACGCTGGGCTTGAGCCCAACCACACCATTGAATGCTGCGGGCACGATGATCGAGCCGTTGGTTTCGGCCCCCACCGCCAAGGGGGCCAACCCTGCGGCGACGGCTGCGGCCGAGCCGGAACTGGAGCCACCCACCTGCGCGTCCGGATGATGTGGGTTGCGAGTCTGACCACCGCGGGTACTCCAGCCATCGGGAGCGCCGCGAAAACCGGCCAGCTCCGTCATGTTGGTTTTACCGAGAATCACGGCGCCCTGGCTGATCAGGTATTCAACTAATGGAGCGTTTTTACCCGCCGCCTCCCCTACCAGAGCAAAGGCACCTGCACTGGTTTGCATGCCTGCAGTCTCAATGGTGTCTTTGAGCAAGATAGGTATTCCGTGCAGTGGTCCGCGCACCTTGCCATTGGCCCGTTCCTGGTCCAGCGTGCGGGCGCTTTCAAGCGCTTGCGGGTTGAGTTCAATAACAGAACTCAGTTGCGGATCCAGCGTGCGAATGCGCTCCTGCAAATAATTGACCAGCCCTTGCGAGGTGATGCCCCCCGGTCGCGACATCTGCTCAGCCAGTTCGCGCACACTGGCATATTCCGTCCCGGCGGGGATAGGTTTTGAAATCGCTGGCGACGATTGAACAGGTAAAGTGTTATGTGCGTAGTTAACAAAAAAACTTACACCAGAGCCGATACCAAACATGAAACATCTCCTGCGAGAGGAAGAAATGGCGAAGGATCCCGATTGACCCAGGTGCCAGTCTAAAAACTCCCCTCCCGCCAAGAAGCGCGACATTGGTAGTTCATCCTGTTGGATTGTTCAGCACCTCCTGTACTCCCAGACGTCGAGCACTGCGGTATCCCAGTACGAGTGCCGTAAGGGAATCCTTCGACCACCGCGCACCGTAGAACCACAACACTGCACCATCCTCAAGCGGTTCGTTAAGCCTTGGGTAGCCACTCCAGCATGCGTCGTGGAAGGCGGCGTTCTGGCTATCGGCCACCAGAGCGTCCAGTTGGTACGCGCGCACAAGCTCATCGATTTCATTGCCGCCAGAGCGCGGATCATCGGCGTGGCGCGCAGGCACCGGCACCAAGTTGGTTCCGGCCCGGCGCAGAACATCCAACGCGCGCAAGAATGCCACCCCGTGTTCGATCGGTGTTTGATCATGCCCCCACCGCTGGGCGAACCCCACGCGCCTGCCGCTCAACGTCGAGGCAGCGCTGAAAGTGCTGTTGTTCTGTACCAGCGGCACCTCGACCATCACCGGCCCTGAGGGCTCCAGGCCGCTCAAGGCAATCAACGACAACGAGGGATCGCGCGTAGGTTTCAGGGGAAGAGCCGGTGCGTTATAGCCGGGGATTGGTATGCTGGTGGCCAAAGCAGGATCGGCACCAAAAGCGATGCTGCGTGAGTTTGTAGGGCCAGTAGCAGGATGGATACTCGCAGCGGGCTCCTCGAGCCCCGGCGCCAATTGCTTGGATGGGCACGCCATGCCGACTCGCCAATATTTGCTACATTCACTTTCCATCGGAACTACCCCGAAAATAGATTCTCGGAGATCATCGCACCCTTGACTGGCGCCTGTCGCAGCCTTGAAACAGCTTGAAAACTCCTTTTTCCGCGGCCATCGCTGTCAGCTGGCGAGGCGCTCCTGCGTACCCTCAGTCTCCACCTCCAACCACCACGCATGGCCGCGCTCGGGCTGGTTCAAGCGAAACGCCTGCCCCATCGCCGGGGTGGTGATCGATACATTGCGCTCCCAGGCCAGGGCCATGATGCGGTCGAAGGGTTCGTGCCAGGCATGGAATGCCAGATCGAAGGTGCCGTTGTGAATGGGCAACAACCAGCGCCCTTTGAGATCGATATGCGCCTGCAAGGTTTGCTCCGGTTGCATGTGCACATGGGGCCAATCGACGTTGTAGGCGCCGGTCTCCATCAGGGTCAGGTCAAACGGGCCGTACTGCTCGCCAATGCGCTTGAAACCATCGAAATAGCCAGTGTCGCCACTGAAGAAGATGCGCCGCGCATCGTCGATCATCACCCAGGAACACCACAGGGTCTGGTTGCTATCAAACAGGCCGCGTCCGGAAAAATGCTGTGCCGGGGTAGCGATAAAACGAATGCCATCGACTTCCGTGCCCTGCCACCAATCCAGCTGACGGACTTTATTGGCATCGATCCCCCATTTGATCAGCGTCTCGCCCACGCCCAGGGGCGCCAGGAAGTAGCGGGTCTTACCAGCCAGTTGCACCACAGCCTCGTGGTCAAGATGGTCATAGTGGTTGTGGGAAAGAATCACCGCCTCCAGCGGTGGCAACGCTTCAAGGCTGATAGGTGGGGCGTGGAAACGCTTGGGGCCTGCCCAACTGAACGGTGACGCGCGCTCGGCGAATACCGGGTCGGTAACCCAGAATTTACCGCGCATCTTCAGCAGTACCGTCGAATGCCCAAGGCGGAACACCGTGTGGTCGGGTGCCGCCAACAACTGCTCGCGTGTCAGTGGCTGCACCGGGATCGGCCCCACTGGCCGCGTAGTGCGTGGTTTGTTGAACAGCATGTTCCAGAAAATGCGCAAGGTTTTGCCAAAACCGCCGTGTTGCATCGGGGCGTCATTGGTGAAGTGCCCCTGGTCCTGCCCGGCAGGCTGGAGCGCTGCAGGCGCAGGGTCGACACGGGTTGAAATCGTGGCCATTACCGAGTGACTCCTACAGTACGAAGAAGAATTACACTGCACAGTGTAGTTTCTAGATTGCAACAAAATCCGGAGCAAGTAAACTGCTGAGTGTAATTTCCTGATTGAGTCGAATGCCATCCATGACTGCCCCCAAACGCCTCACCGAGCGTAAACGCGACGCCATCGTGGCGGCGGCGATTGCCGAATTTCGCGAGAACGGTTTCGAGGTCACCAGCATGGACAAAGTTGCCGCCACCGCCGGCGTTTCCAAGCGCACGGTGTACAACCACTTTCCCAGCAAGGAAGAGCTGTTCGCCGAGATCCTGAGCCAACTGTGGGCCAGCAGCGTTGCCCAACTGGACGTGAACTACGCCAGCGACCAGCCGCTGCGCGATCAACTGCGCAAGTTGCTGGAAGCAAAAATGAAGATGATGTCGGACGCCAACTTCCTCGACCTGGCGCGCGTGGCCATAGCTGCCACCATCCATTCGCCCGAACGTGCGCAAGATATGGTCAATCGCCTCAGCGCACGGGAAGAAGGTTTTACCCAATGGGTGCGCGCTGCCCAGGAAGACGGCCGCCTCAACTGTACCGATCCAGCTTTCGCGGCTCACCAGATCCAGAGCCTGCTCAAGGCCTTTGCCTTCTGGCCGCAAATCACGCTCGGCCAGCCCACCCTCGATGTGGCCGCCCAGGCTAACGTCATCGAATCTGCAATCGACCTGTTCCTCGCCGGCTACGAAGTGCGCACCCCGCCCCTGCATCAGGACCTGTTGCCGGGGCGACATTAAAGGTCGCTTTTGGCGCATTCACCCGCTGTTTTGCGCAAATGGCCTGAAAGGACACTGATTATTCCTACAGGAATAATCGACAATATCGGCCGCTATTATCCGATCATCGACGCCGACCGTTGACGCACGCTGTCGCACCTGCAAAAAACACCTGACCCAGGACACTATGGAAAACAGACGAGGCAAAGGGCTTTCATTTGCCAGACGTATCTACAAGCCAAGGATCATCGGCCTGGGTATCGGTAGCATCAGCGTAATCGGCGCGTTGTATCCCTTGTCAATGCCAGGCTGGGTATGGGCGTTGTTGTTGTTCAATGGCCTTGCCTGGCCGCACGTGGCTTATCTGATCTCGACCCATTCGCCGTTTCCCTATCAAGCCGAACGGCGCAACCTGCTGTATGACTCATTGTCGGGCGGTTTCTGGGCAGCGGCCACCCAGTTTTCGCCACTGACGGCCGTCACCATTCTGTCGATGATGGCCATGAATAACGTCGCTGCCGGTGGCACACGCTTGCTCCTGCATGGGCTGCTCGCACAAGCCGCCGGCATCGCGATAGCCTGGAGCCTGTTCGGGGTAAAGTTCGATTCCAGCGTCAGCCTTTCCGAGGTCTACACCTGCTTGCCGATGCTGACGCTCTACCCGATGGCCATCGGCATGGTCTGTTATCAGTTGGCAATCAAACTGTCGCAACATAAACGCGCCCTCAGCGCCCTGAGCCGTATCGACAGCCTGACCGGCCTGCTCAACCATGGCTCATGGAAAGACCTGCTGAACCTCAAGTTCCATAAGTGCCAACAGCAACAAAGCCAGGCGACCATTGCCCTGATCGATATCGACCACTTCAAGCGTATCAACGATATGCACGGCCATACCGTCGGGGATGCGGTACTGCGCCAGTTGAGCCAGGAATTACGCCAGCACCTGCGCGAAGAAGACCTCGCCGGCCGCTACGGAGGTGACGAGTTCTGTGTGATCCTTCCGAAAATGCCCTTGCAAGATGCTGCGCGACTCATGGAACAGATGCGCGAAAAATTCAGTAGCTACCGCACTGCGCAGATCCCCGAATTACGCGTGAGCCTGAGCATCGGCCTGGCGGATTTTCAACCGGCCTTCAAGGATGCGGTCATGTGGCTCAACGCTGCGGATCGCGCGCTGTACGCTGCCAAGAACAGCGGCCGCAACCGCGTCAGGACCAGCGATCGAAGATCGCCTGTTCAGCCGCAGTTGTCTGATAACACCTCGTCCGAATCTTCGTCGGCGGGCCTGCCGCAATAGCATAATGCCGCCATTGGTCGGCTACCCGAAAATGCCCCTGCTCAAGCAGCGAACTTCTGGGCCGGCCGATCACTCTGAACCCCTTGTTCCACCCCCTCTGTCAGCATCAGGAAGCTGGCAATGAGCAAGTCAACCGTAAGGCCTGGGGCCCTACGGGGTCAGGCGCAAATACATGGATACCGCATATGCTTGCATGCCCGAGCCCTCTAACATGCTATTTAACACCCACAAGAAAACCATCAGCACCCTGCAACACAGCATTGCCCAACAGGCCAGCCTGCTGGATGCCATCGAGCGCTCCATGGCCGTCATCGAATTCGACCTGCAAGGCACTGTGCTGCGGGCCAATGAGAACTTCTTCAAGACCATGGGTTACCGCGCCGAACAGGTCCTGGGCCAGTCCCACCGGATGTTCTGCACCCCCGCGTTCGCCCGCAGCGCCGAGTACAACCAACTGTGGACGCATCTGCGCAACGGCCAATTTCAGTCGGGCACGTTTGAGCGGGTGGGTGCCAACGGTGATTCGGTGTGGTTGGAAGCCAGCTACAACCCGGTACGCGATGAAGCCGGTCACGTGACCAAAGTGGTGAAGTACGCCATGGATGTCACCCCACGCCTGCAAGCCGAAAGTGAAGCCAACGCCAAGCTGCAAGCCATCGACCGCGCCATGGCGATGATCGAGTTCAATCTCGATGGCACCATCATCACCGCCAACACGAACTTCCTGCAGCGCATGGGGTACAGTCTGGCGCAGATCCAGGGCAAGCATCACCGCCTGTTCTGCACACCCGAACTGGCCAACAGTGCAGCCTACAGCGAGTTCTGGAAACGCTTGAACCAGGGCGAGCTGTTCAATGGCCAGTTCGAGCGGGTGGATAAAAACGGCCAGGTGGTGTGGCTGGAAGCCAACTACAACCCGGTGTACGACGCCAGCGGGCGCCTGTGCAAAGTGGTGAAGTTCGCCTCCGATGTTACCGCCCGGGTCCAACAACATGCCACCGAGGCGCAGAGCGCGGCCCAGGCTTATCACCTGTCATTGAGCACCCAGGAGATGGCCGAAAAAGGCGCCGAGGTGATCCAGAAAACCGCCACCGGTATGCGCGAAATTGCCCGGGATATCGACACATCCTCGCAACTGATCGCCAAGCTCGGCGAGCGCTCGCAGCAGATCACCGCCATCGTCAACACCATTCGCGGCATCGCCGACCAGACCAACCTGCTGGCTCTCAACGCCGCCATCGAAGCCGCACGCGCCGGCGAGCAGGGCCGTGGCTTTGCCGTGGTTGCCGATGAAGTGCGGCAGTTGGCGGCGCGCACCAGCGGCTCCACCGCCGAAATTTCCGGCATGATCGCCATGATCCAGGACGAAACCCGCCAAGCCATCGACAGCATGGACGCCACCCGCGACCGTGCCGCCCACGGCGTAGAACTGGCCAACCAGGCGGGCACGGTGATCCTGCAGATTCGCGAAGGCACCGGCGAAGCGGTCCAGGCGGTGAGCGCGTTTGCCAACGACCGGGGCAATCGCTGACCGGTTCTTCATGCAGGTGGCTGGTGGGCTCGGTCTATAGTGTTGGTTGTCTTTACGCTAAGCACTCGAGCCCGCCATGACCCCAGACAAACCCGAATCCGCCCCCACCGACCACTTGCGTTTCCACCGTGGTCACGCGCACCTGGCGCCGACCTTTGGCAACGACACCTTTGCCCTCAAAGCCGAGGCCTTCGCACGCTTTTTTGGTACCCCGACCTTCCTGGGCGCACAAACCGCGATCGTCGTTTTGTGGGTGGTGCTGAATGTGACCGGCGTCACCCACTTCGACGTCTACCCGTTCATCCTGCTCAACCTGGCCTTCAGCCTGCAATCGGCTTATGCCGCGCCGCTGATCCTGCTGGCCCAGACGCGCCAGGCGGCGCGGGATAAAGCTCAGTCCGACGCCGACGCACAGCATCGCGAAGCCCTCGCCACCGCCAACACCGAACGCCAGGCCCAGGCGGCCCAGACCACCAAGCAATTAATGGAACTGCTGGAGCAGAATACCCGGCTGACGGAAATGACCAAGCAACTGACCGAGCGCATCGAGACCCTGACGTGCGAAATGCATGCGCAGTTTGTGCGTAAAGCCTAACTTCGCCGCCCGCGCACATGCCGCCCCAGTTCATCAAACAGCGTGACCACCGAGCGCAATGCCCGGCAATCAGGCCGTGTCAACAGCCACAGCGCGGTGTCGTGCCCTACCAATGCAGGGCTCAGTGCTTGCAAGCCTTCGCCCATTAGAAAATCCGGCAACGCCGCCACACCCAACCCGGCGCGCACCAGTTCAGTCACCGACTGCATGCTGTTGCAGCAATAACTGGGACGCACACCTGGCAAATGTTCACGGCGCCAGGCTACCGTGGGGTGGTCGGGCAAAAAGTCGTCCGGAGCGATCCAGGCCAGGTCGGCCAGCGCCTGGCCTGCATGCCGATGAGCATAGTCGGCACTGGCGTACACTTGGTACGCAACAGTTCCCAGGCAACGTCCGACCAGATGCTCCGGCGGTTTGCTGGTCAGGCGCAGGGCAATATCCGCATCACGACGGCTGAGGTTGGCGAAGTCATTGGACGTGCTCAGTTCCAGCACCAGTGCTGGATAGGCCGGCATGAACTGCGCCAGGGCCGGCAGCAGCAACCCTTGCAACACCGAGTCGGTGCAGGTCAGGCGCACGGTGCCGCTGATCACTTCTCCACCCTGCTCCACACCTATGCGCGCAGCCTCCAATGCGAGTTCTGCGCGTTCGGCCTGTTGCGCCAGGTTGCTCGCCAGGCTGGTGGGCAAGTATCCGGCGCGGCTTTTTTCAAATAAGGTCTGGCCCAGGGCCGACTCCAACCGCCGCACCGCACGGAACACCGTAGACACGTCCACCCGCAGCAACGCTGCCGCCCGTGCCAGGGTGCCGCCACGCACCAGGGCAAGGATCAATGACAGGTCGGGGTAGTCAAGTTGATAGTGCGTGGCTGCATTGAGCATGTGCGTAAATGCCAATATTGATTGCGCGAACGCCAATTTATAGTGGGTATCAGCACACCACAAGCCATGGGACATACACGATGACAGCCCCCGCCCTGCACCTCGCCCTGATCGGCGACTACAACCCTGATGTGATCGCCCACCAGGCTATCCCGCTGGCGCTACAGCAGGCCGCCGCCGCCCTGGGTCTGAGCGTCCAGGTGCAATGGCTCGACACCGACACACTCACCTGCACCTCTGCCCTGCACGGTTTTGACGGCTTCTGGTGCGTCCCCGCCAGCCCCTATCGCGACACCGAGGGCGCACTGCGGGCAATCCGTTTTGCTCGTGAGCAAAGACGCCCTTTCCTCGGCACATGCGGTGGTTTTCAACATGCTGTATTGGAATTTGCCCGTAACGTACTGGGTTGGGCCGATGCAGAGCATGGCGAGTTGGCTCCAGACGCTGAACGCGCCGTCATCACGCCCCTGAGCTGCTCCCTGGTAGAAGTGAACGACACCGTGCGCCTGGCCCCTTACACCCGTATTGCCCAAGCCTACGCCAGCGTGGATATCCACGAAGGCTATCGATGCCGCTACGGCATCAACCCCACGTTTGCTGGCGCACTGCTTGAAGGCAATCTGATTCCCACCGGCCACGATTCAGCGGGCGATCTGCGCGCCGTGGAGTTGCTCGACCATCCGTTCTTCGTCGCCACCCTGTTCCAGCCTGAACGCGCTGCGCTGAACGGCATCACCCCGCCCTTGGCACTGGCCCTGCTCAAAGCGTGTCGAGGGGCATTGGTATGATCGCCAAGACACCAGCCCCGCCTTATTACGCGGTGATTTTCAGCTCACTGCGTACCGATGGCGACCAGGGTTATGGCGAGGCCGCCTCGCGGATGCTGGCACTGGCGGCGGAACAACCTGGGTTTCTCGGGGTGGAGTCGGCGCGAGAAGATGGGTTGGGGATCACAGTGTCCTACTGGACCAGCGAAGCGGCGATCCTGGCCTGGAAACAGCAGGCCGAGCATCGGCAGGCGCGTGAGCGAGGGCGGGCCACTTGGTACACAGCGTTTCACACGCGGGTATGCAAGGTAGAGCGGGCGTACACCTACCCTCGTTGAAACACTAACCCTCATTTGACCCTCACCGACCAGAAAAAGCTGCGGGCTAGCTCACCAAACTGCGCAACGCACTGATCTGCGGGATCTCCACCCGGCGCATATACACCCGCAACGGTTCGGTGATGTTGATGCGGTCATCGATGTTCTGGTCCAGCAGCAACCGTATGCGTTCGCGGCACAGGGTCATGGTGTGGTCGGCGGCCGGTAGCCAGACGAATTCGGCAGTGGGGATGATGCCGTCATCGGCCACGTCCATGCCGAAGGCATCTTCGCTGAAACGCACGATGTACTGGCCGGTCTTGCGATTGAGGCCGACAAAACCCTGGAGTTGGTCGGCGGCCTGGCAGATAAGTTCTGAAGTGATGCGCATGGTAAACCTCACTGAAAAGTCCCATAGGGACTGGAAAGATGGTTTACACGCGTGGCAAAAAATACTGCCCTCTGACGGGGCAGCTATGGCCAAGAATACTGCAATGCAGCACAAAAAAACCGACAAAATTGGCTCGCGCGCACGTTAATGTCGGTTTGGTGATAGCGCCTTTCGCAATCAATTGTTAAAAAGGACACCTTCTCAAAGTTACCTCCACGAAAGGACTTCGCATATGCCTGTCACGTTTACCAAGAGCGCCTTGCTGCTGGCGTTGATGCTCGGCCTTGGCCAGGCACAGGCTGCCGACCCGGTCAGCCCGGCTGAATTGGCAACAAACGAAGGCATACCCTACCCTGCCGTGATCGCTCACCGTGGTGCTTCCTACGACGCACCTGAATCCACCGCCGCCGCCTACAAGGTGGCACGCGACCTGGGGGCCGACTACCTGGAACTGGACCTGCAACGCAGCAAGGACGGCGTGCTGTTCGCCCTGCACGACAACAACCTGCAGCGCACCACCGACGTGGCCACCAAGTTCCCCGAGCGCAAAGACGCGCCTGCCAACGAGTTCACCTGGAAAGAACTGCAAACCCTCGACGCCGGCAGCTGGTTCAACGCCGCCTACCCGGACCGCGCGCGCCCAGGCTTCGTTGGCCTGAAGATCCTGAGCCTGGACGACATCATCAAGATCGCCGAAGGCAACCCCTCGCACAAACCCGGCCTGTACATCGAGACCAAGGAGCCCAAGCAGTTCCCGGGGATCGAAGCCGACCTGAAAAACAAGCTGCTGGACAAGGGCTGGCTGAGTTCCGCCGGCTCCAAGCTGGGCAAGAGCAACACCGGCGTCGGCCAAGGCCGTGGCCGCGTGGTGCTGCAAACCTTTGAAGTTGCAAGCCTGCAAGAGTTGCAGAAAGAAATGCCCAACACACCGAAGATCCTGCTGTTGTGGGTGGGTGAAGGCAGTATCGAGCCCAAATCCAAAGTCACCTTCGCCGAGTCCGGTGAAACAACCAAGTCTGCCTACTACGCCAAGCAAGAACCGAAAGACGCCGCCGAATTCGAAAAATGGGTCGACCAGGCCAAAAGCCTTGGCGCCATCGGCACCGGCCCGTCGGCTGAACTGACCGACCACGGCGACCAGAGCTACACCGACCTGGTGAAGCCTGAAATGAACAAGCTGACCCACGACAAGGGCCTGTTGGTGCATGTGTACACCGTGGATGAGCCGGTGGATTTCGAGAAAGTCATGAAGGCCGGCGTCGATGGCATCTTCACCAACCGTGCCGCCGAGCTGCTGAAGTTCTACAAACGCTGGCCGTCGTCCAGTGTTCAGGACCTGCTCAACGACCATAAGTACTAAGGGCATTGGTGTCAGTGAGCCATTAAGGATGAGTTAAGTTGCGCCGGTTAATCTGGCGCCACTTAAACAGTTCACCCAAGAGGACACACCATGAAAACTTTGACTGCCCTGTTCGCTGCCACCGCCCTGACCCTGACTGCCGGTCTGGCCCAGGCGGATGTTCGTCCGGATCACATTGAAGGCCTGCTCAAGTCCGGCGCTGTGATGTCTTTCGACAAGCTCAACGCAGCAGCCGTGGCAACTCACCCTGGTGCTTCGATCACTGACACCGAACTGGACACCAAACACGGCGTCGCCGACCAGTATGTCTACGAAGTGGACCTGACCGATACCACCGGCAAGCGCTTTGAAGTGAAGCTCGACGCCAAGACCGGTGCTGTACTGGAAAACAAGCAAGACACCTGAGTTGCATCCCCAAAAAACGCGCCACCTTCGAGTGGCGCGTTTTTTTATGCGCGCCTCAAACCGTCACATAACCGTCATACCGCCTTGCAATGATTCGCCTAGGAACCTGTGAAACGTCCTACAGGCCCTTTCTCTGCGAGCCGCCATGAATCACAGCATCGACCACGCCCATCAGGACCCCGACCTGTTTGGCCTGCTTTACGGTTTCCGCTTTCGCCCCGGCGAAAAAGGCCAGCAGATTGACTCAGCCACCGCCCTCGCCGCCTTGCAGCAGCCACAAGATCCGGAAGAGTTTCTGTGGCTGCACTTGAACCTCGCCCACGCCGCGTGCGAGCGCTGGATGCAGGCGCATTTGTCGCTGCCGGAGGAATTTTTTGAAGCGCTGCATGAAGGCTCGCGCTCCACACGCATCGAACATGTGGACTCGGCCTTGTTGGCGGTGGTCAACGATGTGGTGTTCAACTTCAGCAGCATGGTGTCGTCGGATATTTCCACACTGTGGGTATGCGCGCGCAGCCGCTTGCTGATCAGTGCGCGCCTGCAACCACTGCATTCGGTGGATAAATTGCGCTCGTCGGTAAAAGCCGGTGAACACTTTCGCTCGCCCCTGGAACTGCTGGTGCATTTGCTGCGCGACCAGGGCGAAGTGCTGACCCAGATCGTGCGCAAGACCAGTATCAGCGTCGACCATATCGAAGATCAGTTGCTGTCTTCGCGCCTATCCACCAATCGCGCCGAACTGGGCGCTGCACGCCGTGTATTGGTGCGCCTGCAACGCCTGCTGGCGCTGGAACCGGGCTCGCTGCTGCGCCTGCTCAACCGTCCGCCGCAATGGCTACAAAAGGAAGACGTGAAGGAGTTGCGCAAATCCACCGAGGAGTTTGCGTTGATCATCAACGACCTGACGGCCCTGGGCGAACGTATCAAGCTGCTCCAGGAAGAGATCGCCGCCAACCTCAATGAGCAAAGCAACCGCACGCTGTTCACCCTCACGGTGGTGACGGTGCTGGCGTTGCCGATCAATATCATCGCCGGCTTTTTTGGCATGAATGTGGGTGGGGTGCCGCTGTCCCAAGACCCGGAAGGTTTCTGGATATTGGTGGCGCTGGTCGCGACTTTTACCTTGATTGCTGGGCGGTGGGCGTTCCGAAAGCGCAAGGACTACTAACATTGAAATGCAATCAAACTGTGGGAGGGGGCTTGCTCCCTCCCACATTTAAACCGCACTGATTTGTAGACCGGCGGCACACGAGATTGCGCCAAACACTGATCTGTCGCAGCACCCTTGTAACATTCTGCAATGATCATTAAGGCCATCCTCCTCACACTGGATGCTCCGGCATGGCCACCCCTTCCATGACTGCCTCCCCCCACGCTTCACCCTCCTCCCAACCCCGGCTGGACACAAAACCAGGCTTGTTGACGGTGATCATGTTCTTCGCCGTACTTGCGATGGGCCTGCTGTTCACCGCCTACAGCCTGATGCACGACATGCACGAAATGGGCGCCCAGCTCACCACCTGGACGCCATTCCTATTGCTCGGCGTGGCGTTGTTGATCGCTCTGGGGTTTGAGTTTGTCAACGGCTTCCATGACACCGCCAACGCAGTGGCGACGGTGATCTACACCAACTCGCTGCCACCGCATTTTGCGGTGGTGTGGTCGGGCTTTTTCAATTTCCTCGGCGTGTTGCTTTCCAGTGGCGCGGTGGCGTTCGGCATCATTGCCCTGCTACCGGTGGAGCTGATTTTGCAGGTCGGTTCATCGGCCGGGTTCTCCATGATCTTCGCCTTGCTGATCGCCGCGATCCTGTGGAACCTGGGCACCTGGTGGCTGGGCTTGCCAGCCTCGTCGTCTCATACCCTGATCGGCTCGATCATTGGCGTAGGCGTAGCCAATGCCCTGATGCACGGACGTGACGGCACCAGCGGTGTGGATTGGAGCCAGGCGATCAAGATTGGTTATGCCTTGTTGTTGTCGCCGCTGATTGGCTTTGCGTTTGCCGCCTTGCTGTTGCTGGCCCTGCGCGTCTTTGTCAAAAACCGCGCGCTGTACAAGGCACCCAAAGGCGACACGCCGCCGCCCTGGTGGATTCGCGGGATGCTGATTGTTACTTGCACCGGCGTGTCGTTCGCCCACGGTTCCAACGATGGGCAAAAGGGCATGGGCCTGATCATGCTGATCCTGGTGGGCACCTTGCCGATGGCCTACGCGCTGAACCGCACCATGCCTGCCGATCAGTCGCTGCAATTTGCCGCCGTCGCTGAAGTGACCCAGGCTGCCTTGGTCAAAGCAGCGCCGCAGCCGGCACCGGGCGATTCACGTGCCACCTTGTCGACCTACGTTCGCACCAAAGAGGCCACGCCGGAACTGGTGCCCGCACTCGCCGCCATCACCGGCCATATCGGCGAAGAAGTGAAAAGCTATGGTTCCCTCGCCGCCGTACCGGCCGAAGCCGTCGGCAACGTGCGTAACGACATGTACCTGACCAGCGAAACCATCCGCCTGATGGACAAAGGCAAGGTCGGCAACTTCGACGCCGACACCCAGGGCAAGCTGCAACTGTTCAAGCAACAGATCGACAACGCCACGCGCTTTATACCGCTGTGGGTGAAGATCGCCGTGGCCATTGCCCTTGGCCTGGGCACCATGGTCGGCTGGAAGCGCATCGTGGTGACGGTGGGCGAAAAAATCGGCAAGACTCACCTGACTTACGCTCAAGGCGCTTCGGCCGAAACGGTGGCGATGCTGACCATCGGCGCGGCGGATATGTTCGGGCTGCCGGTGTCGACCACCCATGTATTGTCCTCGGGTGTAGCCGGGACCATGGTCGCCAATGGCGGGGGGTTGCAGATGAGGACCATCCGCAATTTGTTGATGGCGTGGGTGTTGACCTTGCCGGCGGCGATTTTACTGTCGGGTAGCCTCTACTGGCTTTTTACCCAATTGTTCTGACACACAGAAAATCAAAATGTGGGAGCAAGCCCCCTCCCACATTTGGTTTTATGTTTCTTCAGGGTGTGAAGAGTCCGGCCATGGCCTTCAGGCGCTTTTTGTAGACCCGCCGCCCCTCCAGCGCTTGCTCCAATGTCACCGCCACGAACCCCGCTCGCTGATTGGGCTGCATCTGCCCGATCAAGTCCAGGTCGGCGCTGATCACCGTGCCGATCATCGCGTAGCCACCGCCCGACACCGCATCGCGATGCAGCACAATCGGTTCCAACCCCGCCGGTACCTGAATCGAACCAATCGGGTAGCAACTGTCGACGATGTTGGAGGGGTCGGAGCCCGCGCCAAACGGCTGTTCCCGCGGCTGGAAGCTCAATGCGCTGCCGCCCTTGAAGCGATAGCCGATGCGATCGGCCTCGGAGCCCACCGTCCACGGCTCGGCAAAAAAGCTGCTTTTTGCCGCGTCGGTCAAGCGCTCGTAGTACAGCCCCGGCACTACGCGCAACGTGACATCACCGCCCACCGAACGACGCAACGCCATCGGCAAGCTGTTGCCCGCACGCCCCGCACCGCTGGCCGTGCCGATAGGCAACAGATCGCCCTCCTGCAAGCGCCTCCCGTGAAACCCACCGAGAGCACCAAGGGTGTAGGTGGAGCGGCTGCCAAGCACCAACGGCACGTCGATGCCCCCGGCAACGGCGAGGTAAGTCCGCGCGCCGGCCACGGGAAACTCAAAGCGCAGCACCTGCCCGGCGCGCACGGCGAAGGCGGTGTCCTGATGCACCACTTCGCCGTCCAGGCGCGGCGACATCAAGGCGCCGCTCAACGCTATCAGCGCGTCGTGCTGGAACTCCAGCTCAGGCCCGATCAGCGTGCATTCCAGGCCAGCCGCGCCCACTGGATTGCCGACCAGATGGTTGGCTGCACTCAGCGCGTATTGGTCCAGCGCCCCCGATGGCGGAATGCCCAGGTGGTAATAACCTTCGCGCCCCAGGTCCTGCACGGAGGTGGCGAGGCCGGGTTTGAGCACCTTGATCATGCCAGCGCCTCCTGCAGGGTTTGCGGATAGCCAATGGGATCGGCGAGAAAGGCATCAAGGGAAAATTCGACCGGGCGAATGCGCAAATCGAAACGCCCGGCTTCCACTTCGGCGACGGCCAGGTCGTAAGCCTCCCGGTCCATCGGCTTGAACTGCACGATGTCGCCAGGACGGAAGAACACCATGTGCTCCTTGAGGTAGGCCAACTGCTGCTGCGGGTCGTAGATCGGTGCCGGGGTCACGCCGAACATCTGGTAACCGCCGGCACCGCGAACCGAATAGATACACCCAAAGCAGCCGCCATGGCCCAGGGTCAGTTTCGGCGTGTCGGTGCGCGGCCGCAGGTACTTGGGCACCTGCAATTGCCGTTCGCGCTCGACCATCTGGAACATGAACGGCAGCCCCGCGACAAAGCCGACCATCGACACAAACCAGGGTGCGCCACTGTGGGCGGCGATAAACGCGTCCACGTCGGCCAGGCCGTTGATACGGGCGGCGTATTCAAGGTCAGTGCCGCCGGGGTCCTGGTGACGGTCACGAAAACGCATCAGGGTTTCGTGGGTCCAGGGGTCGTTATAGAGCACCGGGATCTCGATGATGCGCGTGTGCAGCGTGCGCTCGGCCACCGCCTGGGCTTCGGCGCTTTGCACCGCGTCGAGCAGCACGTGAGGCGCGATGCGGTCGGGGTCGAAGCGAATCTGGAAGGATGCATTGGCCAGGCACACATCCAGCACGCCTTCCAGCGCCAGGCGTTCCACGGCGCGGGTCACCGCCATGCCCTTGAAAAAAGCCTCCAGGGACATGCTGTCGCTGACCTCGGCAAACAGGTGTTCATCACCGCCGAAGCTGTAGCGGATGGGGGACGTTTCAGCCATGTCTGTTCCTCTTGGAATCATTGTAGAAAGGCAGGCAAAAAAGTGAGGTACAGCTCTTATTGGGGGGGCCGGACTTCAATACCGGCCTGGTCCAACGCTTCGCGGGTGGCTTGCACCAAGTCCAGGGCACCAGGGGTATCGCTGTGCAGGCAGATGGAATCGAATTCAATCACCAGGTCTTCGCCTTCCACGGTACGTACCAGCCCGCTCTGACAAGCGCGCAGGACACGGGCTGCAACGGTGGCAGCGTCCAGTGCACGCACATTGCGGGTGAACACGATGGAGCCGCTCAGATCGTACTCACGGTCGGCATAGAACTCGCGCACGACCGGCTGTCCCAGTTCCTTGGCAATGCGCCAGATCACCGAATTGGGCATGCAGTACAGCAACAGCGTCGGCTCGATGATTTGCAGGTTTTGCACCAATAGCCGCGCAGCCTCTTCATCGCGGGCCAGGTGCATGTAGAGCGCGCCGTGGGGCTTGATATGTTGCAAGGTCAGGCCTTGGGCGCGGGCCATTTCACGCAGCGCGCCAAGCTGGTAGAGCATATCGTCCACCAGCTCTTGGGCCGGTGCATGGATATGCCGACGACCGAAGCCCACCAGGTCGCGAAAACCCGGATGAGCGCCGATAGCCACCCCCAATTGCTTGGCGCGCTCGACAGTGCGGCGCATGGTGCCGGGGTCGCCGGCGTGAAAGCCGGTGGCGATATTGGCCGAGCTGATGTGAGCCATCAGCTCTGCGTCGACGCCGTCGCCGATAGTCCAGGGGCCGAAGCTTTCGCCCATGTCCGAATTGAAATCCACTGCCCGCATCAAGATTGCTCCGCCATAAGTGATGCCAGGAAAGTAGGCTCGGGCTTGACCCCTTGGGAAGATCTATTATCAGATAGCCCATCTTCTGAAAATCAGATACTGACTATGTCCCTTACCTTGCGCCAGGTTCGCTACTTCGTCGCCACCGCTGAAATCGGCCAGATTTCCCAGGCAGCGATTCACCTGAATATTTCCCAGTCGGCGGTGACCACGGCGATCAAGGAGCTGGAAGCCATGCTCGGCGTGCAGTTGTTCGTGCGCTCGGCCCAGGGCATGAACCTCACCGACGCCGGTCGACATTTTCTCAACCGCGCCTATGTGATTGTGCGCAGCGTGGAAGACGCCCTGAACAGCCCGCTGCCGGATTACCGCGCCAGCGGCGTGCTACGGGTGGCGGCGAGCTACACAGTGATGGGTTATTTCCTGCCGCACCATTTGCAGCGCATGGAGCATTGGCATCCGGACGTGACTATCGAGGTGTTCGAGCAGGAACGTCAGGCCATCGAACAGGGCCTGCTCGATGGCCAGTTCGACATGGCCGTGGTGCTTACCGCCAACCTCACCCACGCGGATATCGTCTCTGAAATCCTGTTCAACTCCGAACGCCGCCTGTGGCTGCCCAGCCATCATCCATTGTGTGAACGCGGTGCCGTCAGCCTGGCGGACGTGGCGCAAGAGCCCTACATCCTGCTCACCGTCGATGAAGCCGAACACAGTGCCATGCGCTACTGGGAGCAGGCCGGGCAAACCCCCAAGGTGCGGCTGCGCACCAGCTCGGTGGAGGCGGTGCGCAGCATGGTTGCCAACGGTAGCGGCGTGGCGATTCTGTCGGATCTGGTGCACCGGCCCTGGTCGCTGGAAGGCAAGCGCATCGAAACCCTGACCGTGACCGACCCGGTCACGCCCATGAGCGTCGGCCTGGCCTGGCACCGCGAGCGCGCGTTTACCCCGGCGATGCAAGCGTTCCGCGATTACTTCCACGATGCGTTCCTGGCGCCGCAGCAGTTGTCGGCGCGCCGTTAAAGATGGGCTTGCAGGGTGGCGGTCAACCAGTCCATGAACACCCGCACCCGCAGCGGTAAATGCCGCTGGCCGGCGTACAGTAAATACACGTCCAGAGGCGGTGCCTGGTAATCCGGCAGCACCGCTACCAACTCGCCACTGGCCAATAAATCGCGGATCCCGAGTTGGGGCACTTGGGTGATGCCAAAACCCGCCAGGCACGCCGACTGATACGCATCGGTGCTGTTGACGGTCACCCTTCCTGCCATCGGCAAACGTTGCACCTTGTTGCCCACCAGGTATTCGAACCCTGCCGAGCGTGCGCCCAGGGGCCGCACGTAATGTACCAATTGGTGATTCGCCAGGTCAGCCAATGTCGCAGGCATGCCGTAACGGTGCAGATACGCCGGGCTCACGCAGTTGACCATCGGCATGCTGCACACCCGTCGCGCCACCACTGTTTGGTCTGGCTGGGCACCGACGCGCACGACGCAATCAAACCCTTCGGCGATCAGGTCCACCTGGCGGTCCGAGCCGCTGATCTCGATGTCGATCAGGGGATGGCGCGTCATAAACGTGGGCAAGTTCGGCACGATCAAACCCCGCGCCATGACATTGGGCATATCCACCCGTATGCGCCCGGCCAGTTGGGTTTCATCCTGGCGAAACAACCCTTCCAGTTCTTCCATATGCGCCAGCAGATCCTTGCTGCGCTCATACAACACACGCCCGTCTTGGGTCGCCTGCACCTTGCGCGTGGTGCGTTGCAACAGCCGTGCGCCGAGCAACTCCTCCAACGCCTGCACATGCTCGGATACCGTAGAGCGTGGCAAACCCAGGCTTTGGCCGGCCCGGGTAAAGCTCGATAACTCAGTGACGCGTACGAAGGTGCGCAGCAGCTCAAGCTTGTTCATTAGATTGTTCGCCTTATCCGGCCAGTAATTCCGATATCAGCCTGTTTATCACGTCATGACCGGACAAATACACTCAGTTCCACTAACTATCACTGAGGACTGCACCATGACCCGTAAAATCGCACTCATCACCGGCGCCAGCCGTGGCCTGGGCAAAAGCGCTGCGCTGCACCTGGCTGCGCAAGGCGTAGACATTATCGGCACCTACCACAGCGCCGCAGGCGAGGCCCAAGCCGTAGTTGCCCAAGTGGAGGCATTGGGTGGCCGCGCCGCCATGCTGCAACTGGACGTGAGCCAGAGCGCAAGCTTCGATGGGTTCGTTGGCCAAGTCGGCGCGTTGCTCAAGGATGTTTTCGCTCAGGATCATTTCAATTTTCTGATCAATAACGCAGGCATCGCTGCCCACGCCAGCTTCGCCGAGACCACCGAAGCCCAGTTCGACCAGTTGGTGGCGATCCACGTCAAGGCGCCGTTTTTTCTCACGCAAAAACTGCTGCCGTTGATCAGCGATGGCGGACGCATCATTAACATATCCAGCGGCCTGGCGCGGTTCAGCCTGCCGGGGTATGCAGCCTATGCGTCGATGAAGGGAGCGGTCGAAGTGCTGTCGCGCTACCAGGCCAAAGAGCTGGGCCCACGCGGTATTACCGTGAACACCCTGGCACCGGGCGCGATTGCCACCGACTTCGGCGGCGGCGCGGTGCGCGACAACAGCGATGTGAATGCCATGGTCGCCAATAACACGGCCTTGGGCCGCGCCGGTTTGCCGGACGACATTGGCGGGGCGATTTCGACATTGCTGGCCGATGGCAGCCATTGGATCACCGGCCAGCGGATCGAGGCGTCGGGCGGGATGTTCCTGTAGGCGCCCACCTACAGGGCTACTGGGGTTTTACCGACGATTTTCTCGCGCAACACGTCATAACCCCAGTGGTACACATAGGTGTACGGCAGGAAGAACAGCAGCACACCAATGTCGAGGATGAACGCCTCCAACAGGCTGATCTTCATCAAGGTCGCAATCAACGGCACTGCCAGCAGGATCAGGCCGCCCTCGAACAACAGCGCGTGCAGCACACGGGTCCAGCCACTGTTGGCCAGTTGCAGGTGTGTTTTGAGGCGGTCGAACAGGCTGTTGAAAACCACGTTCCAGCTCAGGGCCAGCAGGCTGATGCCCAGGGTCACTGCGCCCATCTCCAGTGCCGGCCTGCCGGTGATCCATACCAACAGCGGCGTACAGATCAACAAGGCCAAGCCTTCAAAACCCAGGGCTTGGAAAACACGTTCAGTAATCGACTTGGTAGGGTTCATGACCCGGCTCCGTGAATGACGATGGTTGCCATGATCAGGCTTTGTCTCGATACTTCATAACCAATAACCATCGAGCAAGGCGATAGTATGGCCTCCCACGAAGTGCTCCAGGCGTTTGTCCAGGCCGCTACCCAAGGCTCGTTTTCCGCCGCTGCGCGCAAGCTGGGCAAAAGCCAGTCGACTGTCAGCGCGGCGGTGGCCAGCCTTGAGATTGACCTGGACGTTGTGCTGTTTGATCGCAGCAGCCGCAAACCCACCTTGACTGCGGCGGGGCAGGTACTGCTGCAACGGGCCGAACAGGTGCTGGAGGCCAGCAGTCGCCTGGAGTTGGCCGCCAGTCAGTTATCCCAGGGGTTGGAGCCGAAGTTGAGTATCGCCATGTCCGATACTTACCAATCGGATCGATTCGAAATCGCCCTCACAGCCTTCGAGCAACGCTATCCGGACCTTGAGCTGGAATGCCTGATCGCCGAATGCGAAGACCTGATCGCGCTGGTACAAAGCGGCCGGGCACAGATTGCGTTTATCGAGAAACAAGAGATTTACCCGCCGGATCTAACCTTCTCCTGCGTGGAAGAACGCACGGAAATCGCGCTGTTCGTTTCGCCTGAACACCCATTGGCTGGCCTGGACAGGGTGCTTGCGCACGTCTTGCAGCAACACCGGGAACTGCGCTTGGCGAGCATCATCAACCCCAATGAAAACCGCAGCACTCAGCGTGTGTGGTCGGCACCGAGTTACCTGATGTTGATGGAGATGGCGCAACTGGGTTTTGGCTGGGCACCGATTCCACGCTGGCTGGTGGAACGTTTTGGCGGCAATCAGTTGGTCGAACTCAAGGTTCGCAGTTGGCCGCGCTCGGTGGCGGTGGATGCGTTGTGGTCACGCCAACACCCACCGGGGCCTGCTGGGAGTTGGTTGCTGGGCAAGATGCTCGACTGAGCCCTCCCACATTTGGATAGTCATTGTCTGGGGGGATTGAGTTCGGCGAGGCGGCGCATGATGAAGCGCTTTTCCGGGACTTGTTGGGTCAGCGACAGAGCTTTTTCGTACGCTGCACGGGCCTCTTCAAGCCGTCCCAACTGCCGGCAAAACTCCCCGCGGGCCGAATGCGCCAAGTGGTAATCGTGCAAGTCACCGCGTTGCAAAATGCCCTCCACCAGCGCCAACCCCACCAATGGCCCCTGCTCCATCGCCACCGCAACTGCCCGGTTCAATTCGATCACCGGCGAGGGTACCGCTCTGAGCAGTACATCGTAGAGCCCGATAATCTGTCGCCAATCGGTTTCCCCGGCGCAGGCAGCCTCGGCGTGCACCGCCGCAATCGCCGCCTGCAAGCAATAGGGCCCGAAGCGCCGGGTGCTCAGCGCCTGCTCCACCAGGTTGCAGCCTTCAGCTATCAGAGATCTATCCCACAGCCCACGGTCCTGAGCATCCAGCAGCACCAGTTCGCCGTTGGCCGAGATGCGTGCGGGCCTTCGCGACTCATGCAACAGCATCAACGCCAACAAGCCCATCACCTCCGGCTCCGGCAGCAATTGCATCAGCAAACGGCACAGGCGAATGGCCTCCAGGGTCAAGTCTTCGCACGTCAGGTCCGCCCCAGTGGAGGCCGTGTAGCCCTCGTTGAACACCAGGTAAATCACGCGCAACACGCTGTCCAATCGCTCGGGCAATTCGGCTCGGGACGGCACTTGGTAAGGAATTTTCGCATCGCGGATCTTGCCCTTGGCGCGCACGATGCGCTGGGCGATGGTGGCAGGTGTGGCCAGGAACGCGTGGGCGATTTGCTCGGTGCTGAGGTCGCAGATCTCACGCAGGGTCAGCGCGGCCTGGGCATCAGGGGCCAGCGCCGGATGGCAGCAGGTGAAGATCAGGCGCAGGCGGTCATCTTCCACGTCGTCATCGCTCCAGTCAGCTGCCTGCAGCGTGTCGGCCTGCTCTTGCAGCAACGGGGTAAACCGCGCCTGGCGGCGCAGGCGGTCGATGGCTTTGAAGCGGCCGGTCGATACCAGCCAGGCCCGTGGGTTATCCGGTATGCCGTCCTCGGGCCAGCGCTGCACGGCGACAAAAAACGCCTCGTGCAACGCCTCCTCGGCCAGGTCGAAATCACCCAGCACGCGAATCAGCGTGGCAAGCACACGCCGTGACTCGCTGCGGTAGATGGCTTCGACCTGACCACTGAGCGTCATTGCGGCACGTTCAGTTCGCGCACCGGGCGTACTTCCACACTGCCGACTCGGGCCGCCGGAATGTCACCCGCCACCTGGATCGCTTCGTTAAGGTCCCTGGCGTCGATCAGGTAGAACCCGGCGAGCTGCTCTTTGGTTTCGGCAAACGGCCCGTCGGTGATCGACAACTTGCCATTGCGCATACGCACGGTGGTGGCGGTGGCCACCGGCTCCAGCGGCTCGGCGGCCAGCATCCGCCCGCTGGCCTGGATGGCCTGCGCATAGGCGAGACACTCCGAGTCGTGGGGGCTGTCGGGCGAGGTATGCAACACCTGTTCGTCGCTGTAGATCAGGCACAGATATTTCATGGCGTTCTCCGTGTTCGGATGACTGACTATAGTTCGCGGCGCTCAGGGTTCCAGATCGAACAGTGCCGTGCCGCTTTGCATATCAAAGGGCGCCGACCAGTGTTCATGCACCACTTTCCATTGGCCATTGATGCGCTGGTACCCGGCGGTCACGCGCATCCAGCAGGCTTTCACCTCACCATCGGGCCCGGCACCGCCGCAGTGGGCCAGCCAGTGAGCGAACGCGCTGTCTGGCGCTTCGACGATATGCAGTTCATGAAACTCGAAGATACCGGGGCCGGGGCAATGCTTCATGCATTCTTCCCAGTGCGCGCGGTAGGCCGCCCTGCCTTTGAACTGCAAAGCGGTTACGGCATCGAACGAGACGATATCGTCGGCGTAAAAGCTGACAATCTTGTCGATATCGCGACTGACGACGGCTTGTTTCCATTGTTCGATCAGGCGGTTGATGGCAGTGCTCATGGCGATGACTCCTTGGGGTGGAAAATCACGTAGGACACTCTTAGTCGAATGGCCTTCGTGCCAATCGACACACCACGGAAAAATAATTTCCCATAGGTCAAACCCGATAAACTGAGCCCTTCTTTGCAGCCGTTCGGATAGCCCGATGCAAACCCGCCTTGTTGTCTACGAGGCGCTCAATGCTGTGCAACAACAGCAAGTGGGCGCCATCGAAGTTCATCCTGAACAATTGCCGTTTTGCGGCGATATGTATTGCGCCCTCAATACGCTGCTGGTCAACCCGAGCCCTGGCGTCAAAGGTTTTGCGTTGTTGGCCGACGACATTCCCGTGGCCTTCCTGCTGCTCAAGCGCCCCCCCTGCCTGCCCCATTGGGCCGATGAACACAGCGCCACGCTGCATGCGTTGCAGGTGGATCGCAGTCAGCAGGGGCTTGGGTTCGGCAAGGCGTGTTTACAGGCACTACCGGCCATCGCGCTCGCGGCATGGCCGCAGATCAAAGGGCTGGAGTTGTCAGTGGACGCGCACAACCTGGCGGCGATGGGGCTGTATCTCGGGGCGGGATGGGTGGACAGCGGCGAGGCCTACAAGGGACGGGTCGGGTATGAGCGCCGGTTGCGCTGGATATTCAGTTCATAACGGTAATGTCACGTAAACAGGACTTTCACGCGCGCCTGTCGTGTTTACGTGACATCGAATGCGGAGTCAGCCCCGCTCGCCAACCGGTAGCCAGATTTCCACCGTCCCCGTGCCCTTCCTCCCATCGAAATCTGCGCTATAGCGCTCGAAATCCGCCCCCATCACCTTGTAGCCCGAATGCGGCAGCCATTCGAACATGATGCGTTCGTAGGTTTGCTCAAGTGCCTGCACCGGCCCGTAATGGGGGAACACGGCATAGTTGAGCGGGGGGATTTCGATGAACTCGAAGTTGCTGGGCACGTTGCCCTTGGTCGGGACTTCAACCCCCGCCATGTAATCGAATTCGCCGTGGTGGGGGTTGTAGCAAACCCCGTACGTCACGCCGCCGACGCGCGTTTTGATGTCTTTAATGCACGTGTCAAACAGCTCCCATAACTTGGGGATATCGCCCACGGTGGCCTTCGAATACCGACCTTGCACACCGGCGATCACCAGCGCTTTGCCGGCTTCCATGCGTGGCTCCAACGGTTGTTTTGTCTGCTGATCCATACGAACAGTCTCCTTCTTATGAGGGAACAAACCCGCATCGAGTATAGGGGCATATCCGCGCCACACTCCATGTAGAAATTTTTCCTACGCATCTGGACAACTTGCCATCATCGCCCGTATTGTCTGCCTCGCAGGCCACCGCAGTGGCCGACGTCGCTCGGACGGTTCCGGGCGCTTACGTACTCTCGAGGCAACAATGGCCGACCAAGGTTCGCCGCGCCGCTTTGCGCGCATAGATCGACTCCCCCCTTACGTTTTCAATATCACTGCCGAGCTGAAGATGGCTGCGCGTCGGCGCGGCGAAGACATCATCGACTTGAGCATGGGTAACCCCGACGGCGCCACGCCACCGCACATTGTGGAAAAAATGGTCACCGTCGCCCAGCGTGAAGACACCCACGGCTACTCCACCTCCAAAGGCATTCCGCGCCTGCGCCGGGCGATTTCGCGCTGGTACAAGGACCGTTATGAAGTGGATATCGACCCCGAGTCGGAAGCCATCGTCACCATCGGTTCCAAAGAGGGTCTGGCGCACCTGATGCTGGCCACCCTGGACCAGGGCGACACCGTGCTGGTGCCCAACCCCAGCTACCCGATTCACATCTACGGTGCGGTGATTGCCGGTGCCCAGGTACGTTCGGTGCCGCTGGTGCCGGGCGTGGACTTTTTCGCCGAGCTGGAACGGGCGATTCGTGGCTCGATCCCCAAGCCGAAGATGATGATCCTCGGTTTCCCGTCCAACCCCACCGCGCAGTGCGTGGAGCTGGATTTCTTCGAGCGAGTGATCGCCCTGGCCAAGCAATACGACGTGCTGGTGGTGCACGACCTGGCCTACGCCGATATCGTCTACGACGACTGGAAAGCCCCCTCGATCATGCAGGTACCCGGCGCCAAGGACATCGCGGTGGAGTTTTTTACCCTGTCCAAGAGCTACAACATGGCCGGCTGGCGCATCGGGTTCATGGTGGGCAACCCCGAACTGGTCAACGCCCTGGCGCGGATCAAGAGCTACCACGACTACGGCACGTTCACACCGCTGCAAGTCGCGGCGATTGCTGCGCTGGAAGGCGATCAGCAGTGCGTCAAAGACATCGCCGAGCAGTACCGCCAGCGCCGCAACGTGCTGGTCAAGGGCCTGCATGAGCTGGGCTGGATGGTGGAGAACCCCAAGGCGTCGATGTACGTCTGGGCAAAAATCCCCGAACAGTATGCTGCCATGGGCTCGCTGGAATTTGCCAAGAAGTTGCTGCTGGAGGCGAAGGTGTGTGTGTCGCCGGGGATTGGTTTTGGCGAGTATGGCGATGATCACGTACGCTTTGCGCTGATCGAAAACCAGGACCGGATCCGCCAGGCGGTGCGCGGGATTCGTGGCATGTTCAGGGCGGATGGGCTAGTACCCAAAGCCAGCGTCTAACTCGGTCAAAATGTGGGAGGGGGCTTGCTCCCGATAGCAGTGGTTCAGTCGATACATCTGGTGACTGATCCACCGCCATCGGGAGCAAGCCCCCTCCCACATTTGATTGGGTTTTCACCCCAGACTGTGCGGTGTGGCTTACACCACCAACGACAGCAACATGATGAAGATCAGCGCCACGATCGACAGGATGGTCTCCATCGCCGTCCAGGTCTTGAACGTCTCGGCCACGGTCATGTTGAAGTACTGCTTGACCAGCCAGAACCCCGCATCGTTGACGTGCGACAAGATCAACGAACCCGCGCCCGTCGCCAGCACCAGCAACTCGCGGTTGACGCCCGGGATCATGCCGACCACCGGCACCACAATGCCTGCACCGGTAATGGTCGCGACCGTCGCTGAACCGGTGGCGATACGAATCACCGCCGCCACCAGCCACGCCAGCAGGATCGGGTTGATCTGTGCGTTCACTGCCATATGACCGATCACATCACCCACGCCGCTGGTCACCAGCATCTGCTTGAAGCCACCACCGGCACCGATGATCAGGATGATCGCAGCGGTCGGCGCCAGGCTGGCGTCGAGCAGCTTGAGGATCTGCTTGGAATGGATGCCCTGGCGATGGCCAAAGGTGTAGAGCGACAGCAGCAACGCCAGCAGCAAAGCGGTGATCGGGTGACCGATCATGTCCATCCAGTTGCGCACCACGTTGCCTTCGGCAAAGGCGATGTCGGCAAAGGTTTTGAGCAGCATCAGGAACACCGGCAAGAGCACGGTGACCAGGGTGATGCCAAAGCTTGGCAGCGACTTGTTATCCGTCTCGCGGGCCAATTGATCGACCAGTTCCTGGGACGGGTTGCCCGGAATGTACTTGGCGATAAACGTACCGAAGATCGGGCCGGCGATGATGGCGGTTGGCAGTGCGACGATCAGGCCGTACAGAATGGTTTTGCCGATATCTGCGCCGAACACGCCAATCGCCAGCAGCGGGCCCGGGTGCGGTGGCACCAGGCCGTGTACCGCCGACAGGCCGGCGAGCAGCGGGATGCCGATCTTGATCAGCGATACACCGGTACGCCGTGCCACGATAAACACCAGCGGGATCAGCAGCACAAAGCCGATTTCAAAGAACAGCGGGATGCCCACCAGGAACGCGGCGAACATCATGGCCCACTGGACCTTCTCTTTGCCGAAGGCGCGGATCAGGGTCTGGGCGATCTGATCGGCACCGCCGGATTCGGCCATCATCTTGCCGAGCATCGTGCCCAGCGCGAGGATAATGCCGACAAAGCCGAGCACGCCGCCGAAACCGTCCTGGAACGCCTTGATGATCTTGTCCACGGGCATGCCCGAGGTCAGGCCGAGGAAACCGGCCGCGATGATCAGTGCAATGAACGGGTGCACCTTGAACTTGGTGATCAGAACGATCAACCCGATGATAGTGACCACTGCATCTAGCAGCAGGTAAGACTCGTGGGACATGCCAAACATGGGGGGTCTCTCCTGTTTGTTGTTGTTATTAAAGCGGGTGTTGAATTTCCTGCCGGGGATAGCGCTATCTTTTCCGGCAAAAAATTAATGAGTTGGTTCAAAGCCGTGCTTGAGCCACCAGGCGTTGGTCTGCTCGGCCAGCTCCTCGACGCTGTCTTCACTGGCATTGAGGGCCAGGGTCAGCGGTTCGCCCTTGGGCGATTCGAGGGTGGCGAACTGGCTGTCGATCAGGCTTGCCGGCATGAAATGGCCGGGGCGGTGGGACACGCGGTCGGCGGCCACTTCGCGGGTCAGCTCCAGGAAGACAAAGCCCAGGCCCGGCGCGGCTTCGCGCAGGTGGTCGCGGTATTTCTTTTTCAGGGCTGAACAGGTGAGCACAGGATGCTCGCCCGCTGTGAGCGACCGGCGCAGTTCATCGCACAGGATGTCGAGCCAGCCGGCGCGATCGTCGTCGTTAAGGGGGTGGCCGGCGCTCATCTTTTCGATGTTGGCGGCGGGGTGAAAGCTGTCGCCTTCAATGGCAGTGGCGCCGTTCAGGCGGCACAGGGCTTCGCTGACGCTGGACTTGCCACAGCCGGAAACACCCATGATGACCAGGGCGGTAACAGGTTGACTCATGAAACACCTCAGGACGCAGATAGCGCTACCTTTGCACAGCATAAGGCTAGTGCAAAAACAGGCTTTTCCCGCGCCGACTTGTCATTTTTATGGAGTGACGCGTGCATCTGCTCCAATCATTCGAACCGGATCAGGCAACCCTAGGTTCAATAATTTGCAGCCCTTTGGAGACAGCGCTACCTTAGTGCCTCGATTTTTGTTTGGCAAGCCGCCTGATGACCTCCAAGAACGATAAAAATACCCGCACGACGGGCCGCCCTACCCTCAATGAAGTTGCACGCCTGGCCGGGGTCAGCCCAATCACCGCCTCCCGCGCCTTGCGCGGTATCAGCACCGTGGCCACCGAACTGGTGGAAAAAGTCCAGCAGGCCGCCGCCGAACTCAGCTACGTGGTCAACCCCGCCGCTCGCGCCCTGGCGTCGGCCCAGAGCCAATCGGTGGTGGTGCTGGTGCCGTCGCTGTCCAACCTGTTGTTTATCGAAACACTGGAAGCCATCCATCAGGTACTGCGGCCCAAGGGCTTTGAAGTGCTGATCGGCAACTCCCATTATTCGCGCGATGAAGAAGAAAACCTGTTGCGCAACTACATGGCCTACCAGCCACGGGGTTTGCTGCTGACCGGGTTCGACCGCACCGAAAGCGCGCGACGAATGGTCGAGACCAGCAATGTGCCGTGCGTGTACATGATGGATCTGGACCCCAATGCCGGGGTGAACTGCGTGGGCTTCTCACAGCTGGCTGCCGGGGAAACAGCAGCGGCACATTTACTGTCCCGGGGGCGCAAGCGCCTGGCCTACATCGGCGCGCAGTTGGATCAGCGCACGTTGTTGCGCGGTGAAGGTTTCCGCCGCGCCTTGCAGCAGGCGGGCATGTACGACCCAGCGCTGGAACTATTGACGCCACGGCCCTCTTCCGTAGGCCTGGGCGGCGAACTGTTCCTGCAATTGCTGGCAGCGCATCCGGATGTGGATGCGATCTTCTTCGGCAACGATGACCTGGCCCAGGGCGCACTGCTTGAAGCCATGCGTCACGGCATCAAGGTGCCGGAGCGTGTCGCGGTGCTGGGCTTCAACGACTTGCCCGCGTCGGCATTCATGGTGCCGCGCCTGAGCAGCATCAGCACGCCACGAGAAGCCATTGGCCGCAGGGCGGCGGAGCATTTGTTGACCATCATGGCGGGCAACAAGATCGCCAAGCCGGTGGTGGATATGGGGTTTGAGTTGCAGGTGCGGGAGAGCACCTGACCCGCTCGTTCCCACGCTCTGCGTGGGAACGATCAGAAGTCTGCCTGTGTTAATGGCGGCTGTGCGTAGGGCACTTTCGGGTGCGCCGGCTTTGAGTGTCCACCGGTCTACTAACCTGCGTACAGCTGCCACCCTCATTTAACTCGCTGCTCGGCAAGGCCATGGACCAGCACACACCACGCTGCTGAGACCTTACTCGGTCCAAATGTGGGAGGGGGCTTGCTCCCTCCCACATTTTTTAACCGTGCCCACTTTACCCCTGCTAGATTGACCACTTTCCATCGCCAGGGAAGCACCATGGGACATTCACTGAAAATCTTGGGCCGCACGTCCTCCATCAACGTGCGCAAAGTGTTGTGGACCTGCCAGGAACTGGGCATCGACTACGTGCGTGAAGACTGGGGCATCGGCTTCAAGCCCACCCAGTCCACCGAGTTCCTCGCTCTGAACCCCAACGCGCAGATACCTGTGCTGATCGACGACCACGGCGTGCTGTGGGAGTCCAACACCATCTGCCGCTACCTCGTCGGCCTGTACCAACGCCACGACCTGCTGCCTGTCGAACCGGCGCCACGGGCCCGCGTCGAGCAATGGATCGACTGGCAAGCGGTCGAACTCAACCGCGCCTGGGGCGACGCCTTCACCGCGCTGGTACGCAACAACCCCGACGGCCTCGACGCGGCGCAAATCGCCGCCGCGGTGCAGCTATGGAACGACAAGATGGGCATTCTCGAACAGCAACTGACCAAGACCGGTGCCTATGTGGCCGGGGAGGAATTCACCCTCGCCGATATCTTGATCGGCCTCTCGGTACACCGCTGGCAGGCAACGCCCATGCAGCGTCCGCCCTACCCCGCCATTGCCGCCTACTATCAGCGGCTCAGCCAGCACGCCGGTTTCAAGACCTTCGCCCTCGACGGCCACAACTAAGCACAGGGACCCCACGTGAACGGACTCAACGTACTACTCACCGGCGCCTGCGGCAGAATCGGCAAGACATTTTTCCAGGCCTCGCAAGACCGCTACCGCTTCACGCTCACTGACCGCATCGCGCCGGATTTCGACCTGGGTGGACACCGTTTCGTACACGCCGACCTCAGCGATAAATCCAGCCTGGCGACCCTGCTCGAAGGCATCGACGTAATCGTGCACCTGTCGGGTATCCCCCACGCCAGTGCCTCATTCAACGAATTGCTGCCCAACAACATACTCGCTACCACCTACCTGTTCGAAGCTGCCGTGGCCGCCGGCGTGCAGCGCCTGGTATTTGCCAGCAGCGCGCAAACCATCGAAGGCTACCCGGTGGATCGCCAGATCACCCCCGGTATGCCGGTGATGCCCGCCAATATGTATGGCGTGAGCAAATGCTATGGCGAGGCGTTGTGTGGCTACTACGCAGCCAAGACGCCGCTGTCGACCATCGCCCTGCGCATCGGCGCTTTTGAATTCCCCGAAACCCACGACCTGAACAACGCCCGCGACCTCAGCGCGTGGCTCAGCCCGCGGGATGCCGTGCAACTGCTGCAACGCTCAGTGGAAACCGTCGGCGTGAAGCACCTGATCGCCCACGGCATCTCCAACAACCGCTTCAAGCGTCTGGATTTGAGCGAAACCACACGTGTGCTGGGCTACCAACCGCTGGATGATGCATTCCAGGTATTTGAAATCCCCATCACTTACTGAGTTTTCACCATGCCCGCCCAATCCACCACCGACGGTATCGACCCGCTCCGCGCCGCCCATATCAGCGCGCGCATCGATCGCCTGCCCGCCGTGGCCACCATCTGGCGCCTGGTGGCGCTGCTGTCCATCGGTGGTTTTTTCGAGCTGTATGACCTGTTCCAGACCGCCTATATCAGCCCCGGCCTGATCAGCGACGGCATTTTTAATACCGGCAGCCAGGGCGTGTTTGGCTTCTCGGACCAGGCTGCGTTCGCCTCGGCAACCTTCCTCGGCCTGTTCCTCGGCGCCAGCCTGCTCAGCCCCATCGCCGACCGCTACGGGCGCCGGGCGATCTTCACCTTTGCATTGATCTGGTACACCGTCGCCACAGTGCTGATGGGTATTCAAACCTCCGCCCTGGGCATCATCTGCATGCGCTTTGTGGTGGGCATCGGCCTGGGCATCGAACTGGTGACTATCGATGCCTACCTCTCGGAACTGGTGCCCAAGCGCATGCGCAGTTCGGCGTTTGCCTTTGCGTTTTTCATTCAGTTTCTGTCGGTGCCCGCCGTGGCCTTGATGTCGTGGTGGCTGGTGCCCCAGGCGCCGTTCGGCATCTCCGGCTGGCGCTGGGTGGTGTTGAGCAGCGCGGTGTTTGCGCTGTTTATCTGGCAATTGCGCAAGCGCCTGCCTGAATCGCCGCGTTGGCTGGCACAGAAGGGCCGTTTCGAAGAAGCCGGTGCGATCATGGACAACCTGGAAACACGCTGCCTGAAAGATCACGGCAAGCCCTTGGATGAGCCGCAACCCGAAGCCGTCAGCGTTCAAGGCAGCGGCCGTTTTGCCGATATCTGGCAACCGCCCTACCGTCGCCGCGCCTTGATGCTGATTGTGTTCCATGTGTTCCAGGCCATCGGTTTTTTCGGCTTCGGCAATTGGTTGCCGGCGCTGCTGTCGGGCCAGGGTGTCAGCGTGACCCACAGCTTGATGTACGCCTTTATCATCACCCTCGCCTACCCGCTGGGGCCGTTGCTGTTTGTGAAGGTGGCCAACCGCTTTGAAAACAAATGGCAGATTGTCGGTTCCGCCATGGGCGCGGTGATTTTCGGTAGCCTGTTCGCCCTGCAAACCAGCGCACTGGGGCTGATTTTCTGCGGGGTGATGATCACCTTCTGCAATGCCTGGCTGAGTTTCAGTTATCACTCGTACCAGAGCGAATTGTTCCCCACCAATATCCGCGCACGGGCCGTGGGGTTCTGCTATTCGTTCAGCCGCCTATCTACGGTGTTCAGCAGCCTGTTGATCGGCTTTATCCTCGAACACCTGGGCACGCCAGGGGTGTTGGCGTTTATCGCCAGCAGCATGCTGATCGTGATGATTACCATCAGCTGGTTCGGGCCGCGTACGCGTAACCTCGCGCTGGAAAATATCGCCCACTGACGGCAATGCTTGGCCGCCTGCGGCAGAGTGCTTGCCGCAACGGCCACACGACCCCCAGTAAATAGAGGGTATCGCAACCGGCACACTATTTGCTCCAGCTGTGGAACCGAACATTTACACAGGTGACCGATCATGCTGGTTAACAACAACACCCAAGCCATGTCGACCGTCCAACAGATCAAGCGACCCGATATGGACCCCGCCAACGCCGCCGCCAGCGCGTTGTACAGCGGCGCCCTGCAGGCTGCGCAGCAGAGCATCACGGTGCCATCTGCGCAGAAGGAACTGGACAAGGCTAGTGATCGCATTGACGAAGCGTTCGCCAAGACCCGTGTGCAACTGCAAGCCACGGCGTCCAGCGACGTGCCGGCATCCAGCGCTGCCGGCTCAGCCCGCAGTGAGTTCACCGATTACATGACCAAGACCCCGGCCGAGCGCATTCGCGATCAATTGCTCAAAGAACGGGGCCTGACCCTGGAGCAACTGAACGCCCTGCCGGTGGAAGAGCAAAACGCCTTTGCCAAGCAAGTGTCCGAGCGGCTTCAGCAGCAGCAACAGCAGCAGGTAGCAGCAAAGACGGTTGACCCACAGGCGCAGACGGTGAAAGAGACCCTGGCTGCTATCTAAGCTGCACAGTAGACCAATGTGGGAAGGGGCTTGCCCCTGATGGCATTGGGTCAGCCACCCAATGCAGTGACTGACACTCCGTCATCGGGGGCAAGCCCCCTCCCACATTTGGATCTCCTTTGACATGGGATCAGCAGAGTTTTCGACTATTGCAGTTGCAGCGTCGAATTGAACTGACTGATTGCATCCACCACATGCCGCGAGCCTTCCTGAATTTCAAGAATCACCTGCCCCGCTTCGTTGGCCAGTTCCACCCCAAGCCCCGTGCGGCTCAAGCTCGACTGCATGCTCGTCACCGCACTCAATGACAGGTCGTGGTTCTTGCGCACCACATCCACTATCTCCACCGTCGCCTGGCTGGTGCGGGCCGCGAGGCTGCGCACTTCATCGGCCACCACTGCGAACCCACGTCCATGCTCACCGGCTCGCGCCGCTTCAAACGCGGCGTTGAGCGCCAGCATATTGGTTTGTTCGGCAATGCTGCGGATGGTCTGCACGATGGCGCCGATGATGTCGGACTGTTTGTTGACCGCATCGATGCTGTGGGCAGCCTGGTTCAAGTCGCTGGAGATGGCCTCGATGATCTGTACCGTTTGCTGCACCACCTGCGAGCCCTTGCGGGCGCAGGCGTCGTTTTGTACGGAGGTGGCGTGGGCCGAATCAGCGGCGGTGCGCAGGGTGGTGACCTGGTCGGTGATGTCGCTGGCAAATTTCACCACTTTGTACAGGCGCCCATTGGTATCGAAGATCGGGTTGTAGGACGCCTCCAGAAACAAGGTCTTGCCGTATTTGTTTTTACGCTCGAAGCGATGGGAGTGGTATTCGCCGCGATTGAGGGAGGCCCAGAATGCCTTGTAGGCCGGCGACTCCACTTCACTGCGATGACAGAACATGCTGTGGTGCTGGCCGATGATTTCCTCCCGTGAGTACTGCACGGTACGCAGGAAATTGTCGTTGGCATTCAGGATCTGGCCCTGGGGCGTGAACTCGATTACCGCCATGGAACGGCCAATGGCGTCGATCAGGCTCTGGTTTTCGTGTTCATGGTGCACCCGTGCAGAAATATCCGACGCCACTTTGATCACACTGCGTACCTGGTTGTCGCTGTCCAGCACCGGCATGTAGCTGGCTTCAAGCCATACCTCTTCACCGCGCTTGTTCAAACGCATGAAGGTGCCACTGAGCGCCTCGCCCCGCGCCAGGTCACGCCACAACTTGCTGTATTCGTCGGTGTGGGTGTAGGCCTCATCGCAGAAAATGCGGTGATGTTTACCGCGGATCTCATCGACGCTGTAACCCATGCTCTTGCAGAAATTTTCGTTGGCTTCGAGGATCACGCCTGTGCGATCAAACTCGATCATCGCCATGGAACGGCTGATGGCTGCGAGCTTGGCATTGGCTTCGGTGAGGGCACAGGAAAAACGCTGGATTTCTTGCAGGTCGGATTTGTGCTGGCGGTTGAACATGGTCAGATCACCCTTGAGTCCCGGCGCCTGAACGGCGCATTCCATTCTTGTGTTGGTAAACCTTCACGGGGAAATAACCATTCAAAACGCTTTATAGGCCAAGCATCATTAACGGTCCTGGGTGAGCATAGACAGGGGTTGGCGCTATGCAAGGCCACTAATCAGCCAGCATTGCCAACCGGGCGCTGGCGGCGCGCACCCCATGTTCTGAAATGCGCTCAATCGATGAGACGGGCTTATTCGGGCTTGAAGACAATCTGCTGCACGTCGACCTTTCTAGGGATCAGGCCGTTGGCAAAAAACAGGTCCGCCGTGCGCTGCTGATTGGCGACGTCGATCGTCTGCAACGGACGGATCGGCGCGGGCGAGCGGTGCTCGAAGTAGCTTTTGACCACCGCCGGTGGCAGGCCAAGGGTGCCGGCCATCAATGCGATGCTTTCATCGGGTTGGTCGAGTGATAGTCGCTGCGCCTTGCCGAGGGTCTGGATAATGGTGGCGATGGCCTGGGGATGTTGCTGGGCGAACGGGCCGTTGACCACAAAGAAGCTGCCGGCCGGGTTGAGGCCCTGACCATCGCCCAGCACGCGAGCAGAGCCGTCGACTACGGCGGCCGAGTAGTACGGGTCCCAGACCACCCAGGCATCGACCTTGCCTTGTTCGAAGGCCGCACGGCCGTCAGAAGGCGACAGGTACACCACGTTCACGTCCTTCCATTGCAAACCGGCGCGCAGCAGGCTCTTGAGGAACAGGTTGTGTGCACTGGAGCCCTTGAGCAACGCCACGCGCTTGCCCTTGAGCTCCGCGACGTTCTGCACGGTGCTGGCCTTGGGCACCAGCACGGCTTCGGTCTTGCCGTCGTTGGGCTCGACGGCAAAGTACTGCAAGTCGATGCCGGCCGCCTGGGCAAAGATCGGCGGGATGTCACCGATATTGCCGATATCCAGGCTGCCCGCATTGAGTGCCTCGATCAGCGGCGGGCCGCCGAGGAATTCGGTCCATTGCACCTGGGTGCCGGGCAGCGCAGCTTCGAAGAGCTTGTGCTCACGGGCGAGCACCATACTCACCGAGCTTTTCTGGTAGCCGATGCGCAGGGTGGGAGGTTCGGCGGCGAGCGCAGGCTGGGCCAGGACGTTGAGCGCCAGCAGCGAACCCCCTAGTAGTTTTTTCAGTTTTTTCATGGGTTGCCTCATGGTCGTGATCGTGAGCGGATTGGCCGTGTGCAGTGAGTCAGGCGTGGCGTTCATTCCAGGCACAACCGCAGGCGGCCGTTAAGGGCGCGGGCCATGTAATCACTGACCGAGCGCTGGGAAATGCCCAGCTCGGCGGCGATCGCGGGGTACGTCAGGCCATTGAGTCGGGACAACAGGAACGTCGCCCTGACCTTGGCCGGCAGGCCGTCGAGCCACTGGTCGACGGCCTGCAGCGCCTCGCACGTCTGGGCCAGGTTTTCGGGGGACGGCACGCTAAAGGCTTCATCGTTATCCAGGGCGTCGAGATAGGCGCGCTCCAGGTCACGTCGCCGCCACAGCTGATACATCAGGCGCTGGGCAATGGTGGTGAGCAAGGCGCGAGGCTGACGGATCGGGGCGACGTCGAGTGCGCTCAGGAGCTGGACAAAGGTGTCGGCGGCGATGTCTTCGGCATGTGCACGGGAATCGAGTTGACGATACAAGCGGCTGCACAACCAGGCGTAATGGCTGCGGAACAGTGCGCCCACGTAGGCGGGGTGAGAGGTGTCGGCGCCGGACATAGTGGCTCCTGTCGGGTAGGGTGCGCGTTATGTCCGGTGTTCCGGTAGAGCGATCCTAGCAAGGCCTCTTATTCTTTAATAATATTTAAAATGCATTTTTATATAGCTTTATTGAATATCCGTATAGCCAAGGCTGGCGGCTTGCCGTTGGTAATCCAACAGCACCTGATAGTCGTCTTCGCTAGCGGGGAGCACGGCTTGCACACCAAGGGTTTGCACCACCTGCGGCAGGTCTTGCAACGCCAGGTTCATCGCTTCGCGGACCTGCTTCAGCTGCACATCGCTCAAGCCCGGCGGGCCGATATAGGGCAAGGTCGGGCTCGGCGCGCTGCGGGTAACCATGCGCAAACCCGCGACCTCTTCGGGCACGAAACGCGCCAGGTAGTCGTAGGTCACGCTGTCGATGGCAGCAAGGTCCGCGCGATCTTCACGCAGCCAGCGCAGGCTCTCACGGTGGGCACCGCTGACGGCGACGCTGGCGAAGAAACGCCCGTCGCGCTGCAACGGTGCCAGGCAGTGGCGCAGTAGGTTCATGCCACTGTTGGAGTCGTGGCCGTTGATCACCCCGCGGCTGTTGTAGAACTGCGCCAGGATAGTACGTGGGTTGTCAACGCGGCTCAGCAACAGGCTGCAGTGTTCGCCATTGCTGCTATGGGGCAGCTCGTAGCGGGGGCGACCGACGACGCGAACCTGGCCACGCAGTTGGGTCATCAGCGGGTAGCCGCAGGTTTGGGTGACGAGCAATTCTGGCGCCAGCCACAGGCCGGGCAAGTCGAGGTGGTCGGCGTTACGCCGATGCAGGCCCAAGCGCTCAAGGATGCGCGCAAGCCACTGTTGATTGGCTTGCTCGATGGGCTCCGGGGCGACATACATGCGCAACTCGGCATAGTGCTCACTCATGGGCATCTCTCAGGCAAAGGGGTGCCGAGGGCTGTCGATAGCCTTGAGGCCATGGCGGCCGATCAACTGGCCGTAGCCTTGTACCAGGAACCCACCGCTGCGCGTCAGCCACTGCTCGCGGCGGGCGCGATACACCCTCGGCAGCAAGAACCAGGGAAGTTTCGGCAGGTCGTGGTGCACCAGGTGCAGGTTGTTGTTGAGGAACAGCCAGCGCCAGGGCCAGGACGCTTCGTTGAGCACCGTGCGCTGTTCCGGCCGCGGATGCGGGCGATGTTCATAGTAGGAACGGATCGACGCCAGCGACAAGGCCGGCACGCTCACCAGCAGCAGGTAATGCCACACCGGCAAGGCACTGTAATGGGCGATAAAACCCAGCATCAACAGGGTCACGGCGCCGTGGGCCAGCCACATCGGCCAAACCTCTGGCAGGCGTTGCCATTGATCGTGCACCAACCGGCTGATGGCCAGGGGTGCCGCCAGCAGCAAGCGACCGAATACGGTCTTGGTCAGCCAATGCACGCTGCGTTGCAAGCGCGAGCTGGCGTCCCACTGCTGTTGGTTAAGGTAGCGGCTTTCCGGGTCGATGCCGGGCAGGGTCAGGTCTTCGTCGTGATGATGCAACAGGTGGCTGTCGCGATACAGGGTATAGGGGTACCAAACGGCAAACGGCGCGTAACCGAGCAGTTTGTTCACCAACGGCAAACGGGTGGGATGGCCGTGTAGCAACTCGTGTTGCAGCGACAGCCAGAGGGTCACCAACGGGATCAGCAACAAGGTGCTGCACCACAGGCCCAGCCAGTGGCTGGCAAGCAACACACCGAACCAGCCGGCATACACGCCGAGCAACAGCAGCCAGGTCGGCCATTCGGTCTTCGCAGTAAAACTTGCAGCCAGGGCTTGAATTTCCCGGCGGTGGCTCAGGTCAAGGTAGTTGGCCATCGGCAGCTCAGAGCAGGTGTTTCCTACCCTGTGCCGCGAGACGCGCCAATCTTGCAGATCCTTTGGTTCTAAGCTTGTAACTCAGTGACCGAACAGGCCGGTCTCGGTTTTCTTGGCTTTTTTGTCGGCGCGTTTTTCATCGGCGGTCTTTGCCGGTTTTTTCTTCGCGGCTTTCTTTGAATCCATACCTTTGGCCATGATGCATGCTCAACTTAAGGGGATGTAGCACTGGGTATACCACCTATTGCCCGGCAGAAGGCGCTTATAATCCCCAGCCCTGACCCCGCTGGCCCAAAGACCATGCCCGAACTGCACATCGAACCGCTGGCAGAGCCTCTGTGGCCACTGTTGAACAAGTTTTACCGCAGCCACAACTCTTCGATGAAGGCCCTCAAGGGCGGCCTTTTGTGGGTAGCTCGCGACGGCGAGATCGTGGCTGGGTTGTGCTTGAGCCCGGTGGTGGGTGGGCAGTGGCTGACGGGGGTGTTTGTCGATCCGGCCTATCGCGGCCAGGGGTTGGCGGCACGCTTGATTGAGCAGGCGGTAGCCGGAGTGGAGGGTACGGTGTGGCTGCTGTGCCATCCGGATCTGGAGGGGTTGTATCAGCGTATGGGGTTCAGTCAGGACACGCTGCTGCCGCAGTCCCTCAGCGAGCGGTTGGTGCGCTACAAACGGAACAAGCCGATGATTGCGATGGGGTTCTCAATCACCTGAATGATGCCGGATAAAAATGTGGGAGGGGGCTTGCTCCCGATGGCGGAGTGTCCGTCGCTGAAATGTCGACCGGTCCACCGCTATCGGGAGCAAGCCCCCTCCCACATTGGGACCTCGGGAAGCCTGGTGTTTATTCGTCAGCTGTCGGATCCAATTCCGGAAACATCACTTCGATAAACCCGAACTTGCTGAAATCAGTGATCCGCGACGGGTACAGCCGACCGATCAAATGGTCGCACTCATGCTGCACCACCCGTGCATGAAAGCCGTCGGCAAAACGCACAATCGGCTCGCCCTTGGGGTCGAAACCTTCGTAGCGGATCTGTTGATAACGGTTCACGGCGCCGCGCAAACCCGGCACCGACAGGCAGCCTTCGAAGCCCTCTTCCAGAACCGGGCTCAGGGGCGTGATAAGCGGGTTGATCAGGATGGTCTGCGGTACAGGCGGCGCCTCCGGGTAGCGCTCGCTGGCCTCGAAACCAAAGATCACCAGTTGCAGGTCGACACCAATCTGCGGTGCAGCCAGGCCAACACCGCCCACGTGTTCCATGGTCTGGAACATGTCGTCGATCAGTTGCCACAACTCGGGGCTGTCGAACATTTCCGGCGGTACCGGTGGGGCGATACGCAGCAGGCGTTCGTCGCCCATTTTCAGGATTTCACGGATCATCGCGGCACTTCTTCAGGAGTGGGCTTGGAGTGGTCCCGGCCTAGGCCCGAGACGTGCTGTTTTTCATCGGTGTGACCGGGTTCGTCAAACTCCTTTTCACCTGGGTCCTTGCCTTCGGCCGACATGTGTTCGATCACGGCATTCATCTCCGCACCCAGCAGTAACACGGCGGCGGAAATATAGAAGTACAGGAGCAGGACAATGATCGCGCCGATGCTGCCATACATGGCGTTGTAGTCGGCGAAGGTCTTGACGTAATAACCAAAGCCCAGGGAAGCCACGATCCACACCACCACGGCCAACACCGAGCCTGGGGTAATGAAGCGGAATTTCTGCTCGACGTCCGGCATCACGTAATACATGAGTGCCACGGCGAACATCAGCAGGATCACGATCAATGGCCAGCGCAGGATGGTCCACAGGGTGACGACGAACTCCTGCATGCCGATCTGCCCGGCCAGCCACTCCATGACCTGCGGGCCAAGCACCATCAGCGCAGCGGCGGCCAGCAACATGCCGGCAATGCCGACGGTGTAGAAAATCGACAGGGGGAAGCGCTTCCAGATCGGCCGGCCTTCGACGACGTCATAGGCCGCGTTCATCGCACTCATCATCAGGCGTACGCCCGCAGAGGCTGTCCACAGCGCGATGACGATACCAACCGAAAGCAAGCCACCCTTGGACTGTTGCAACTGGTCGATGACCGGGTTGACCTGCTCCAGCGCCTGGGGCGGCAACACCAGCTCCGACTGCAGGCGCAGCCAGGTGAAGAAGTCCGGCAGATGCAGGAAACCGATCAGGGCAATCAGAAATAGCAGGAAGGGGAACAACGAGAACAGCATCTGATAGGCCAGTGCCGAGGCGTAGGTCGGCATCTCGTCATCGACGAATTCCGTGACGGTGCGTATCAGCACCTTGTGCAGCTTGAGACCATCGAGTACCGGAAAAATCATAGCGTCTCCTTTCGCCGCAAAGAGGTTGAGTTCGTGGGCGACTCAGGGGCCGTTTTCTACATCAAAGTAGCCCATTTGGCGACTTTGAAACAATTTCCAAAATTTAGTTGCAACAGTTCACACAAAAACGGCCATCCGTGGATGGCCGCCATACTGCTGGGCAAACCCAGGAGAACGCCTTATTCGGTGGCTTTTTTCACCGCGTCCTTGGTTTTCCCGACTGCTTGCTGCGCTTCACCTTTTTTCTCTTGGATCACGCCTTCAGCACGCAGCTTGTCGTTGTCTGTGACTTTGCCGACACCCTGCTTGATGTTGCCGACCGCTTCGTTCGCCAAACCTTTTGCCTTATCCGATGTGCTGCTCATGGTATTTCTCCTGGAACAATCGAGGGTTTTGGTCATTACGTAGAGGTTGACCCAGGGCGCTTCGGCAGAGTTTCAATTATTTTCGCGAGGCATTTTATCGCCTGCCGCAGGTTTGGCTTTATGTTTTGCGGCCAACCCACGAGAATGCCCGGCACATTCAGGCTGCAACGCTGAATAACAGATCCCGTAGGAAGGTTATGAAACTCAATAAAGCACAGGCTATCGCCCGCAGAAACCAGGAACTGGGCGGTGCCGTACTCGGCGTCAACAACTGCCATTTCACCGACCTGGACCACAAGCGCAACATCTGGTGGTTCGACCTGCCCGTTGCGCGGATTGCCGTGGGCCAGTACGAGTGGATCCATCTGCTGATGCATAACGCCGAGACGGACCAGTTGTTGCACCTGAAGGTGCCGACTGTGTTTCTGCGCGAAAAGCTGGAAGGGTTGGTGGTACGCAATGCGGGCAAGCGCAAGCCGGAGATAACCCTGGAACTTAGCGCCGAGAAGGACTCGTTCCTCAAGGATGTACGCCCGGCGGGTGCCGGCGTGAGCTTTGCCCAGTTCACTCTGTAACCATCGCCCCTAACCGGCGAGAGCGTGACTGCTGTGCCAGAAGTCACGCTCTCGCGCACTTTCAGGCGGTTGCCACTGACCGGCCGGCAATACGCTGAGCCAGGGCGATGGCGAACAGGCAAAACAGCGACATGACCAGTATCCCCATCATCAGCCCCATGGCGGTGCTGGTGTGCCCCTCAGAGAAAAAGAACAGCGCCAGTGCCGCGCCCGCCATCTTGATCGCGCCTTGCAGCGCACTCCCGGTACCGGCATGTTTTGCCTGGCCATGCAGACTGATCCCCAACAGCAAGGGTGAGGACAGGCCACAGCCGAGAGCGACCAAAAAGCCATACGCCACCAGCGCCGGGGCCGTGACCAGCTTGAATGCCTGGAGAACCAGCGGAGCGAGCGCCGCCAACACCGTCAGCGCCACCAGGGACGTCATCAGGATGCGCTCAGGCGAGTAACGATTCAAAAACCGCTTGGTCAGGTAAGAACCCAAGACGATACCCGCAGAGTAGCCAACGAACAGCAGGCCGTTTTCCTGGCTCTGCAGATGGAACTGCAATTGATAGATGAATGGGCTCGCGGTGAAGTAGCCGATGGTGATCGCAAACAGTACCGCAGAGACCAGGCTGTAAACCATGAAGTTGAAGTCGCGCAGCAGTACTTTGAAACCCTCAAGCCGTTTGGAAGGCACGCCCTGCAGCGGAGCTGTTTCAACCAGTGTGGCCTTGATAAATACGGCGCCGAGCAGCGTGATCAGGGTCAGTGCGTAGAAATTATATTGCCAAGGAAGTGCAGCAGTAATAAAACCACCCAGCACCGGCGCAAGCGCAGGCGAGACCTGGGACGCCATGGAGAACACCGTCAGCGATTTGGACAACTCGGTTTTATCTTTGAACGTATCGCTCAATATTGCCCGGCTTATCACGGGGCAACCGCCAGCACCGATGCCTGTTAACAAACGAAACAGATAGAGCGCCTGAATACTGTCCGCCGTCGACGTCAGGTAATTGCCCAAGGCGCCGAGGGCAAGGGAGACCATAATCACCGGTACCCGCCCTTTTCTATCGGAGATCGGCCCATACACCAACTGGGACAGTGCAAAGCCTGCCAGATAGAAGACCACCAGGTTTTGGGACTGCGCGTCAGTTACCGAAAATACCCGTGCAATCTCCGGCAAGGCGGGGTTGTACAAGTCAATGGAAAACAACCCCAATACCAGGATCAGGCAGGAGTTGGTGATCACCATTCTAGAATTCACGACAGGCTCCTTACAGTAATGGATGGTCTTTCAAGCGTGTGCCGTATTCGCTATTGGGCGTGGTATGTCGCCCGTCGCATTTGATTTCAATCAGATGAGGTGCGGCGGTGCTCATGATGCTTTCAATACAATCTTGCAAGGCCTGTGGGGAGTCCACGCACGTCGCGCTCACGCCCAGGCTCTGGGCAAACAGGCACCAGTTGTAATCGGGAATTTGCGTCAGCGCGGGTAAGTTGTCTTTGTTATTGAAGTAACTTGCCGAATAGGACCGGTTATTGAAAACGACGAAGACGATATTCAACCCATGTTTCGCGGCGGTCGATAACTCAAGGCCCTGCATCAGCATGCAGCCATCACCGGTAATCACCATGGTTTTGCCATCGGGGCGGGCGAAACTTGCACCGATGCCTGCCGGGATACTCCAGCCCATCGGGCCTAATGTGGTTGCCGATAAATAGGCCGCCGCTCCCCGCGCGGTCCAGTAGTGGCCGAAGAAGGATCGATGGGAGCCCGAATCGACACACACCACGCCATCACTGGGGAAAAACGCTTGCAGCACCGGGATATAGGCGGCGGGATGGTCGGCAAGATTGCCCGTAGCTTTGGCATCGACCGGGTAATGCAGCGGCACCCGTTGAAGATCATTCGACCATCTGGAGCGACTCTCCTGGCTGGCCTCCAGCTCTTGTGCGTGAACCTCGCTGACCAGCCTCAGGAAACCCTCCCCCGTCGCCACCACACCGTGATCAATATCAAGATACCGTCCCAGATAATCTGGGTTCTCATCCACCTGGATCGCGCCAAATTGAGGCCTTAGCTCATGGGACCAGAGCATGGTGCTCCATTGAGTGGTATCGAGCCCAAGGAGAATCACACCGTCCACACCGCCCTTGAACGCCTCGATAGCGCGCTTGTTTCCCGAATAACCGTAAACGCCCAAAGCGTTGGGATGGTCCTCCGGGAACAGCCCTTTGGCGCTCAAGGTGGTCGCGACCGGAATCGAAAAGCGCTCGGAAAATGCCAGGAGCGCAGCGCCAACCTTGGAGTTTTTGCAACGTAGCCCCGCGAGAATGACGAGATTGGTCGAGCGCTTGAACACGGCCTTGATCGCCGCGCTTTTGATCTTTTCAACGGCAAGCGCTTGGTTGCTCCACGACTCCAGTACGTTGGCGGCGATATCGGCGCGGCTCGTGGATTTCTCGTACAGTGCTTCCTTGCTGACGGCCAAGTAGGTCGGGCCTTTTTCCAGGCCTTTCAACAACCGCACCGATTCGCGCAAAAACGCCGACAAGGGTTGCCCTGCCTTGACCTCGAGGGCACTGCGGGTGATGGGTTTGAATACATCACACAGATTCACGCCGGTTTGGCTCCCGTCCTGCAGCACGTTTTGCATTTCCAGCGATGACGCAATCTGGCCCGACAAGAGCAAGACCGACTGGTGGTCCGTGTAAGCGGAAGCGATCCCGGTCAGCGCGTTGGTAACACCCGGCCCGCCTATCACCAGGCACACCCCGAATGTTTCACTGGCACGCGCATAGCCTTCGGCCATATAGGACGCGCCTGTTTCACACGCTGTAACCACCGGTTCAATGTCAAGCGTTGTAGAGCCATCACTGGGATAACAACGCATAAACGCATTGATCAACTTGCCAGGCACCATGAAGAAGTGCGTAACCCCCAAAGACTGAAGTTGGCGAAGAATGTAATGTGCACCGGTTTCGCCAGTACTTTGCAATTCCATTGCAAATCCCCTGTTCAGATCTCGATAAATGTGATGTTCTCGCCCTTCATCTTCAACACGGCATCTTGTGAAAAAGAAGAGGGGTAGCGCACATTGGGCATATCGGCAAAATATGGCTTGGGGCTGTTGGGCAAATAGTCCGAAACATGCAGGCTGCGCTCAGCCCGGGCACGCAGGTAGGTAATGTAGGATGCGTTATGTTTGGTCGAAGCAGAAACAGTCCATTGAATGGCCAGCTTTGTTTCCACAGGCGTCTGATCCGGCGCACTGCTGCGATGAGTTACTCGATTATCCCAAATAACCAGATCGCCGGCCTTACTCATGATCGTGCGCTCGAATTTTACCGGTTCGGCGAGCCTGATCTTGACTTCATCTTTACTGAGCTTGTGCGATCCCGGCAGTAAGGTGATGCCGCCGCCCGACACAGGATCATTATCTTGAAGATAATAAGCACACTGTAAGAATTCGGGAAATGCGCTAGGCGAAATCACTTCGTCGGGAAGAAAGTACGCATCATTGTGCCATGGTATATAAACGCTCTCGCGCACCGTAAAATTCGGTAACAGCGAAAAATCCGACTGAAAAATATCCTTTATCGCCTGAATAGCACCAGGATGGAGCAGTGCATTGACCATATCACTAAATTGCAGAAACGCCGTTGGCAACAGCGTGCTCTGCTCGGTCTCTGCCAAACTATGGACATACGTTTTACGCAACTTTTCCACCTGCTCGCTGTAGAGTACTCCTGGAATAACGACGTACCCATCCCGCTCAAGCTTTTCTCGAAAATTCATGATCTATAATCCGTTATATAGAGGGTGACCCAGGCCACCCTCCCTTTAATTCAAAGATAAAAAGTCAGACTTCAACATGCTTGGCGGCTGTCGAGCTTTCTTCAAACGACACGCCCAGACGTTCAAACTCCTGGAAGAAATCCGGAAAGGAACAATGAACGTCCTGATAACCATCCAACTCATTCAGCTGTTGGCACCGCAAGGAAGCCACAAACAATGACATGAAAATTCGATGGTCACCCCAGGCTGACAACACTGCATCACCGGCGTAACTCGGTTCACCACGAATAACGAAGCCATCGTAGACGCCGTTTTTAAACAACGGCTGTATGTCCACACCCATTTTCACCAGCTCGGTCACCATCGCCTCAATGCGTGGCGACTTGTGCAAGCGCGTAATGGAGCCGCCGGTCACTTTGAACTCACCCTGCACATAAGCACCGATCGCCGCCAGTGTCGGCACAATATTGGGGTAATCACTCGCATCGAAATGATACTTGCCTTTTAACTCAGCCAACTTATTAACAATGCGTACTTCATTGGCAGCGTCATTGAACTCAACATTGACGCCCAGCGCCTCGGCCACTTTGAGAATCGCACGCTCGCCCTGCAAACTCTTGCTGTTCATGTTCTTGAGCGTCAACTCGCCCGGAAAGATGATGCCGGCCGCGATCAAATAGGACGATGAGGTGTAGTCACCGACGATCGTATAGTTCGCGCTGCGATAGTGGCCGGGATACACCGTAATTTGTGAATAGTCAGCGTTCACCTCATAGCTGATCCCCGCGGTGCTGAGGGTTTCCAAAGTCTGCTTGATATACGAAAGCGACAGAATTTCACCGCGGATATTCACCACCGTAGGTTGTTTGGCGAGGGGGGCGCAGAACAGAATCGCAGTGATGAATTGCGAGCTGATATTGCCCTCAATCGTACACTCTCCCCCTTTATAACCCCCCCAGTTCACAATCGGGGCCTTGCCACTGTGGTTGATGCATGAAATATGGGCCCCCAGCCCTTCCAGGGCGACAAACAAAGGCTCCATGACACGCCCCCGCAGAACTTCATCACCGGTAATAACCGCCGGCGTCGTTGTAAAGCACGTCAACGCAGCAAACACTCGAAATACCAACCCGGAGCCTAGAGCGTCGATCACCTTCTTTTCGGGCTTGATCAAGCCGCCTGTGCCAGTTACCACTAATCTGCCTGGTTGCTCCTCAATAATTGCACCAATACTACGACATGCCTTTTTCATTGTTTCGGTTTCAAGGCAACGAAGGTCGTTGTAAATATAAGAAGTTCCCGAGGCGAGGCTGGCGGCAATAATTGCCCGTTGTGTTTCAGGTTTTGAGGACGGGATGGTGGCGATAGTGCCGATCGATGAGGTAGGAAAGACTTTCAAGCGTTTTTGGGTCGACATGCATTGCTCCCTAAGACAGTAGATCCAATGTGATCGGCGAGCGGGCATTACGCTCACCGACGCGACAGAAATATCTTGTTACAACCACTAAAAACCTATCCTAGGGTTTAACGCGTTTCAAATAACAAAATGGAATAAGATTGGATCCAATCTATGACTCATTGAATTTTTTCGTTTTACTTCAATCCGTTACGGCACACAAAAAAAAGCGAAATCCATAAAAAAACCGCCATCGCTGGCGGTTTAAATTTTAAAAACTCTACTATTTCATATGGCACAACGACATCTTTGGCTATCCATTAGAAGATACCCGGGTAGGCGCCGCCATCGATAAGGATGTTCTGACCGGTCACATAGGCAGCCTGATGACTGCATAAAAAAGCACACAATGCAGCGAACTCAGCCGGGTCACCAAAGCGCCCCGCCGGAATGGTTGCCAGTCGACTTTCAGCCATAGCGTTCACTGTTTTTCCTGAACGCTCTGCCGCCACTTGAAAGGTATTTTCCAATCGCTCGGTTTTGAACGCACCGGGGAGAATATTATTGATCGTGGTGTTTCTCGACGCGAAGTCTTTCTGACGCGCCAAGCCCGCCACAAAACCGGTAAGCCCACATCGGACTGAGGTTGAAAGCCCCAATGCATCCAGGGGCGCTTTAACCGCGCCGGAAGTTATATTGATTATCCGGCCGAAGCCTCGACCTGCCATGGAATCGATCACTGACTTGATGAGTTCGATAGGTGCCAACATATTGGTATCAATTGCTGCACGCCACTCTTGATCGGTCCATTCACGAAAGTTCCCAGGCTTGGGCCCCCCGGCATTATTGATCAATATATCAACTTGCGGGGCAGCATCGACCAATGCCTGGCGAATCGAAGGGTCAGTAATATCACCTACCACCGTGATGACTTCTCCCTCAGGGTTTCTGAGTTTCAAACGCTGTGCGGCAGCCTCTAAGTCAGGCGCCCCCCGTGCGTTAATCACGATGTTTACCCCCTCGTCCGCAAGCGCCTGGGCACAGCTATAACCCAACCCTTTACTGGCAGCGCAGACGACAGCCCATTTACCTCTAATCCCTAAGTCCATCATCACTCCTCGATCAGCCGTCAACTTGCAAGCGTCGCGTATTTAGCGAGCGTGCGTCGTTATTAGTCGATATCACACAAGCCCGTGGAGTGACAAGCCGGGCATTACGCCGCGTCAGAGGCAAAAAAATACCCCTCAGCGAGGGGTACTTTTCAATTCACGCTTTACCGGGCTATTTCTTCACACCCAGCTTTTTCAGTTCTTCATCACGCAATTCACGCCGCAGAATCTTGCCGACGTTAGTTGTAGGCAACGCATCACGGAACTCAACAGCCTTGGGCACCTTGTAGCCGGTGACGTTGGCGCGCATGTGCTCCATCACCTGGTCCTTGGTGAGGGTGGCGCCTGGCTTGACCACGATGAAGATCTTGATGTGCTCTCCGGACTTCTCGTCCGGCACACCGATGGCTGCGCACTGCAACACGCCCGGCAGGCCTGCCAGTACGTCTTCCAGTTCGTTGGGGTAGACGTTGAAGCCGGAGACCAGAATCATGTCTTTCTTGCGGTCGACAATGCGCATATAGCCGTCTGGCTGGATGATCGCGATGTCACCGGTTTTCAGCCAACCTTCGCTGTCGAGCATCTCGGCGGTGGCGTCTTCGCGCTGCCAGTAGCCCTTCATGACTTGCGGGCCCTTGACGCACAGCTCGCCGGTTTCACCCAGCGCCAACTCGGTACCGTCGTCGGCGATGACTTTACACACTGTGGACGGTACCGGAATGCCAATGGTGCCGATCTGGATATGCTGGATCGGGTTCACCGTGGCCACCGGGCTGGTTTCGGTCATGCCGTAGCCTTCGCAGATACCACAGCCGGTCACGGCCTTCCAACGCTCGGCGGCCGCCAATTGCAGGGCCATGCCGCCCGACAGGGTGACTTTGAGCGCGGAGAAATCGAGTTTGCGGAAGGCTTCGTTGTTGCACAGCGCCACGAACAGGGTATTCAAGCCGACGAACCCGCTGAACTTCCACTTCGACAGTTCCTTGACCATCGCCGGCAGGTCACGCGGGTTGCTGATCAGGATGTTGTGGTTGCCGATCAGCATCATCGCCATGCAGTGAAAGGTGAAGGCATAGATGTGGTACAGCGGCAGCGGTGTGATCAGGATCTCGCAGCCTTCGTTGAGGTTGGACCCCATCAGCGCCTTGCATTGCAGCATGTTGGCGACGAGGTTGCGGTGGGTCAGCATCGCGCCCTTGGCCACACCGGTGGTACCGCCGGTATATTGCAACACCGCCACATCGCTGCTGGCCGGGCTGACATCATTCACCGGCTGGCCATGGCCCTTGGCAAGCACGTCATTGAACGTGATGGCCTGGGGCAAGTGATAGGCCGGGACCATCTTCTTCACGTACTTGATCACGCTGTTGATCAGCAGGCGCTTGAACGGCGACAGCAGGTCGGCGACTTCAGTGACGATCACATGCTTGACGGCGGTCTTGGGCACGACTTTTTCAGCCAGGTGCGCCATGTTGGCCAGGCAAACCAGGGCCTTGGCCCCGGAATCATTGAATTGATGTTCCATTTCCCGCGCGGTGTACAGCGGGTTGGTGTTGACCACGATCAGGCCGGCACGAATGGCGCCGAACACGGCGACCGGGTATTGCAGGACGTTGGGCAGTTGCACGGCGATTCGATCGCCAGGCTTCAAGTCGGTATGCTGTTGCAGATACGCGGCAAATGCCCCGGACAATTCGTAGAGTTCACCGTAGGTGATGGTCTTGCCCAGGTTGCTGAAAGCCGGTTTGTTGGCGAAGCGCTGGCAGGACTGCTTCAGTACCGCCTGAATATTCGGATACTCGTCTGGATTGATCTGTGCAGCAATCCCGGCGGGGTACTTATCCTTCCAAAAGTCTTCATTCATGGAAGCCCACTCCTCAGCGACGCGAATTCATCATCGCATTTGATGCGATTATTATTGGTGTATGTTTTTAGGTGAATCTGGCGCTTTCAAGCAGGCCGAGACGTCACAAAGCGCGCCGAGAGTAGCAGCTTTGCCGAGGGCCGCCTAGAGCCAAAAGAGGGCCCTACAGTCATAAACATGACTCAAGAATATCCAATGGTCACTTTTAGAGCAAAAATTCTATATCAATGAAATACGCTCTGGAATGGGCTTTCCTGGGCGACGGATAACAAATGTGGGAGGGGGCTTGCTCCCGATAGCGGTGGATCAGCCAAAGACTCTGTTGACTGACACACTGCTATCGGGAGCAAGCCCCCTCCCACATTTTGACCCTATTTCAATTCAGGCGATGTCGCGAAGCTCGCGCCGCAGAATTTTCCCCACCGGCGTCATCGGCAAAGACTCCCTCAGCACAATGTGCTTGGGCACCTTGTACCCCGTGAAATTGGCCTTGCAGTACGCCTTCAGCTCCTCAATGCTCACCCCTTGGGCCCGCGCTACCACGAACAGCTTCACCGCCTCCCCCGTGCGCTCGTCCGGCACGCCGATCACCGCGCAGCTGGCTACGGCCGGGTGGGCCATCACCACATCTTCGATTTCGTTGGGATAGACATTGAAGCCGGAGACGATAATCAGGTCTTTCTTGCGATCAACAATGCTGACATAGCCGTCGGTGTCGATCACGGCAATGTCACCGGTCTTGAGCCAGCCTTCAGCGTCCAGGGTTTCGGCGGTGGCCTGGGGTTGCTGCCAGTACCCCTTCATCACCTGCGGGCCCTGGATGCATAACTCGCCGCGCTCACCCAACGGCAGTTCGTGCCCTTGATCATCAACCACTTTCATGGCGGTGCCCGGCACCGGAATGCCCACGGTCCCCAGGCGCGACAGGCCGCCGTACGGGTTGGTGCTGGCCACTGGTGAAGTTTCGGTGAGGCCGTAGCCTTCGCCGATGGAGCAACCGGTCAGCGCCTTCCACCGTTCCGCCGTGGCCTTGACCAGAGCTGTGCCGCCGGAGTTGGTGATCTTGAGATGGGAGAAATCCAGGCTCTTGAAATCCGGGTGATCCATCAACGCCACAAACAGGGTGTTGAGCCCCAGCAGCCCGGTGAAGCGCCACTGCTTGAGCTCCTTGATAAAGCCGCCAATGTCCCGTGGGTTGGTGATCAGCACGTTGTGGTTGCCGGACACCATCATGCACATGCAGTTCGCCGTGAATGCATAGATATGGTACAGCGGCAGCGGTGCGATCATGACCTCCTGCCCTTCCTTGATCAGCGGGTGGCCGTCTTCACCCAGTTGCGACATGCACGCCCGCACCTGCTGCATGTTCGCCACCAGGTTGCCATGGGTGAGCATCGCGCCCTTGGCCAGGCCGGTGGTGCCGCCGGTGTATTGCAGCACGGCAATATCGTCCAGGGTTACCGGATGGCGCGTCACCCCAAGGCCCGCGCCCATGCGCAACGCACGCTTGAACGACACAGCCCGTGGCAGGTGGTAGGCCGGGACCATCTTCTTCACCTTGTCGACCACGGTGTTGACCAGCCAGCCTTTGGCGGCGGGCATGAAGTCGCCCATCCTGGCTTCGATCAAGTAGTCGATCTCGGTGTCGGTGCAGACCTCCTGCACCCGCGAACCGAACAGGTTGAGGTACACCAGCGCCCGCACACCTGCGTCCTTGAACTGGTGGCGCATCTCGCGGGGGGTGTACAGCGGGTTGGTATTGACCACGATCAGCCCGGCGCGCAATGCGCCGAATACCGCAACCGGATAATGCAGCACATTAGGCATTTGCACCGCGATGCGCTCGCCAGGCTTGAGGTCGGTGTGCTGTTGAAGGTAACCGGCGAACGCCGCACTCTGGCGTTCAAGCTCGGCGTAGGTCAGGGTAATGCCCATGTTGCTGAACGCCGGACGGTCGGCAAAGGTCTTGCAGGAACGCTCGAAAACTTCGATCACCGACTTGTAGGTGGTGAGGTCGATGTCATTGGGAACGCCCGCTGCGCGTTTGTCATTCCAGAAATCAGGTTGCATTATTCTTGTCCTCTTACCTGAGTATGTCCGGCCGCTTTAAGCGTTTATAAAAAGCGGAGCTTTGGGGACGTTAGCAGCTATGAGCAAACAGGCAAATACGCTAAATCGTGTCATTGATTGTATGAATCTTGCGTCTAACGTGTAGGCAGATACCCCGCAACTCTGCGAATGAGCTATACACTGCAACGACCCTGAGCAAAGGAAGCCGCCATGACCCACAGCACCTTCTGGCTGACCGCGAATGACCACAGCCGCCTGTACGTCAATCAATGGCTGCCAGACACCCCGCCCAAGGCGGTGGTGATGCTCTCCCACGGCATGGCCGAACACAGTGGTCGTTATGCTCGCCTGGCCGACGCCTTGTGCAGCGCCGGCTACGGGGTGTATGCGCTGGACCAGCGCGGTCATGGGCGTACTGCCGATGAGGGCACCCTGGGGCTGTACGCTGAAAAGGATGGCTGGAACAAAGTGGTCGGCGACCTGGCCAGCCTCAACCAGCATATCGGCCAGCAAAAACCGGGCCTGCCGATTATTTTGCTCGGCCACAGCATGGGCAGCTACATCGCCCAGGGCTATTTGCTGCACCACAGCGCCAGCCTGCATGGCGCGATTCTCAGCGGTTCGAATTTCCAGCCGGTAGCGTTGTATAGCGCGGCACGGCTGATCGCACTTATCGAACGCATGCGCCAGGGGTTGCGCGGCCGCAGTGCGTTGATCGAGTTCCTGTCATTCGGCTCGTTCAACAAAGCGTTCAAACCCAATCGCACCGCCTGCGACTGGCTGAGCCGCGACCCGGACGAAGTCGACAAGTACATCAACGACCCGCTCTGCGGTTTTCGCTGCACCAACCAGTTGTGGGTCGACCTGCTGGGCGGCTTGCAGCAAATCAGCAAAGCGTCCAATCTCGCGCAGATCGACCCGGGCTTGCCGATCCTGGTGATGGGCGGCGAATGTGATCCGGTAAGTGAAGGCAAGCGTCTCAAGGACCTGGCCCATGCCCTGCGTGAGGCCGGCTGCCAGAACATACAATTGAACCTCTACCCGCAGGCGCGGCATGAAGTATTCAACGAAACCAACCGTGATGAAGTCACCGCCGACCTTCTGAGCTGGCTGGAACAGGCGCTGACGTTGCGCAGGCCAGCCCGCTGCGAATAGTTTTTGCTTTAAAATCAGCCGATTAATTACCGATAAGCCACAGGATGCACCTTTAGATGACCCAGGTAACCAACACCCCGTACGAGGCGCTCGAAGTGGGCCAGACCGCCAGCTTCAGCAAGACCGTCGAAGAGCGTGATATCCAGTTGTTTGCCGCCATGTCCGGCGACCACAACCCGGTGCACCTGGATGCCGAATACGCCAAGGCAACCATGTTCAAGGAGCGCATTGCCCACGGCATGTTCAGCGGTGCGCTGATCAGTGCGGCCGTAGCCTGCGAGCTGCCTGGGCCGGGCACTATCTACATCGGCCAGCAAATGACCTTCCAGAAGCCGGTCAAGATTGGCGATACCCTTACCGTGCGTTTGGAAATCCTTGAAAAACTGCCGAAGTTTCGCGTACGCATCGCTACACGCGTATTCAACCAGCGTGATGAGTTGGTGGTAGATGGCGAGGCAGAGATTCTGGCGCCGCGCAAGCAGCAGGTGGTGACGTTGACCGAGTTGCCGCCGATCAGTATTGGCTGAGGCTGACTGCAATCTCAGCATTTACACAATACAAATGTGGGAGGGGGCTTGCCCCCGATGGCGGTGAGTCAGTCACTGAATAGGTCGACTGATTCACCGCTATCGGGAGCAAGCCCCCTCCCACAGTTGCTACAGTGCGGGTCTTACGACTGAGCACGAGCCTGGTTACGCAGGGCTTTTACCTGGTCGTGGTTGCGCTGTACGCCGTGGTACTGACGCTCCACCAGGTCACGAATGCCCAGCAGGTTGTGCTTGTTGATCTTCTCGATCGCTTCACGGTAAGCCTTCAGTGCGTGGTCTTCACCGCGCTCGGCTTCGTTCAGTACCGCTTCTTCATCCTTGCCAGTGACCATCGACTTCACGTCGACCCAGCCACGGTGCAGAGCACCCGCTACGCTGCCGGAATCTTCCGGATCGCCACCCAGGGCACGCACGGCGGTTTTCAATTCAGCGGCAGCAGTGGCGCAATCAGCAGAGCGCTTGGCAAACAGGGCCTTGAGTTCCGGATGCTTGATATCTTCAGCGCATTCCTTGAAACCCTTTTGGCCGTCGATGCTGGTTTCGATCAGGTCGTTCAGTACGGAGATCGATTCTTTATTGATGTCAGTCATTTTTCAATTCCTTGTACGGGTTAGAAGGGTGTCTTGGTTATTGCAGCGCCCGTGCCAGGTTTTTAAAAATTAATTTATCCTTTAATTTCAACAAGTTATGAAATATTGAACCATCTGTATGTGCGTTATTTGCATGATCTGTCATTTGGCCTTCATGCAGAATGCCTGTATTTTCGAAGACCTCGCCTCAATCCCGCGAAGCTCATGAATCCTGAAAAACTCGAACTGCTGATCACCCGCGAAATGCCCTTCGGCAAATACAAGGGCCGGATCATCGCCGACCTGCCTGGCCCCTACCTGAACTGGTTTGCCCGTGAAGGTTTCCCCCACGGCGAATTGGGCGGTCTGCTGGCCTTGATGCAGGAAATCGACCACAACGGCCTGGCCGAACTGCTCGAACCACTGCGGGCCAAACACGGCAAACCTGCCCCCCGCCATTAAGAGACTCGCCATGCCAAGGAATGCCGACAACGAACGCCACTGGCACACCATCGCCCAGCGCTATGAGCTGCAACCCGGGCCGATCAACCTGGAAAACGGCTACTTCGGGCGTATGAGCCGTGCAGTGCAAGCGCAATACCTTGAGCACATCAGCTTTATCAACCGCAGCAACTCGGTGCATGTGCGCCAACGTTTCGAGCAAGGTGAAAACGTCGAGATTCGCCGCACGCTGGCGGCATTGATTGACGTCGACCCCGAGTCGATCGCCTTCACGCGCAACGCTACCGAAGCCTTACAGTCGCTGATCCGCAACTACAACCGCCTGCAACCCGGCGACCAGGTGCTGATCAGCGATTTGGAGTACGACACGGTCAAGGGCGCCATGCGCTGGCTTGCCGATGTTCGCGGCGTGGAGGTGATCGAGGTGTCACACACCCACCCGGCCAGTTTCGACAGCCTGGTGCAGACGTATAACAAGGCGTTCGCGCAGTATCCGCGTCTTAAACTGATGGCCCTGACGCATGTCACTCACCGCACCGGCCTGGTGATGCCCGTTGCGGCCATTGCCAAGGCCGCACGCGAACAGCATATCGACGTGATCCTCGACGGCGCCCACGCCCTGGGCCAGTTCGAGTTCAACCTGGCTGAACTGGGCATCCAATTCGCGGGGTTCAACCTGCACAAATGGATGGGTGCACCGCTGACCCTGGGCTTTTTATATATCGCCCCCGAGCGCCTGGCCGATATCGACCCGGACATGGGCGAGTTTCACTACCCGGCCACGGATGTGCGCGCTCGTACGTCCTACAGCACACCGAACTTTCCCGCGCTGATGACCTTGCCGTTGGTGTTTGAAGAACATCGGCAATTGGGTGGCGCCGCGGCCAAGGGTGCGCGGGTCAATTACCTGCGGGATCTGTGGGTAAACCAGGTGCGCCCCTTGCCGGGCATTGAAGTGCTGACCTCGGATGATCCGCGGCTGTACTGCGGGATCACCGCGTTCAAGTTCCTCGGGCGGGATCAGCAGGTGATGGTGGATCGTATGCTCAGGGACTACGACTTGTTTACCACCACGCGTGTGGGTGCGTCGTTTGGCACCTGTATTCGGGTGACACCAGGGTTGGTGACATCGGCAGCGGACATCGACGTGCTAGTCAACGCCATTAACCAGTTGAGCACAGATTAAACATGTGGGAGCTGGCTTGCCTGCGATGGCGGTGTATCAGCGCAAGAGATGTCAGCTGACCCACCGCTATCGCAGGCAAGCCAGCTCCCACAGTTGAACATCGGTGTTCTTGAGGTTTCTGCAGGCAAAAAAAAGCGGCACACCGACCAAGTGCACCGCAAAAATGCCGTTAAGCACAGCAACAACGATTCTGTAAATCCGCTCAGTCCAGCAGCGCCAGCGCCTGTGCGGTAACTTCCTGGATGCGTGCCCAGTCGCCGTTCCTGACCCACTCAGGATCAAGCATCCAGCTACCGCCCACGCACATCACGTTTTTCAACGCCATGTAGCTTTTGATATTGGCCGGGCCAACGCCGCCGGTCGGGCAGAATTTCACTTCGCCAAACGGGCCGCCCAGCGCCTTGATGGCCGCGACGCCGCCGCTGACTTCGGCCGGGAACAACTTGAAGCGGCGGTAACCCAGGCCGTAGCCTTCCATGATACCGGAGGCATTGCTGATGCCCGGCAGCAGCGGGATCGGGCTGTGTACCGAGGCTTCCAGCAGGTCGCGGGTAATGCCAGGGGTAACGATAAATTGCGAACCCGCCACTTCGGCCGCTTCGAGCATGTGACGATCAAGCACGGTACCGGCACCGGTGCACAGCTCAGGACGTTGCTCGCGCAAGACCTGAATGGCCTTGAGGCCGAACTCGGAACGCAGGGTCACTTCCAACGCGGTCAAACCGCCCGCTGCCAGGGCATCGGCCAGCGGCAGGATGTCCTGCTCGCGGGCGATGGTAATCACCGGCAGGATCCGCGCCTTGGCGCAGAGACTGTCGATCAAGGCAACTTTATCCGCCATGGACACGGTCGGTTGAGGGCTTTTCATAGCGGCTGATCCTTGGCTCATGGGCACCAGTAAATCTCGAGAGTAGGTTGCAAAAACGCGCGAATCGGCATGGCAGCAACATCGTCGCTGGCCAGCGCTGCGCTCAAGGTGGTCAATTTCGAACTGCCGGAAATCGACAGCACGGTGTAGTTGGCCGTCGCCAGCAGCGCACGGCTCATGGTCAGACGCTGGTGCGGCACGGTTGGCGCCAGCATCGGCCAGCAACGGCGAGTACCGTCGGCCTTCAGTGCCTCTGCCAGGTTGGGGCTGTTGGGGAACAGCGAGGCGGTGTGGCCGTCATCGCCCATGCCCAGCACCAGCACATCAATGCCCGGCAGTTCGGCCAGCAGGCGATCAGCCTGCTCGGCAGCGTCTTCAAGGTTGGCGGCGGCACTGTACAGGCTGAGGAACCTGGCCGCGGCTGCCGGGCCTTGCAGCAGGTGCTGCTTCAACAGGCCGGCATTGCTGTCGGCGTGTTCGACCGGTACCCAGCGTTCATCGGCCAGGGTGACGGTGACCCTGGACCAGTCCAGCCCCTGCTTGGCCAGGTTCTGGAAAAACGCCACGGGGCTGCGTCCACCGGACACCACCAGCGTCGCCTCGCCACGGGCGCTGATGGCAGCGCGCAGTTGTTCGGCCACGTCATGGGCCAGGCCATCGGCCAGCAGCGTGGGCGTACGGTACTCATGGGCAGTAACGCCCTGAGGCAGTTTCAATTCAGATATCGCCATACCACGACCTCCCATCCCGCGTAATCAGTGCAATCGAGCTCATCGGCCCCCAGGACCCCGCCGCATACGGCTTGGGTGCATCACCGGACTTTTTCCAGCCGGCGATCAACTGGTCACACCACTTCCACGCAGCTTCGATTTCATCTTTGCGAACAAACAGGTTCTGATTGCCGCGCATCACTTCCAGCAACAACCGCTCGTAGGCATCAGGGATGCGTGCGCTGCGATAGGTGTCGGAAAAATTCAGTTGCAGTGGCCCGCTACGCAGTTGCATGCCCTTGTCCAGGCCCTGCTCCTTGGTCATCACGCGCAAGGAAATACCTTCGTCCGGCTGCAGGCGGATGATCAGCTTGTTGCTGATCTGCAGGCGCTGCTCGGGGGCGAAGATGTAGTGGGACGGTTCCTTGAAATGGATGACAATCTGCGACAGCTTTTGCGGCATACGTTTGCCAGTACGCAGGTAGAACGGCACCCCGGCCCAACGCCAGTTGCGAATATCGGCACGCAGGGCGACGAAGGTTTCGGTGTCGCTCTGGGTGTTGGAATTGTCTTCTTCCAGATAACCCGGCACGGCTTTGCCCGCACTGTAGCCGGCAATGTATTGGCCGCGTACCACCTGGGTGGTCAGGCCCTCGGGGCTGATCGGCGCCAGGGCCTTGAGCACCTTGACCTTCTCGTCGCGGATACTGTCGGCGGACAGGTCGGCCGGCGGGTCCATGGCGATCAGGCACAGCAACTGCAGCAGGTGGTTCTGGATCATGTCACGCAGTTGGCCGGCCTTGTCGAAGTAGCCCCAACGGCCTTCGATGCCGACCTGCTCGGCCACGGTGATTTCCACGTGTGAAATGTAGTTCTGGTTCCACTGGGTTTCGAACAAACTGTTGGCGAAACGCAGGGCGATCAGGTTCTGGACGGTTTCTTTGCCCAGATAGTGGTCGATACGGTAGGTGCGGTTTTCCGGGAAAAACTGCGCCACCGCATCGTTGACCTTGCGCGAGGATTCCAGATCCGAACCGATGGGCTTTTCCAGGACCACGCGGGTGTTTTCCGCCAGGCCCACCTTGGACAGGTTCTCGCAGATAGCCCCGTACACCGCCGCGGGGGTGGCGAAGTAGGCGATCAGGCGTTGCTCGCCGCCGACCTTCTCGGCAAGGGCGACGTAGTCGTCAGCCTTCATGAAGTCGACATGCACGTAGGCCAGGCGCGCAAGGAAGCGCGCGGCCACGGCCTCGTCGAGTTCCTTGCCGACGTATTTACGCAATTCTTTTTCGATATGGGCCAGGTGTTGCTGCTCGCTGCCGGCTTCACGGGCCAGGGCCAGGATGCGCGTATCGTCGTGCAGCAGCCCGGCGCCATCGAGTTGATAGAGGGCAGGAAATAACTTGCGCAGCGCCAGATCACCCAAGGCGCCAAACAGGGCAAAGGTGCAGGGTTCTACGGTTATCGAAGGCATGATGTTTGTTCTTTTATCAAGTTAAGCTACAAATACCTTTTTTCAAGGCATCACTCAAGGAAAAATGTAGTAATAACCACAACATTTTCCGGAAATACGCATTGCGAGTGGTGGTGTTCAGCTACCCTCAGTAGGATAGGCCACCGCGAAAAGCCAGTCGTCGATTGGTTGCCGCCCTTTATTTGCATCGTCGCCCGAAGGAAAGACTGAATGGACCGCGTGCGAAATCTTCTGGAACAGATCCGGAACCGCCTCGAAGAATTAAACAAGGCCGAGCGCAAAGTCGCTGAAGTCATCCTGCTCAACCCGCAGCAGGCTACACGCTTCTCGATCGCCGCCCTCGCCCAGGCCGCCTCGGTCAGCGAACCGACGGTCAACCGCTTCTGCCGTTCGTTCGGCGTCAGCGGTTACCCTGAACTTAAATTGCAGTTGGCGCAAAGCCTGGCCAGCGGCGCCGCGTATGTCAGCCGTGCCGTGGAGGCCGATGATAACCCCGAGGCCTACACCCAGAAGATCTTTGGCAGCGCCATTGCGTCCCTGGACAGCGCCTGCCAGGCCCTGGACCCGGCGCTGATCAGCAAGGCGGTGGACTTGTTGATCCAGGCGCGCCAGATCCACTTCTTCGGCCTGGGCGCCTCGGCGCCGGTGGCCATGGATGCGCTGCACAAGTTTTTCCGCTTCAACCTGGCGGTGACCGCTCATGCGGACGTGCTGATGCAGCGCATGATCGCTTCGGTAGCGCATACCGGCGAGCTGTTCGTGATCATTTCCTACACCGGACGCACACGCGAACTGGTGGAAGTGGCGCGTATCGCCAGGGAAAACGGTGCGTCAGTGTTGGGCGTGACCGCCGAAAACTCGCCGCTTGCCAAGGCCAGTACAGTAAGCCTGAACATCCCGTTGCCGGAAGACACCGATATCTACATGCCGATGACTTCTCGGATCATCCAATTGACCGTGCTGGATGTGCTGGCGACCGGCATGACCCTGCGTCGCGGGGTGGATTTCCAGCCGCATTTGCGCAAGATCAAAGAGAGTTTGAATGACAGCCGGTATCCGGTGGGGGATGAGTTCAACTAAGCCTGGACCTGTGTTGGCTGCACTGGCCTCATCGGGAGCAAGCCCCCTCCCACAGTTTGATGTGTGAATACCTTCAAATGTGGGAGCTGGCTTGCCTGCGATAGCGCCATCAGCCACACCGCTAAGCTCCAGCCCGAGCCTGCAGACTCAAATGCGCCCTCTCCCCCGGCGCCAGGCTCGCACCGGCCATCGCCGACTCCACGCACACAAACCCCGACGCCTCGTTAAAGCTCACGCCCAACAGCGGTCGGCTACCTGGATGCCACACCACCGTGTCGGCGCTGTCGCCGGTGTCGATGCACAGTTCACGCTGCCAGGCGTGGTCCTTGAGCTGTAGTTCGCCCTCATGCTGGAACACCCGCTGGCAACCGCCATCGACCCGCAGTTCACCTTCCTGCTGGCAGACCTGACGGTTGAGCTGATCATAACCTTGCGCGCCGTCGAGCCCAGACAGCGCTACCTCGTCAACGTGACCAATACGCCAGTAAGCGTGCAAAGCATGGCTCAACTGGCACGGCAACTCGTCCTGGTGCTCGGTGCTCAGGCGCAGTTCCAGGGTTTCGCCCAAGTGCGCGTGCAAGTCCACCTGCCAGTCGCACAATTGCAATTGCCAGTGCAGGCGCACGCCATCGTCATCGGTGCTGCTGTCGAGCAGCTTCCAGTCAATCAGGCGCGCCCAGCCATGGGACGGCCATGCGTTTTCGCTGGGGTGACGGCCATACCACGGCCAGCACACCGGTACGCCACCACGGATAGCCCCGACTTGCGGCCATTTGGCGGCACACCACAGCCACGGCTTCTGGCCCGTAGGTTGAAAGTGCAGCAATTGCGCACCCTGGCGACTGAACACCGCCTGGCACAGGGGGTGGTCGATCACCAACACATCGCGCATCTGAAAGCGCTCCCAGGCGAACACCGGTCGCTCGCGCAGGGATTTGAAAAAGCGTTGCAGCGGTTGCTCATGCATGTGCACAGGTTCCGAATATCACAGTGCAAGCCAAAAAAAAGCGGATAGCCATGGCTACCCGCAAATGCGCACAGAGAGAGGAGCTTATCGCAACAGCGTTAGAAGGTAGACTGAATTTTCAGGCCGGCGACCAAGGCGTTGTCGACTTGATCCACACCACCTGGGTGGGTGATGTATTGCAGGTTAGGGCGTACGGTCAGCCAATTGGTGACATGGAAGCCGTAGTTGATTTCGTAGTTGTATTCGGTACCTTGCAGCGGCATGTAACCGGCCTGGCTGTAGTCAGTGAAACCACCTGCCGCGTTACGTAGCTCTGCGGTTTTCTTCACGTCATCGTTGACATGGATACGGGCAAAACCGATGCCGATGTCATCCTTTGGACGCGCATCGAACGGGCCCTTGTACACAAACATCAGCGACTGATAGTTGTCGATGAAGTTGGTGTCCTTGTCGTGGAAGGTGACGTTAGCCGCAACGTTCAGACCACGGGAGGCATCACCATTGTGAGTGGTGAGTTGCTGTTGCACCACGCCCCAGTAGCCGCTTTTGCTGTTGCGAACGCGCAGGGCATCGCCAGTGGCGCCAGCGTCGCCGCCGTTGACGTCTTCGCGCACATCATCAGCGTCAGCCGTGCTCTTGTAGTAACCCACGCGGTACTCGCCCGGCAGGCCATTGACCTTCGGCGACCACACCAATTCAACTGGCAACACGGTGCCCTTGGTGCCGCTGCCGCTGAGCTTGAAGCCGTTGCCCATTTCGGTTTGCGATGGGTTCTGGTTGTACGCGCCAATTTGCGCATACAGTTCAGGCGTGATGTGGTATTTCACACGCAGAGCGGCCTGGCTGACGGGCCAGTTGTACCAGATGTTGGTGGCCCAGTTACCCACTTGGGAACCGCAGAACGCCAGGTTCTGGAACTCGCAGGGGAAGGTGTTGAAGTCTTCGCCTTCACCGAAGTAACCGGCTTTGACGTCCAGCTTGCCGTCGAGGAACTGATGCTGGATCCACAGTTGGGTCAGACGCACCATGTGGCCACGGCCATACACTTCCTGCGATGAACTCAAGGTGCCAGCACGCGGGTCACCAACACGGTCGTTGGAGATGTTCTCGCCATTACGATTGGTCAACTGGATCTTGGCCTGGGTGTTATCCCAGCCCCACAGTTTTTGCAGGTCCAGTGCCACGCCAAGACCAAACTGGTCAGAGTAGCGACCGGTCTTGTCGTCGTTATAACCGCCGTGGGCGTTGTAGCCCATCTCCCCAACGTAGTCGGCCTTGATGTCGATACCTTGCTCGATCAGCTTGGTACGCTCACCGCCCCAATCGCCGGTCATCCATTTGGAATCGGCACTGAAGGCTTCATCCGCCATCGCATTGGCGGACAAAACCAGGGCTGCTACCGCTGACAGCTGGCAGATCAGCCGGGTGTTGTTGTGTTGCTTTTTCATCCCTACATCCTCGTCTTTATTGTTATTAAACTGTTTTTATCTAACGCGGGTTACATTTTTTAACTAAAACAACTGGTTATCTTCTTTTTCCTGTGGGAACCGGGCTTGCCCGCGATGCAGGCGCCTCGGTCCTGCAGTTACAACGCGGTGACGCCATCGCGGGCAAGCCCGGCTCCCACAGATGCCCCCCGTGAGCCAGCAGTCCCCAATCGCTCACCGGTCTTGGCGTCAAACAGCAACACCTTGGCCGGGTCGAATTGCAGCGTCAGTGTCTCACCCACCTGCGGCGCGACGTCCGGCGCCAAACGGCAGCAGACCTTGGTGTCGTTGAGCTGCACAAACACCAGCGTGTCCGGGCCGGTCGGCTCGGTCACCTGCACTTCGGCACGAATACTCGACGAGCCATTGCCCTCGCCCGCCGCCAGCACGATCTGCTCCGGGCGCAGGCCGAGGATCACATCGCGGTCTTCAAGCCCGGCGTCATTCATGCTCAGCGGCAACTCGCAACGGGCCTGGCCGCTGTCCAGCAGCGCGACCAGGCGACCGTCCTTGCGTTGCAGGCGCAAAGGCACGAAGTTCATCGGTGGTGAACCGATAAAGCTTGCCACAAACAGGTTGGCCGGGTCGTTATAGATTTCTTTCGGCGTGCCGAATTGTTGGATGATGCCGTCCTTCATCACCGCCACTTTGTCGCCCAGGGTCATTGCTTCGATCTGGTCGTGGGTGACGTAGACGGTGGTGGTTTTCAGACGCTGGTGCATCAGCTTCATTTCGGTGCGCATCTCGACGCGCAATTTGGCGTCGAGGTTGGACAGCGGTTCGTCGAACAGGTAGATCTTCGGCCGGCGCGCCAGCGCTCGGCCCATGGCCACACGCTGCTGCTGGCCACCGGACAGTTGGCCCGGCTTGCGGTTGAGCAGGTGTTCGATCTGCAGCAGCTTGGCCACGCGTGCGACTTCGGCGTCGATGTCGGCTTGCGGCATCTTGCGAATCTTCAGGCCGAACTCGATGTTCTCGCGCACGCTCATGGTCGGGTACAGCGCATAGGACTGGAACACCATGGCGATGTCGCGGTCCTTGGGGCTCATGCCGCTCACGTCTTGATCACCGATCATGATCGCGCCGCCGGTGATGGTCTCAAGGCCGGCGATGCAGTTCATCAGCGTGGATTTACCACAGCCAGACGGGCCAACCAGGATGAGGAACTCGCCTTCCTTGATCGACAGTTCGATGTTCTTCAAGGTGTCGGGCAGGCCGGCGCCGTAGGTTTTGTTTACATTGCGAAGTTCAAGCGTAGCCATGATTACCCCTTGACCGCGCCGGCCGTGAGGCCGCGCACGAAATACTTGCCTGCGATCACATAGACCAGCAGGGTCGGCAGCCCGGCGATCATCGCCGCCGCCATATCCACGTTATATTCCTTGGCCCCGGTGCTGGTGTTGACCAGGTTGTTCAGCGCCACCGTGATGGGCTGCGAGTCGCCACTGGAGAACACCACGCCGAACAGGAAGTCGTTCCAGATCTGCGTGAACTGCCAGATCAGGCAGACCATGATGATCGGCGTCGACATCGGCAGAATGATCTGCCGGAAGATGGTGAAGAAACCCGCACCGTCCAGGCGTGCCGCCTTGATCAGCGCATCCGGGATGCTTACGTAGTAGTTACGGAAGAACAGCGTGGTGAACGCCAGGCCGTAGACCACGTGGATAAACACCAGGCCGGTGGTGGTGCTCGCCAGGCCCATCTTGCCGAGGGTGAACGACGCGGGCAGCAGCACGGTCTGGAACGGCAGGAAGCAGCCGAACAGCAACAATCCAAAGAACAGTTGCGAACCTCGGAAGCGCCAGAACGACAACACATAGCCATTCAAGGCCCCGATGGCGGTGGAAATCAGCACGGCTGGAACGGTGATCTTGATCGAGTTCCAGAAGTAACCATCCACAGTGGCCCAGGCCTTGACCCAGCCGATGCCACTGACCACGGTCGGCCAGCTCAGCAGGTTGCCGCTGCTGATGTCTTCGGGAGTCTTGAAGCTGGTGAGCAGCATCACCACCAGCGGCACCAGGTACAGCAGCACGGCGAGGATCAGCACCGCATAGATCGCGATACGACTCAGGCTGATGGCGGGTTTGGAGGCGAGACTAGTCATTACGTTTGGTCCTCAGCTCGGAGTAGAGGTACGGCACGATGATCGCGAGGATCGCACCGAGCATCAGGATTGCACTGGCCGAGCCCATGCCCATCTGGCCACGGCTGAAGGTGAACGAGTACATGAACATCGCCGGCAGATCGGACGAATAGCCCGGGCCACCCGCGGTCATCGCCGCCACCAGGTCGAAGCTCTTGATCGCAATGTGCGCCAGGATCATCACTGCACTGAAGAACACCGGACGCAGGCTTGGCAGCACCACGCTCCAATAGATGCGCGGCAGGCTGGCACCGTCGATCTGGGCGGCGCGGATGATCGATTGATCAACCCCACGCAGGCCAGCCAGGAACATCGCCATGATAAAGCCCGAGGCTTGCCACACAGCGGCGATCACCAGGCAGTAGACCACGCGGTCGGGGTCGATCAGCCAGTCGAGACGGAAGCCTTCCCAGCCCCAATCCCGCAGAAGTTTGTCCAGGCCCATGCCCGGGTTGAGCAGCCATTTCCAGGCGGTACCGGTGACGATCATCGAAAGCGCCATCGGGTACAGGTAAATGGTGCGGATAAAGCCTTCGCGGCGGATTTTCTGGTCGAGGAAAATCGCCAGCAGCACACCGATCACCAGGGTGATGCCGATGAACATGCCGCCGAATACGGCCAGGTTCTTGCTCGCCACCCACCAACGGTCGTTGTCGAACAAACGCTCATACTGAGCCAGGCCCGCCCACTTGTAGCTGGGCAGGAACGTGGAAGTGGTGAACGACAGCACGAACGTCCACAGGATGTAGCCGTAAAAGCCTACCAGCACGATGAACATGCTCGGCGCCAGCACCAGTTTGGGTAGCCAGCGTTGCAGCACATCGAACGGCGAGGCCTTGCTGAACACAGCAACAGAACTCATGGGAAAATCCACTACAGGGAAAAAGGACTACAAGGTGAGTCTCTTGTCGAACGCGGTTTGTGTGGAAGCTGGCTCGCCTGCGATGGCATCACCGCGGTGTCACCGGTACACCGAGTTGTCTGCATCGCGGGCAAGCCCGGCTCCCACAAAAATCCGCTACCAAGTGTTACTTGGCCGACTTGATCGCAGCACCCAGCTTCTTGGCGGTGTCGGCCGGGTCGGCTTTCGGGTCGTTGATGTAGTTGGTCACTACGTCAAAGAACGCACCTTGCACCGCCAGGGTAGTGGCCATGTTGTGCGCCATGCTTGGCTGCAGGCCGCCGGTCTTGGCGTCGGTCAGGAAGTCCTTGGCGGCGGTCTGGGCGCAGGAGTCGAAGCCGTAGGAATCCATCTTGGTCAGCATGTCGTTACGCACAGGGATCGAGCCCTTGTTGATGCTGAACACTTTCTGGAAGTTTTCACCCAGCACGACTTTGGCGATGTCCTGCTGGCCAGCAGCAGTGCCTTTGTCTTTCTGCTTGAACACCGCCAGGGAGTCGATGTTGTAGGTGAAGGCTTTGTCGGTGCCAGGGAACGCTACGCACTCGTAGTCCTTGCCAGCGACTTTCTTGGCGGCAGTCCACTCGGACTTGGCCCAGTCACCCATGATCTGCATACCGGCCTTGCCGTTGATGACCTTGCCGGCTTCGAGGTTCCAGTCCTGGCCTTTGCCGTCCACGTCCATGTAGGTCGCGACTTTCTTCAGCTCGGTGAGTGCCTTGACCATTTCCGGGCCGGTCAGCGCGCCGTTATCCAGGTCGACCAGGGCTTTCTTGTAGCCATCAGCCCCCATGACCGAGAGCACTACCGCTTCGAAAACGGTGCTGTCCTGCCAAGGCTGGCCGCCGTGGGCAAGCGCAATGAAGCCTGCAGCTTTGAGCTTGTCGCCGGCTGCGTAGAATTCTTCGAGGGTGGTTGGGTTCTTGGTGATACCGGCTTTCTTGAAGACTTCCGGGTTGATCCACAGCCAGTTCACGCGGTGAATATTCACCGGTACGGCTACGTAGTCACCGTCGTACTTCACGGTATCGGAGACTTTCTTGTCGAGCAGGGAATCCCACTTTTCTTCTTTGGCGACGTCTTTGAGCACGTCTGTGTCGAGCAGGCCAGTGGACGCCCATTCCTGGATGTCGGGGCCTTTGATCTGGGCTACGCCCGGTGGGTTGCCGGCAACTGCACGGCTTTTCAGCACGGTCATGGCCGTGGCGCCACCGCCACCTGCAACGGCACCGTCTTTCCAGGTGAAGCCGTCTTTCTCAACTTGGGCCTTCAGGACATCCACAGCTGCTTTTTCACCGCCGGAGGTCCACCAATGCACCACTTCCACCGTACCTTTGGAGTCGGCGGCAAATGCACTGAGGGGAAACAACGAGGCAATGGAAATAGCAACGGCGAGGCGATTAATCGCGTTCATCTGAGTACCTTTTCTTGTTGTTATGCATGCAAGTCTAGAGCTTGCGCTGCACGGAGTTTAAACAGGGATTTTCCAGGCGCAGGTAACAAAGGGACGCACAAATGTCACCACTTGGTGACATAACGTCCGCTGCCCAATGCACTGGCCAGGCTGGGTGCCAAGGGTACCGCAGGCAGCACGACCGCTTGCCAGGCATGGTACAGATCAGGTTTGCCGCCCCAGATTTTGCTGCTGGGTTGGTTATGCGGGCTGAGTTCGTGGTGCCAACTGCCATGAAACCGGTCGATGAAGTGGGTTTCGCAAAACTCCCAGATGCGTCGGTACCAGATCTCGTAGTGCAGTTCACCCGTACGTTTGAGCAGTGCCTGAGCAGCGGCGCTGGCTTCTGCGTGGGTCCAGTGCAAGCGCTCGCGTACAACCGGGCGCCGACTCCAATCCAACGTGTAGACAATGCCCGGTGCACCATCCACGGCCCAGGCATATTCACAGGCGCTGGCAAACAGCCCTTTGGCGTCGTCAACCAACCAAGCCGGCGTATCCAGCCCGGCCTGCAGGCGCGCAGCTTCCAGGTGCAGTAGCAGCCGCGCCCATTCGAAACCGTGCCCGGGGGTGATGCCGTAGGGGCGAAACCCATCAGCGGGGTTATCTTCGTTGTAGCCCAGTAGAGGTTTCCACTGCGCATCAAAGTGCTCGATCACCATGAACTGGTTGCTGGCGGCGTGGGTGTGGATCACCCGCTCGACGATGCGCAGCGCACGGTCCAGCCAACGGCTGTCAGCGGTGACATCGGCCAGGGCCAGGAAGGCTTCGGTGGCGTGCATGTTGCTGTTGGCGCCGCGATAGCCTTCGACACCACTCCAGTCCCGGGCGAAAGATTCAAGCATGACGCCCTCCTCCTCGCTCCAGAAGAACTGGTCGATGATATGGATGGCGTCGTTCAACAAGGTTTGCGCACCCGGCGCGCCAGCCACCACCGCAGAGCTGGCGGCCAGGGCCACGAATGCATGCAGGTACGCTGCTTTGCCGGTGTTGCCATCCAGGGCTTGGGGCGCGGCGAACCAGCCACCGTGCTCACTGTCGCGCAGCGGGCCGCTGAGAGCCGTCACGCCATGCGCCACCAGCTCGGCATAACCGGGCAGCCCCATCGCATGGGCCATGGCGAAGCTGTGGGTCATACGGGCGGTGTTCATGGTTTCGGCGCGGGCATCGGCGGGCAACTGGCCTTTATCGTCGAGGTTGCCGAACCCGTCCGGCAGGCGCGATGCCTTGGCGAACGCCAACAGGCGCTGGCCTTCAGCGGCGAGCCAGGCGTGGTGGGCAGGTGCGTTCAGCCAACTGCTGGCAGGCAGTGGATGGGTGGTCATGGGTGGCCCTTATTGTTTTTTGTGGGATGACCGGAGTCTAAACAAGGGCGCGGTAGGGGCAAGTAACGAAGGGGAGAAGAAATGTCACTATCTGGTGACAATCAATCTCCAAGTGAAAATCCAAAATGTGGGAGGGGGCTTGCTCCCTCCTACATTTAGATCTCATTCAAAGGCCATAACTTCGTTCATTGACCCAGCGGTGTGGCCGCAGCAGGCGCATTGAGGCGCTGGTTCAGATTCTGCACCTGGCTCTGCAAGGTGGTGATATTGCGCGTGGTCTGGATGCGGAACACATCAAACTCCTTGTTGGTCGGCGCATCGACGTTGGCAGGCTGGTTTTCCTGGGCACTCTTGAGTACCAGCAAATCCTGCTCAAGACGGGCGATGGCGGCGCCTGGATTGCCCTGCTTCTTCAAGGCAGCCACATCAGTGGACAAGTCCTTGATCTCACCTTGGGCCGCCTTGAGGCTGGCGACAGCGTCGGTCAGGGCCTGCACCTGGCCTTGCAGCTTGGCATTGGCAGCCGTCAGTTCGGTGGTACTGGCGCTCATCTGGGCCAGGCGACTATCCAGCTCGGTGGCTTGGCCGGCGACGCCCAACTGTTGCTTGCCCTGCTCCTGCAACTGGGCTTGCAACTGCTTGATCTGCAATTTCAGCGCCTCGCTGCCGTTGTTCACGCTGGCTTCGCTGGCCACGACCTTGCCGGAAATATCCTGCAGGCGCCCCGCCGCTTCCTCGCTGATGCGGGCGAAGCTTTCCTGGGTGGCGACCAGTTGCTGGCCCATCAGGGAAATCTGCTGGAAGCTCCACCAGGCCAGGCCGGCGAAGGCAATCAGCAATGCGCCTACCAACGCCCACAACGGGCCGGTGCTGGCACTTTTAACTTTGACCACTGGTGTGGTTCGCGAGCGCACCGAAGTGGCGGCAGTCGGCACGAAATCATCGTCGTCCCCGAGGTCTGCCCGCAGGCTGGGCACGTTGTCGAAGTCGTCTTTTGCATCGTTACGCATGAATCTACCTTGAATCAATGAGGTGGCTGCTCAGAGGCCGAGCGGCGCAAGTATAAACCGTGCTCCAGACGCATAGGTCGACACGGTCCGGCGAATTCGGTTCCCGATGTGTTGCTGGTTATGAACTTACTTGAGGCCCGGATCCTGGGCTTTCCACCAACTGCAGAACTCATCGAGCGCGGCCCACAGGGTGACCTTGGGGTCGTAGTCCAGATAATGCCTGGCACGGCTGATGTCGAGGGTGAAATCTTTGTTCATCACCTGCATGCCCAAACGCGATAACGAAGGCTCCGGCCGCCCCGGCCACATCGCACAGAACGCCTCATTCAAGGCCGCCACGCTGTAGGACAAACCGTAAGACCGATAACGGGTCACTTGGGGCAGCTCCATTTGCCGCATCACATAATTGACCACATCCCATATAGGCACCGGTGCGCCGTTGCTGATGTTGTACGCCTTGCCCAGCGCCGAGCCGGGTGCGAGCAGGCTGCTGAGCAGCGCTTCATTGAGGTTGTGCACGCTGGTGAAGTCGACCTTGTTCAGGCCGTCGCCGACAATGGCCAGGCGGTTCTTGCGCTGCATCTTCAACAGCCGCGGGAAGATGCTCATGTCGCCGGCACCGGTGACAAAACGCGGGCGCAACGCCAACACCTCAAGACCGAACTCCTGGGCACCGAAGACCTTCTGCTCGGCCAGGTATTTGGTGGCGGCATAAGGATGCTTGAAACGTTTGGGCACCTGCTCTTCGGTGATGCCTGAATGGTCGCGGCCGTCGAAGTAGATCGACGGCGACGACAGGTGCACCAGGCGCCCCACGCGCTGCTTGAGGCAGGCTTCGACCACATTTTCAGTCACCAGCACATTGCCTTGGTGAAAGTCCTGATACTTGCCCCACAACCCGACGGCGCCGGCGCAATGCACCACGGCTTCAACGTCGCGGCACAGGTCACGCACCAGGTCGGCATCATTCAAGTCACCCTGGATAAACTCGGCACCGCGCCGAACCAGGTGTTCGACACCCTCGGCGCGTCGCCCGTTGACCCGCACATCCAGGCCCTGTTCAAGGGCAAAACGCGCAAAGCGCCCGCCGATGAAGCCGCTTGCGCCGGTGACCAGAATTTTCATGTAGTACTCCGTGTTCTTTCGTTTTTCATCGCTGTGGCCTTGACGCCCGCCATCACTTCAACGGCACCAACCAGTGGCCACAAACCTGGGCCAGATGGTCGGTCAACAAGCCCAACAGTTGCCCGCCACTGCGCCAATGATGCCAGTACAGCGGCACATCGATGGGCTTATCTGGCAATAACTCCACCAATACGCCGGTTTCCATCTGGTCGCGCACCTGTAACTCGGGCACCAGGCCCCACCCAAGACCGGCTTCCGTCAGGCGAATAAAACCTTCGGACGACGGGCATAGATGGTGCTCAAAACCTCCGTTCACCCCGAGGGAAGCCAGGTAACGGTGTTGCAGGAAATCATCCGGGCCGAACACCAGCGCCGGCGTGCGCGCCAATTGATCGGCGCGCACGCCCGCCGGGAAATGCCGGGCAATAAACGCCGGGCTGGCCAGCGCCCGATAACGCATGGCGCCCAGTAACAGGCTGCGAGCACCAGCCACCGGGCGCTCGCTGGCACAGATACACGCCGCAACCTCACCGGCGCGCATACGCTTGAGGCCCACAGTCTGGTCTTCGACCACCAGGTCCAGCAGCAAGTGCTGTTCGGCGCAGAAGTCGCTGATGGCCTCGGCCCACCATGTGGCCAGGCTGTCGGCATTCAGGGCGATGCGCAAGCGCTCGGGCATACCCTCCTCGTCCAGCGCCGGCACCTGGCTTTGCAGGTCACGCTCCAGCAAACGCACCTGTTGCACATGGTTGAGCAGGCGTCGGCCGATGTCGGTCGGGGTTGGGGGCGAGGCCCGTACCAGCACCGGCTGCCCGATACGCGCCTCCAGCAGTTTGATGCGCTGGGAGATCGCCGACTGCGACAGCCCCAGCACCTGGGCACCGCGCTCGAAGCCGGCTTGTTCCACCACCGCCGCCAGGGCGGAAAGCAACTTATAGTCGAACATCAGTTTTCCTAATGAGCGATCAGCAATATTGGTTTTTCTTATACAGGTCCGACCCGCACCATAGCCAGCATCGTTTAAGCATCAACAAGGATCCTTCAGTATGTGGCAGAGCTATATGAACGGCTTGCTGGTGGCCCTCGGGCTGATCATGGCAATCGGCACCCAGAACGCGTTCGTCCTCGCGCAAAGCCTGCGCCGCGAGCATCACTTGCCCGTCGCGGCCTTGTGCGTGATCTGCGATGCGCTGCTGGTGGCCGCCGGGGTGTTCGGCCTGGCCACCGTGCTGGCCCAGAGCCCGATACTGCTTGCGGTGGCACGCTGGGGCGGCGCAGCGTTCCTGCTGTGGTATGGCGCATGTGCGCTACGCCGGGCCTGTTCGAAACAAAGCCTGGATCAGGATGCCACTCTCAAGACCCGCTCATTGCGCGCGGTCCTGTTGAGCGCGCTGGCGGTGACCCTGCTAAATCCCCATGTGTACCTGGACACCGTGCTGCTGATCGGTTCCCTGGGCGCGCAACAAACGCAGCCGGGGGCTTACGTGGCCGGTGCCGCCAGCGCTTCGCTCCTGTGGTTCACCACCCTGGCACTCGGCGCGGCGTGGCTGGCACCCTGGCTGGCACGCCCCGCCACCTGGCGCCTGCTGGACTTGCTGGTGGCGGTGATGATGTTCTCGGTGGCCTACCAATTGATCAGCGCCTGACCAATAGTTGAAAACGCGCTGGAACCTCTATCCCACACAGTTGTTGCGTGGTTATGCCGCACCCCCGGTGCTATGATCGGACCCCTGCGCCGCAAAGAGTACAAACTCCCCGGCGCATGTTTGGCCGCCCGTGATCGGCCTTGCGCTCACCGCAACTGACCTGATTAGGAGAATCATCATGGCTTTCGAATTGCCGCCGCTGCCCTACGCACACGATGCCCTGCAGCCGCACATCTCCAAGGAAACCTTGGAATACCACCACGACAAGCACCACAACACCTATGTCGTGAACCTGAACAACCTGGTGCCTGGCACCGAGTTCGAAGGCAAGACCCTGGAAGAAATCGTCAAGTCTTCCTCGGGCGGCATCTTCAACAACGCCGCTCAGGTCTGGAACCACACCTTCTACTGGAACTGCCTGGCGCCAAACGCCGGCGGCCAACCAACCGGCGCACTGGCTGAGGCCATCAATGCGGCGTTCGGTTCGTTCGACAAGTTCAAGGAAGAGTTCACCAAGACGTCCGTCGGCACCTTCGGTTCCGGTTGGGGCTGGCTGGTGAAAAAGGCTGACGGTTCCCTGGCCCTGGCCAGCACCATCGGCGCCGGCAACCCGCTGACCAGCGGCGACACCCCGCTGCTGACCTGCGACGTATGGGAACACGCCTACTACATCGACTACCGCAACGTGCGTCCAAAGTATGTGGAAGCGTTCTGGAACCTGGTCAACTGGAAGTTCGTGGCTGAGCAGTTCGAAGGCAAGACCTTCACTGCCTAAGCAGCGCGTTCAGTAAAAAGAGCCCGGCGATTGCCGGGCTTTTTTGTGCTCGCCAGGCAGACCGCCCAGAAATAGCGGAACTCAACAGTAACAATTCACCACACAAACGCCAGGAGGAATAAACCTCCTGATTCTAATTAAATGTGGAGAATAACGATGGATCCTATTTCGATGGCAGCAGGGGTTGCAGGTGCGATCCCAATGGTCGCGGGTGTTGTTGATAAAGGGCTGGATCTGGCAAACGGTGCAATGAATGCCGGAAACAAAGTCCTGGACATGGCAAGCAAAGTCCTGGACATGGCCGGTGAAAGCTCCAAGATCGGTGGGGAAGCGCCAAAGCCCCAGGGTAAAATCGATTTTTCTTAAATCGTCACCCACTCGAAGGCGGACCTCCTCCGCCTTCTCCGCTGCAGGGCTTTGAGCCCCCTGATCTTTCCTGCGTTTATCCGGCCAAAACCTCAATTAAGCTGCGGCCCCAATGTCCCTTTGACTGCCATCCTCAGATTGCCAATACTCATGGCATATTGACGGCCACCCGCATGAGACAAGGAATGCCCCTTTGAAGCTGGAACTCAAAAACAGCTTGTCGGTGAAGTTGCTACGGGTTGTGCTGCTGTCGGCCTTGATCGTCGGCGTGGCGTTGAGCGTGGCGCAGATTGTTTTTGATGCCTACAAGACGCGCCAGGCTGTGGCTGGCGATGCGCAACGTATCCTCGACATGTTTCGCGACCCCTCGACCCAGGCCGTCTACAGCCTGGACCGCGAGATGGGTATGCAAGTGATCGAAGGGTTGTTCCAGGACGACGCCGTGCGCATGGCCTCCATCGGTCATCCCAACGAGACCATGCTGGCGGAAAAAAGCCGTGCGTTGCAGCAATCCCCCAGCCGCTGGCTGACCGACCTGATTCTCGGCCAGGAACGCTCCTTTACCACCGCATTGGTCGGCAAAGGCCCCTACAGCGAATATTACGGCGACCTCAGTATCACCCTGGATACCGCCACCTATGGCAGAGGTTTTCTGGTCAGCTCGGTCATCATCTTTATCTCGGGCGTATTGCGCGCCCTGGCCATGGGGCTGGTGCTGTACCTGGTGTATCACTGGATGCTGACCAAACCGCTGTCACGGATTATCCAGCACCTGACCTCGATCAACCCGGACCGCCCCAGCGCACACAAGATCCCTCAGCTCAAGGGCCACGAACGCAACGAACTGGGGCAGTGGATAAACACCGCCAACCAGTTGCTCGAGTCCATCGAGCGCAATACCCACCTGCGCCACGAGGCCGAATCCAGCCTGTTGCGCATGGCCCAATATGACTTCCTGACCGGCCTGCCCAACCGCCAGAAGCTGCAGGAACAGCTGGACAAGATCCTCACTGACGCCGGCCGCAGGCAGCGCCGGGTGGCGGTGTTGTGCGTTGGGCTGGATGATTTCAAGAGCGTCAACGAACAATTCACCTACCAGGCCGGCGACAAACTGCTACTGGCCCTGGCCGATCGCCTGCGCGCCCACAGCGGACGCCTCGGCACGCTTGCCCGCTTGGGAGGCGACCAGTTCGCCCTGGTGCAGGCCGATATCGACCAGCCTTACGAAGCCGCCGAACTGGCGCAAAGCATTTTGGATGACCTGGAGGCGGAGTTCGCACTTGAGCATGACCTGATCAGGCTGCGTGCCACCATCGGCATCACGCTGTTCCCTGAAGATGGCGACAGCACCGAGAAGTTGCTGCAAAAAGCCGAGCAGACCATGACCCTGGCCAAGAGCCGCTCGCGCAACCGCTATCAGTTCTACATCGCCAGCGTCGACAGCGAAATGCGCCGGCGCCGCGAATTGGAAAAGGACCTGCGCGATGCGCTGAGCCGCGACCAGTTCCACCTGGTGTACCAGCCGCAAATCAGCTACCGCGACCATCGCGTAGTCGGCGTAGAGGCCCTGTTGCGCTGGCAACACCCGGAACACGGCCTGGTACCGCCGGATCTGTTTATTCCGCTGGCGGAACAGAACGGCACCATCATCCCGATCGGCGAATGGGTGCTGGACCAGGCGTGCCGGCAACTGCGCGAATGGCATGATCAGGGCTTCACCACGCTGCGCATCGCCGTCAACCTGTCCACCGTGCAACTGCACCACACCGAGTTGCCGAGGGTGGTCAACAACCTGATGCAGATCTATCGCTTGCCGCCCCGCAGCCTGGAACTGGAAGTGACCGAGACCGGCCTGATGGAAGACATCAGCACCGCCGCCCAGCACCTGCTGAGCCTGCGTCGCTCCGGGGCGCTGATCGCCATTGATGACTTCGGCACCGGTTATTCATCCCTGAGCTACCTGAAAAGCTTGCCGCTGGACAAGATCAAGATCGACAAAAGCTTCGTCCAGGACCTGCAGGATGATGACGATGACGCAACGATCGTGCGCGCCATTATCCAACTGGGCAAAAGCCTGGGTATGCAGGTGATTGCCGAAGGCGTGGAGACCGCCGAACAAGAGGCGTACATCATCTCCGAAGGCTGCCATGAGGGTCAGGGTTATCACTACAGCAAACCGCTGCAGGCGCGGGAGCTGGCGGCTTATTTGAAGCAGTCCGAGCGTAATAACGCGGTGAGTCTGTGAATTAACCAACCAATACCAAATATTTCCCGCGTATAAGCCTTTACACAAAATGCAAATCTTTCGCATTATGTCGCAGCTTTTGCGCTCCCCGCGCGCCCTATTCACACTCGAAGCAGGATGTTCGCCATGATTCGTATGCCCCTGGCCACCGCCAGTCTGCTGGCCATTGCCATTTCTCTCGCCGGTTGTGGCGAAGGTAAAGACAAGGCCGCCGCGCCTCAAGCACCCGCCGCCGCCAGCACAACCGCACCGGCTGCCGGCCAGGTCGACGAAGCAGCCGCCAAGGCGGTTGTCGCGCACTACGCAGACATGGTGTTTGCGGTATACAGCGATGCCGAATCCACCGCGAAAACCCTGCAGACAGCGGTCGACACCTTCCTCGCCAACCCGAACGACGAAACCCTGAAAGCGGCCCGTACCGCCTGGATCGCCGCGCGCGTCCCGTACCTGCAAAGTGAAGTGTTCCGCTTCGGCAACACCATCATCGACGACTGGGAAGGTCAAGTGAACGCCTGGCCCCTGGACGAAGGCTTGATCGACTACGTCGACAAGTCCTACGAGCACGCCCTGGGTAACCCGGGCGCCAACGCGAACATCATTGCCAACAGCGAGATCCAGGTCGGCGAAGACAAGATCGACGTCAAGGAAATCACCCCGGAAAAACTCGCCAGCCTCAATGAGCTGGGCGGTTCCGAGGCGAACGTTGCCACCGGCTACCACGCCATCGAATTCCTGCTCTGGGGCCAGGACCTCAACGGCACCGGCCCAGGCGCGGGCAACCGTCCGGCCTCGGACTACCTGACGGGTGACGGTGCCACCGGCGGTCACAATGAGCGCCGCCGCACTTACCTGCGCGCAGTGACTCAACTGCTGGTCAGCGACCTGGAAGAAATGGTCGGCAACTGGAAACCCAACGTCGAAGACAACTACCGCGCCACCCTGGAGTCGGATCCGGCTACCGACGGCCTGCGTAAAATGCTGTTCGGCATGGGCAGCCTGTCTTTGGGCGAGCTGGCCGGCGAGCGCATGAAGGTGTCCCTGGAAGCCAATTCGCCGGAAGACGAACATGATTGCTTCAGCGATAACACCCACAACTCGCAGTTCTACGACGCCAAGGGCATCCGCAACGTTTATCTGGGTGAATACACCCGCGTTGACGGCACCAAGCTGACCGGCGCCAGCCTGTCGTCCCTGGTAGCCAAGGCCGATCCGGCTGCCGATGGCGCCCTCAAGGCGGACCTGGCGGCAACCGAAGCGAAGATCCAGGTCATGGTCGACCGCGCCAACGCCGGCGAGCACTACGACCAGTTGATCGCCGCAGGCAACGACAAGGGCAACCAGATCGTACGCGACGCGATTGCCGCCCTGGTCAAGCAGACCGGTTCGATCGAGGCCGCTGCCGGCAAGCTGGGCATCAGTGACCTGAACCCGGACAGCGCTGATCACGAGTTCTGATCCCTGCGGTACTGAAAAAGGTGACCTTGTGGGAGGGGGTTTGCTCCCGATAGCGGTGGATCAGCAGATACATTCTGCTCTGATCAGCTGCTATCGGGAGCAAGTCGAACCGTCGCACCGCCCCTCCCACATTTTGCTGCGTATAACCTCAAGCACTCTGGTTTACATGCCCAGCACCGTCGGTAGAATGGCGCCTCTGCCCAATCACCCGAGCGAACTTCATGGCGTTGCCGACCCTACGTATCATCGGTTTCATCATCGGCATCTTCCTGATCACCCTTGCCGTCGCCATGGTCATCCCGATGGCCACCCTGGTGATCTTCGAACGCACCAGCGACCTGCCCTCATTCCTGTGGGCCAGCCTGATCACCTTTATCGCCGGGTTGGCCCTGGTCATCCCCGGTCGCCCGGAGCATGTGCACTTGCGCCCCCGGGACATGTACCTGCTGACCGTCAGCAGTTGGGTGGTGGTGTGCATCTTCGCCGCCCTGCCCTTTTTGCTGACCCAGCACATCAGCTACACCGACTCGTTCTTTGAAAGCATGTCCGGCATCACCGCCACCGGCTCCACCGTGCTGAGCGGCCTGGACAGCATGTCGCCGGGCATCCTGATGTGGCGTTCGCTGCTGCACTGGCTCGGCGGTATCGGCTTTATCGGCATGGCGGTGGCGATCCTGCCGCTGCTGCGTATTGGTGGTATGCGCCTGTTCCAGACCGAATCCTCGGACCGCTCGGAAAAGGTCATGCCCCGCTCGCACATGGTGGCGCGGCTGATCGTGGCGGCGTATGTGGGCATCACCATCCTCGGCAGCCTGGCATTCTGGTGGGCCGGAATGGGTTTGTTCGATGCGATCAACCACGCAATGTCGGCGATTTCCACCGGCGGGTTCTCCACCTCGGATGAGTCCCTCGCGCACTGGAAACAACCGGCCGTGCACTGGGTCGCGGTGGTGGTGATGATCCTCGGCAGCTTGCCGTTCGCCCTGTATGTGGCCACGTTGCGCGGCAACCGTCGAGCGCTGATCAAGGACCAGCAGGTGCAAGGCTTGCTCGGCCTATTGCTCGTGACCTGGCTGGTGCTCGGCACCTGGTACTGGTGGACCACCGACCTGCATTGGCTCGATGCCTTGCGCCATGTGGCGCTGAATGTGACTTCGGTAATGACGACCACCGGATTTGCACTGGGGGACTACAGCCTGTGGGGCAACTTCTCACTGATGCTGTTCTTTTACCTGGGCTTTATCGGCGGCTGCTCGGGCTCCACGGCCGGCGGCATCAAGATCTTCCGTTTCCAGGTCGCCTATATCCTGCTCAAGGCCAACTTGAACCAGTTGATCCACCCACGTGCGGTAATCAAGCAAAAGTACAACGGTCATCGCCTCGACGAAGAAATTGTGCGGTCGATCCTGACCTTTTCATTTTTCTTTGCCATTACCATCTGCACCATCGCCCTGGCCTTGTCACTGCTGGGCGTGGACTGGATGACCGCGCTGACCGGTGCCGCCAGCACCGTGTCCGGCGTCGGCCCGGGCCTGGGTGAAACCATCGGCCCGGCCGGCAACTTCGCCACCCTGCCGGATGCAGCCAAGTGGATTCTGTCGCTGGGCATGCTGCTGGGTCGACTGGAGATCATTACCGTGTTTGTGCTGTGTATTCCGGCATTTTGGCGCCACTGACCGACGACATTTCCTGCAGCCGTGCCCGGTACTCGCCGGGCGTGGCATTGAACCAGCGGCGAAACGCGCGGAAGAAGTTGCTCGGGTCGGCGAACCCCAGCAGGTAGGCAATTTCCAGCAAGGTCATGTTTGGCTGCGCCAGGTATTGCTCGGCCAGCTCGCGGCGGGTGTCATCGAGCAAGGCCTGGAAACTGGTGCCCTCCTCCTGCAAACGTCTTTGCAAGGTACGTTGGGACAGATGCAGTGTCTGGGCCACCGCTTCGCGCTTGGGCTCCCCCTGGGGCAGCAGGCGGCACAACACCTGTCGCGCGTTGTGGGTGACGCGACTTTCAGAGAAACGCGCCAGGTATTCACCGGCAAAACGATCATGCAATAGCGCCATGGCCTCGTTGGCCGTGGGCAGCGGTGCATCCATGTCGGCTTGCTCGAAGATCAGCGCGTCATAGGGTGCATTGAATTGCAGCGGCGCATGGAAGGCCTGTTTGTACGGCGCCAGGTCCGCTGGTTGATCGCCCTGCAGCAGCACTTTGCGCGGTTGCAGGATGCGCCCGGTAAGCCAGCCGCACAGCGCCAGCGCACTGGCCAGCGAGGCTTCGGCGCTTTGCCGGGTCGGCGGCAGATGATCGCCATGCACTGTCAGAATCAACGCATAGCCTTCGGGCAAGAGTCGGAAGCTCAAGTCAGCGCTTTCGGCGATGATGCGCTGGTAGCGCACCAATCGCATAAAGCCTTCAGCCAGAGTGTTGCTGGACATCAGCGCATAACCGGCAACATGGAACGAGGCCGGCCGCACCACCTTGCCCATGTTCAAGCCAATCGCCGGGTTGCCTGACACCTCCACCGCCCGCTGCCACAGGCGGGTCATGGAATCCTGGGGAAAACGCGCGTCCGGGTCACTGAGGGCGGCATAGTCCAGGCCCAGTTGCTTGAACAACGCACGGCAATCCAGGCCGTCCATTTCCAACGCCTTGACTATCCCCATCGCCCAGCTTGCAGAAGTTGTTCGTTCGCTCATGGCGTCTTCTTATTGAAAGCAGGCTCAAACGGCAGCCAGGAAGCCAAGGATACTAAAGTGGCATCTATTGTCACTGGCTGATACCACTGATCACTCTAGACTCAAATAAGCTCCCCGCCGAACACCTGTTGGGCGGCACAACAACCAGAGGGCCGGCCACCGTGGAAAACACCAGGAAATTCAACAGCTTTGCCGAGTTTTACCCGTACTACCTGAGCGAACATGGCAACAGCACCTGCCGGCGCTTGCATTTCATCGGCACCACCCTGGTGATCGGTATCCTCGCGTACGCCATAGGCCGGGGGTCACTGCTCCTGTTGCTGGCCTTGCCAATCGCTGGCTACACCTTTGCCTGGATTGGCCACTTCTTTTTCGAAAAGAACCGTCCGGCGACCTTTCAGCACCCGTTCTATAGCTTGCTGGGGGATTTCGTGATGTACCGCGACATGATCCTGGGCAAGGTACCGTTCTAGGGGGCGTTCTCATGTCACTTGCGTCGCAAGTATTAAAAATTGTGCGTCCGCCGAGATAAAAGTCTTTTTGTCATTTACGGTGCTGTATCCTGCCAAGGCTTTTTGAGAGCGCGCAATCACCTGCGATTGAAAACAGACCTTGCGAGGAGCGACGACGATGCACGAGATACCTAATCTCCCCTTCCCAAGCCTGCACCCAACCGAGCAGCCAACACCGCAGCAGGCCAGCAACAAGCAGCCTGCGACCAAAGAAGCAAAACCAGTCGACAGCAAACGCCAAGACTGACGCCGTACCAGACCGTGTGGAAAGCGCACCTTTGAGCGCTTTCCACACTGCCTGAATCATTCGAGACGCTCATCATGACCACAACCCTTCCCGATACGCCGGATGCCGCCGTGCTCGACGCTGCCTTGCAGATGGTCGAAGTCTGGAACCGCCTCAGTGCAGACAAGCAAGCCGCACTGCTCAAGCGCTTCGGCACCCAGGAAAATGCCCTGGCGGCCCTGGTGACGACTCAATTGCTGGCTCCCGCCCAAGCCTGATGCATCTTTGATCCGAGGTTTTACATTTTTGCCGCCCTGCCCGGCCTGCGCGCCGGTATCATTAGCAGCCTATCTTTACCTGCTGCGACAGTGGACCTCTCCCATGCCAGATACCCAGCGACCCATGGCCGTCACGCTGCAAGTCGTTTCCATCGTGCTGTTTACCTTTATCGGCTACCTGAATATCGGCATCCCCCTGGCTGTACTGCCGGGCTATGTGCATAGCCAATTGGGCTATGGCGCCGTGATCGCCGGGCTGGTCATCAGCGTGCAATACCTGGCGACCCTGTTGAGCCGCCCCTATGCCGGCAAGATTATCGACAACCTGGGCAGCAAGCGCGCCGTGCTGATTGGCCTGGTGGGCTGCGGTTCAAGTGGCGTGTTCATGTTGCTGGCGGCGTGGTTTTCCAGCCTGCCGGCAGTGAGCCTGGGCAGCCTGTTGATCGGTCGACTGGTGCTGGGCAGCGCCGAAAGCCTGGTGGGTTCCGGCGCGATCGGCTGGGGCATCGGCCGCGTTGGCGCGGCGAACACCGCCAAAGTCATCTCCTGGAACGGTATCGCCAGCTACGGCGCGCTGGCGGTCGGCGCACCATTGGGGGTGCTGTTGGTCAGCCGGTTCGGGCTGTGGAGCATGGGCGTGAGCATCATTCTGCTCGCCGTGCTGGGCGTGTTGTTGGCCTGGAAAAAACAAGCCGCGCCGATTGTACCCGGCGTACGTCTGCCGTTCATGAATGTGCTGGGCCGCGTGTTGCCACACGGTTGCGCGCTGGCGCTGGGCTCCATCGGCTTTGGCACCATCGCCACCTTTATCACCCTGTATTACACCACCCAGCACTGGGATAACGCGGTGTGGGCCTTGAGCCTGTTCGGCGCCAGTTTTATCGGCGCACGCTTGCTGTTTGGCAATTTGATCAACCGCATTGGCGGCTTTCGCGTCGCGATTGCCTGCCTGTCGGTGGAAGTCCTCGGCCTGCTGTTGCTGTGGCTGGCGCCGGATGCCCAACTGGCGCTGGCTGGCGCGGCGTTGAGCGGCTTCGGCTTTTCTCTGGTATTTCCGGCGCTGGGCGTGGAGGCGGTCAACCTGGTGCCCGCCTCCAGCCGTGGCTCGGCGGTAGGCGCCTATTCGCTGTTTATCGACTTGTCCCTGGGCATCACCGGGCCACTGGCAGGCGCCGTGGCAGCAGGTTTCGGCTTTGCATCGATCTTCCTGTTCGCCGCCCTCGCCGCCGCCGCCGGTTTGCTGCTGAGTCTGTACCTGTACCGCCAGGCACCCAAGGCCCGGGAAACACGCGATGCCTAGAAGTCGACCTTGCCTCGCCCGGCCTTGATGCTGCCGCGCTTGGTCTTGGACTCCAGGCGGCGCTTCTTGGACCCCAGGGTGGGCTTGGTCGGACGGCGCTTTTTCTCGACCTTGGTGGCGCTCTGGATCAATTCCACCAGGCGCTCCAACGCATCGGCACGATTCTGCTCCTGGGTACGGTATTGCTGGGCCTTGAGCACCAGCACACCTTCGCTGGTAATACGGCTGTCGCGCAGCGCCAGCAAGCGTTCCTTGTAGAACTCCGGTAATGAAGACGCCGGAATATCAAACCGCAGGTGCACCGCACTCGACACTTTATTGACGTTCTGACCACCGGCGCCCTGGGCGCGGATTGCGGTCAGCTCGATCTCGGCATCGGGCAGCTGTACGTTATTGGAAATCACCAGCATGAGTAACACGGTCCTCCGGAAGAAGCCCTAGGATACGCGAATGCACCTTGGCCATCCCCTCAAACAACAAACCCGGCACAAGGCCGGGTCTGCTTAACAACATTGACGCTTACTTCACCGCGGGGACCGCCATATCCACGGACTGCTGCGCCCGCTTGTTCTTGATCCAGTAACACACCCCCATGAACGCCACCCACACCGGGATCGCGTACACCGAGCGGTCAATGCCTGGAATCATCAACATGGTGCCCAGGATAAACACCACGAACGCCACACAGATAATGTTGCCATACGGATACCACAGCGCCTTGAACAGCGGCACCTGGCCGGTGCGATTCATGTGCTGGCGGAACTTGAAGTGCGAGAAGCTGATCATCGCCCAGTTGATCACCAGCGTGGCCACCACCAGCGACATCAGCAGTTCCAGCGCGTTATGGGGCATCAGGTAGTTCATCAGCACCGCCACCAGGGTGATCGCCGCCGAGGCCAGGATCGAGCGCACCGGCACGCCACGCTTGTCGATCTTCGCCAGGGCCTTGGGCGCGTCGCCCTGCTCGGCCATGCCCAGCAACATACGGCTATTGCAGTAGGTGCCGCTGTTGTACACCGACAGCGCCGCCGTCAGCACCACGAAGTTGAGGATATGCGCGGCGGTATTGCTGCCCAGCATCGAGAACACCTGCACGAACGGGCTGCCACTGTAGGCATCGCCAGAGGCGTTGAGAGTCGCCAGCAGGCTGTCCCACGGCGTCAACGACAACAGCACCACCAGGGCACCGATGTAGAAAATCAGGATGCGGTAGATCACCTGATTGATCGCCTTGGGGATCACGGTGCGTGGTTGATCGGCTTCGGCGGCGGTAAAACCAAGCATTTCCAGGCCGCCGAACGAGAACATGATGATCGCCATGGCCATCACCAACCCGCCAACACCATGGGGGAAAAACCCGCCGTGGTCCCACAGGTTGCTCACCGAGGCTTGCGGGCCGCCGCTGCCACTGACCAGCAGGTAGCTGCCCAAGGCAATCATGCCGACAATTGCCACCACCTTGATGATGGCAAACCAGAACTCGGCTTCACCGAAGACCTTGACGTTGGCCAGGTTGATCACGTTGATCAGCACGAAGAAAGCCGCCGCAGACACCCAGGTCGGGATCTCCGGCCACCAGTAGTGCACGTATTTGCCGACAGCGGTCAGCTCCGACATTCCCACCAGAATGTAAAGAATCCAGCAGTTCCAGCCCGACAGAAAGCCGGCGAAACCGCCCCAGTATTTGTGGGCAAAATGGCTGAACGAACCGGCTACCGGCTCCTCGACGATCATTTCGCCAAGCTGGCGCATGATCATGAAGGCGATAAAGCCGCAGATGGCATAGCCCAGGATCATCGACGGGCCGGCGGATTTGAGCACCCCGGCCGAGCCCAGGAACAGACCGGTGCCGATGGCGCCACCGAGGGCGATCAACTGGATATGCCGATTTTTCAGGCCGCGTTTCAGCTCGCCTGAAGAGGAATGGGTTCCACTCATGAAAGGGTCTCACGCAAGGTTTGAGGATATGAATGCAGGTTGCTGCCTTGAATTACCGACTCAAGCAGCGCCGTTCAAACCCCAGCGCAGGCACCAGGAGTACAGCGTCTTTCTAACGGTCATGCGTCACCTGTTTGTTTTTATCTGTGACGAAATCGAACCCGTCCGGCTCGTGGCCAGGCGGAGTGATCAGGGGGATCGAACCCTGAGGTCTTGGCCTTTTGCGTGGGTACGCAAGGGGAGTCACAGTAAAACGCGGCGCATTGTACACCGCTCGACAGCTTCGGCACGCCCCAACAGAGTGCACGCGACAAACTGTCAGCCAATCCTTACAGCTACAGGTCGCTCAAGACTCTCGGGGCAAATTCGTAAACTTATCGTTACAATGCGGAAACACTGCGTTACAGCCAGGTTTTACGGTCAGCCAACGGAAAATTGTCAGTGGGGATTTTCTGAATAAACGGTTCAGCCAATACGCTGTTTTTTCTGAATAAAAAATAGCTCGCCAAAAACAGAAGAAAAAATCCAAATGAAACCGTGTCAATATTTTTTTTGCATTTCGAAACACTCTCTTCTAGGTTCTTTCCACTTGCCCACGAAGCCCGCGGGCAAGCCGTTCTCAATCAACGTCCTCTAGGAGATACACCATGCAAGCACTGGAAAAAGACCTGGAAACCGAACTGCAACTCGACGATTGGTTTGAAGCGCCGACCCATGAGGCCGCCGTTGAAATGATGCAAGCCGATGCCGTTGTGCCTTTCGGCACCGCGATGTGGCCTTTCTAATACCCGGCAGGCATCCGGCAGGTGCTGTGCACGGCACCTGCCCCCTTACCCAAGGCACAGAAGGACACCCGTCATGGACAAGGCCCGCGCCGTCGAACACTTTCTCTACTACCTCGCACACCACCCAGCCCTCAGCGGCCTGAGTCGCCCCACCGTGCTGCTGGGCCATACCGAACGCTACGACGCCATCGCCCAGGCAATCACCCACGGCAGCGCCGCCCACTTCAACTTCCAGTTGCAACGCCTGGACCTGGCTCCCAGCGAAGCCCTGGTGCAAGCCATCGAAGACTGTGACCTGTACCTGTTTCTCTACGACTCTTCCACCCTGCCCAACCCACGCGCCGAAGGCCCGGACTTTATCCGCGCCCTGCACGGCGTGATGGCCGAGCACTGGAAGAAATCCCTGCTATTCAAGGATTATGGTGATTACTTCTACGACACCTTCAGCGTCGAGCCACAGCGTATTGCCGACCTTAACGCCACGCTGATCCGACGCATGTCCCAGGCCAATGTACTGAGCTTTACCGACAAGCACGGTTCACGTCTTGAAGCGCCGATGAGCAGCATCAAAAAGTGGACCAATATCAACGGCGTGGGCAACCACGACCTGGCCCCCGGCGAAATCGCCACCCACAGTGAAGCCATCAACGGCCAGGTGCGGTTTGTCGGTACCTTCCTCAGCACTATTCCGTTTGCGCGCAAATACGGCGTGCTGCAATCACCGCTGGAATTGTGGATCGAGAACTCGACCATTTGCAGCGTGGCCAGCGACGTGCCGGGGCTGGCGGATGATTTCAACAAGTACCTGAATGCCAACCCGTCCAACCGTCGGGTGGAGGAGCTAGGGATTGGCACCAACGAAGGGGTCAAGGATCTGTATGCGCGCAATGCCGGGTTCGAGGAGCGCCATTGCGGGCTGCACCTGGGCCTGGGCGGCGGGCAGAAAGGCAGTCATCACTTGGATTTGATCTTTGCCAGTGGGGTGTTGGCGCTGGATGACAAGCCGGTGTTTGATGGCTCCTTTGCCTTTTAAAAGATCATCAGACATGTAGATATCCCTGTGGGAGCCGGGCTTGCCCGCGATAGCGGTGGGTCAGTTAGCACAAAGGTGACTGGCACACCGCTATCGCAGGCAAGCCAGCTCCCACAGTTGATTGCATTTCAAATTCAGATCAAAAAAAACGCCAACCCTAGGGTTGGCGTTTTTATGCAGCGCTTAACGCATCACTGCGGCTTCTTGCGACCAAAACCAGGACGCTGACCCGAACCTGCCGGGGCGCCACGGCGCTTGCCCGACGGTACATCAGCTACCAGTTTCGGGCCAGGGCGCTTGTTCGCCGCTGGCTTGGCTGGACGCTTGGTACTGGCATTGTCGGCCGGGCGATCGGCTTCACCACGGTTGCTGCGACCGCCGCTTGGCGCTTCGCCACGGGCCGGGCGCGGTGTGCGTGGTGCACGATCACCTTCCTGGCGGGACGGTGCGGTTGGGCGACGCTCACCTTCGATCTGCGGCTCGCGAGAAATACGACCGCCGGTTGCCGGTGCATTCAGCGCCGGGCGCAAGGTGCGAGCCACGCGCTCGGTACGCGCAACAGGGCGCGACGATTTACGCTGCATACGCTCAAGCTTGTCTTTGCTCTTGGCGTTCATCTGCGGCATGGCGACAGGCGTCAGGCCAACTTCGGCGCTGAGGATGTCGACTTCGTACTGGCTCATTTCGCGCCAGCGGCCCATCGGCAGGTCGGAGTTCAGGAACACCGGGCCGAAACGCACGCGCTTGAGGCGGCTGACCACCAGCCCCTGGGATTCCCACAGGCGACGCACTTCACGGTTACGCCCTTCCATCACCACGCAGTGGTACCAGTGGTTGAAACCTTCGCCGCCTGGCGCCTGCTTGATGTCGGTGAACTTGGCCGGGCCGTCTTCCAGCACCACGCCGGCCTTGAGGCGTTCGATCATCTCGTCATCGACTTCACCGCGTACACGCACGGCGTATTCACGATCCATCTCGTACGACGGGTGCATCAGGCGGTTGGCCAGTTCGCCGTCAGTGGTGAACATCAGCAAGCCGGTGGTGTTGATGTCCAGACGACCGATGTTGATCCAGCGGCCTTCCTTGGGCTTGGGCATCTTGTCGAACACGGTCGGACGGCCTTCCGGGTCGTCACGGGTGCAGATTTCGCCATCGGGCTTGTTGTACATGATCACGCGGCGCACCGATTCGGCGGCCTCTTCACGCTTGATGACCTTGCCATCAATGGTGATTGCATCGTGCAGGTCGACGCGCTGGCCGAGGGTAGCCTCGACGCCGTTGACCTTGATGCGCTTCTGGGTAATCCAGGCTTCGACGTCGCGGCGCGAGCCCACGCCGATACGCGCCAGCACTTTTTGCAGCTTTTCGCCTGCTGGGCCGATTTCCTGGTCTTTCTGGTCTTGGTCATTCATCGTAAGCACCTCCCGGTGGGTCGATTCAGGCGTGGCCTGAGGGGTCTTGAAAGCGGGGCCTTGGCCGAATAGGTCGGCAAGGGGTCGCGAATCATACGCGCATGGCGCGTGTTGCGCATCACAGACTAGTCGATAACGTCCAAGTCATTTGCTTTTCCGCCGACCGGTGGCACCAAGCGCCAGCAATCGCAGCTCGGCTTCAGCCAGCACCGTGCGCTTGTCGACTTTGTCGAGCTTCTTCCAGGCGCGGATTTCGCGCTTGCTGCGGCCACAACCGACGCAGATGTCGTTGGCGAACTTGCAGATGCTGATGCACGGGTCTTTGGTGGAACTCATGTTTTCTCCCAGACAATCCAGACCAATGGAGACAATGGAGATCCAATGTGGGAGGGGGCTTGCTCCCGATAGCAGTGGATCAGTTGATGCATCTGCTGCCTGACACTCCGCTATCGGGAGAAAGCCCCCTCCCACAGTTTTTATTGCGTCAGTCTTCGAGTTGGCGGCGTTCGTTTTCGATGGCTTCGGCCAGCGCCCGGGCTTCGTCTTCTTCGTCGCTCAGCGGCGGCTGTTCCAGGGCGGCGACGGCGGCCAGCAGTTTTTCCCGGGCATCGGCGACGCCGAGGATGTCTTCTTCGACTTCGGGCTCGGGTTCAACGTTCACCTCGGTCTGCGGCTCGTCGGCAGCATCACGCAACAGGTCGTCAAAATCAGTCTTGATCCCTTGCTCCATATCATCGAGCTCCAACAACAGCGTATGGAAGCTGGTTTCGTCCTTGGGCTCCTCCGGCTCGGCGCTGGCATCGGCCAGTTCCTGCAGGCTTTGCGGCACCGGCGCATCGTCGAAGTCGAGCACCGGCTCGGCCTCCATTTCGCGCAGTTCAGCCAGGGGCGGCAGGTCGTCGAGGTTCTTCAGGTTGAAATGATCGAGGAACACCTTGGTGGTGGCGAACATCGCCGGTTTGCCGGGCACGTCGCGGTAACCCACGATGCGGATCCACTCGCGCTCCAGCAGGGTCTTGACGATATGGCTGTTGACCGCCACACCACGCACGTCCTCGATTTCGCCACGGGTAATCGGCTGGCGATAGGCGATCAGCGCCATGGTCTCCAGCATTGCCCGCGAATAACGCTGCGGCCGCTCTTCCCACAAGCGCCCCACCCACGGCGAAAACTTCTCACGGATCTGCAGGCGATAACCCGACGCCACTTCGCGCAACTCAAAGGCACGGCCGTCGCAGGACTTGCGCAGGATCTCCAGCGCCTTCTTGAATACCGGCGGCTCCGGGCGTTCAGCTTCTTCAAAGAGTTCGAACAGGCGCTCCAGGGATTGCGGTTTACCCGAGGCCAGGAGAAAGGCCTCCAGCAAGGGTGCCAGTTCGCGGGGTTCAGTCAGATTCATCGATTCAGCTCGTTATTCGGCTCGCGCCCGCACGTGGATAGCCGCAAAAGGCTCATTCTGCACCAGCTCGACCAAGGATTCCTTGACCAGTTCGAGGATCGCCATAAAGGTCACCACCACACCTAGTCGGCCTTCTTCGGCGGTGAACAGCTCGACAAACGGCACAAACCCACCACCCTTGAGGCGCTCCAGCACATCACTCATGCGCTCGCGGGTAGACAGCGCTTCGCGGCTGACCTGGTGGCTTTCAAACATATCGCCACGGCGCAGCACCTCGGCCATGGACATCAGCAATTCTTCCAGGCTCACGTCCGGCAGCAATTTGCGCGCACGGGCCTCGGGTGCGTCGAGCTTGGGCACCACCACATCACGGCCCACGCGGCTCAGGCCGTCAATGCCTTCGGCGGCGGCCTTGAAGCGTTCGTACTCCTGCAAGCGGCGGATCAGTTCGGCGCGCGGGTCATCCTCTTCGGCTTCGACGGTCTCCGAACGCGGCAACAACATGCGCGACTTGATCTCGGCGAGCATGGCGGCCATCACCAGGTACTCGGCGGCCAGCTCCAGGCGCACCGACTGCATCAGCTCGACGTAGCCCATGTACTGACGGGTGATTTCTGCCACCGGGATGTCGAGGATATTGATGTTCTGCTTGCGGATCAGGTACAGCAGCAAGTCCAGCGGGCCTTCGAAGGCTTCCAGGAAGACCTCCAGGGCATCCGGTGGAATGTACAGGTCCAGGGGCATTTCCATGACCGCCTGGCCATAGACCATGGCGAACGGCAGTTCCTGCTGGGCGCCGGCCTGGGGATCAGCGGTTTCCACGGCCGACATTCAGGCCTCGACCATAAATGGCGCCGGATCGCCACAGCCCACACGCACCACTTCAGGCTCGCCGTCAGCCAGGTTGATCACCGTCGAGGCTTTGTTGCCGCCGTAGCCGCCATCGATGATCAGGTCGACATGCTTTTCCAGCAGGCGCCGCATTTCGTAAGGGTCGTACAACGGTTCGGTTTCACCGGGCAGGATCAACGACACGCTCATCAGCGGCTCACCCAGCTCGGCCAACAGCGCCAGGGCTATCGGGTGTTCCGGCACGCGCAGGCCGATGGTGCGCTTCTTGGGGTGCAATAACAGGCGCGGCACTTCGCGGGTGGCATTGAGAATGAAGGTATAAGGCCCCGGCGTATGGGCCTTGAGCAGGCGGAACGTACCGGTGTCGACCTTGGCGAACAGGCCCAGTTGAGACAAGTCGCTGCAAATCAGTGCGAAGTTGTGCTTGTCGTCCAGCTGGCGCAGGCGCCTTACACGCTCGACCGCGCCTTTGTCGCCGATCTGGCAACCGATGGCGTAGGACGAATCAGTTGGATAGATCACCACGCCGCCGGCTCGGATGATCTCCACGGCCTGTTTAATCAGGCGCGCCTGAGGGTTTTCCGGATGAATCTGGAAGAATTGACTCACGTGCTCTACCTGTTCAGACGGTGGCAATAATGGGGTCATGCTTGAATCGCCCCCACAACAGCGGCAGATCTTCCGGGACCTGGCGATACTCGCCAATCTCGGACCAGCCGCCTGGGCCATGAAAATCACTGCCGGCACTGACCAGCAGACCAAATTCGCGAGCAAGGATCGCCAGGCTGCCGACCTGTTCCGCCGGTTGATGCCCGTTGACCACCTCGATCGCGTGGCCACCCGCACCAATATAGTCGCTGATCAGCTTGCGGCGCTTGCTGCGGGTGAAATCGTAATGCCAGGGATGCGCCAGGCTGACCCAGGCCCCGGAAGCCCGCAAGGTCTGGACGGTGTCTTCCAGGGTCGGCCAATGCAGCTTCACATCGCCCAACTTGCCGGCCCCCAGCCATTTGCGAAAGGCTTCGGCGCGATCCTTGACATAGCCTTCGCGCACCATCCAGTCGGCAAAGTGCGGACGGGCCGGTGCGTTGCCGCTGTCACCCAGTTCCTGCTGGATGGCACGGGCGCCGTCGAGGGCGCCGGGCATACCTTTAAGGCTGAGCTTGCGGCTTATTTCTTCGGACCGCAGCCAGCGGCCATCGTGCAATTGGGCAATGGCCGCCACCAACGGCGGGGCATTCTGATCGAAACCGTAGCCAAGTACATGAATGGTGGCGCCGCCCCAGGTGCAGGACAATTCCACCCCGTTGACCAGTTGCATGCCCAAAGAACGCGCGGCTTCGCGGGCTTCATCGAGACCCTCGAGGGTGTCGTGGTCGGTCAACGCCAGCACTTGCACGCCTTTTTCAAACGCACGCGCAACCAGTACCGCGGGCGCCAGGGCGCCGTCGGAGGCCGTGCTGTGGCAGTGCAAATCAACATTCACGTGGGTATGTAACCTCAAGTCAGCTGGCGCTATCGCAACCAAGGATGTTTGTTATTATGCCGCCACATCCAGCTTCTGGCTCTTACTGTGAAACAATTCATCGACTTCATCCCGCTGTTGCTGTTTTTCATCGTTACCAAACTCGACCCCAGGGTCATCGAAATCGCCGGTCACGAGCTGTCGTTCGGGGGTATCTACAGTGCCACTGCCGTATTGATCATCAGCTCCATCGTGGTCTACGGCGCCATCTTCATCTCCCAGCGCAAGCTGGAAAAAAGCCAATGGCTGACCCTTATCGCCTGCCTGGTCTTTGGCGGACTGACCCTGGCCTTCCACAGCGAAACCTTCCTTAAATGGAAAGCCCCGGTGGTCAACTGGCTGTTTGCCCTGGTCTTTATCGGCAGCCACTTCATCGGTGACCGCCTGCTGATCAAGCGGATCATGGGCCACGCGCTGACCTTGCCGGAACCGGTGTGGGTGCGCCTGAACGTGGCCTGGATCGTGTTTTTCCTGTTCTGCGGTGCCGCCAACCTGTTCGTGGCCTTTACCTTCCAGGACTACTGGGTCGACTTCAAGGTGTTCGGCAGCCTGGGCATGACCGTATTGTTCCTGATCGGCCAGGGGATCTACCTGTCGCGTCACCTGCATGACACCGCGCCTACCACGCCGAAAACCGAGGACTGACATGCTCTACGCCATCATTGCCACCGATATTGCCAACTCGCTGGAAAAACGCCTGAGCGTACGCCCCGCCCACGTCGAGCGCCTTAAACAGCTGCAAGCCGAAGGCCGTATCGTACTGGCCGGCCCGCACCCGGCGGTCGACAGCAATGACCCGGGCGACGCCGGTTTCACCGGCAGCCTGATTGTCGCCGAGTTCGCCTCCCTGGCCGACGCCCAGGCCTGGGCCAAGGCCGACCCCTATGTCGCAGCAGGCGTCTACGCTGATGTGGTGATCAAGCCGTTCAAGCAAGTCCTGCCTTGAACCCGGCTGCGTCGAACCTAATCGTTTCGGCGCACTCCTAATGGCTCACGGCGGCACCGGTGGGGTCGTCGCCGTCGACAATGGCTAAATCGAGTGAGTCATGAGCGAGCTGTTACTGATAGATGATGACCAGGAGCTCTGTGAGCTGCTGAACAGTTGGTTGAGCCAGGAAGGCTTCCAGGTGCGCGCCTGCCACGATGGCCTGAGCGCCCGCAAAGCCTTGGCCGAAGCCGCCCCGGCGGCGGTGGTGCTCGACGTGATGTTGCCCGACGGCAGCGGCCTGGAGCTGCTCAAGCAACTGCGCAACGACCACCCGGAACTGCCGGTGCTGATGCTCTCGGCGCGGGGCGAACCCCTGGACCGCATCCTCGGCCTGGAGCTGGGCGCCGACGACTACCTGGCCAAGCCTTGCGATCCGCGCGAACTGACCGCCCGCCTGCGTGCCGTATTGCGCCGCAGCCACCCGACCGCGGTCTCGACCCAGCTTGAGCTGGGCGACCTGTGCTTCAGCCCGGTGCGCGGCGTGGTGAGCATCGATGACCAGGAGTTCACCCTGACCGTCTCCGAAAGCCGCCTGCTCGAAGCCTTGCTGCGCCAGCCCGGCGAGCCCCTCGATAAACAGGAACTGGCGCAGATCGCCCTGGGCCGCAAGTTGACCCTTTACGATCGCAGCCTGGACATGCACGTCAGCAACCTGCGCAAAAAGATCGGCCCGCACCCGGATGGCCGGCCGCGGATCGTGGCGCTGCGCAGTCGCGGCTACTACTACAGCCTCTAGAGGCAGCCTTACCAAATCTTTACCCTCCGCTGACGGCGGCTGACCTTGCGCTGCGTAACCTACTCACATCCGGACTCACCGGAATAGAGACAGGAGAATCACCATGCGCAAGACCCTTATCGCTTTGATGCTCGCCGCTGCACTGCCTACCGTTGCCATGGCCATGCCTGAAGGCCCAGGCCCGATGGGCGGCCACGAAGGCCACATGATGGGCGGCCCGGGCCACGGTGAACACGGCCCGCGTGGTAAAGGCGGCCCGTTCAGCCAGCTAGACTTGAGCAAGGAACAGCGCGAGCAGATCCGCAAGCTGATGGGTGACCAATGGCACGCTCGCAAGGACCTGACCCAAAAGTACCTGGACAAACTCCCGGCCGCTGACCAGAAAGCCATGCAGGACGAGATCGCCGCCGGCAAGCAGAAAACCCAGGCCAATATCCGCGCCGTGCTCAAGCCTGACCAGCAGAAGCAATACGACGAGATCGTCAAGAAGCAAGCCGAGCGCCGCGCCGAGTGGAAGCAATTCCAGGAATGGAAAGCCCAGCAAGCGCAAAAAGCGCAATAATGCAAACGTAATGCCTACGGCCCAGTGGTTCACACCACTGGGCTTTTCCTGTTTGAGGGTTTCCTGTGCGTTCATTGTTCTGGCGTATCCTGGCGAGTTTCTGGCTGGCCATCGCCCTGGTTGGCGGGTTGTCGATTCTGCTTGGGCATATGCTCAACCAGGACGCCTGGATTCTCAGCCGCCACCCCGGCCTGAACAACCTGGCGCAAGAGTGGACGCAACTCTACGAAGCCCAGGGTGAGGACGCCGCCCAGGACTTGCTGCAACAGCGCAAACGCCAGTACCACATCGATGTGCAAGTGCTTAACGAGAGCGGCGAGCCGGTGGTGCGCGGTACCTTCCCGCGTCGCGCCGCCGCCTTTGAAGCCCGGCAGAATGACAGCCAGGACGGCCACCTGCCCTGGCGGCGCCTGACCGCCGAGTACACCAGCGACAAAACCGGCGACACCTACCTGCTGATCTACCGCATTCCCCACCCGGAGTTGGAAGCCTGGCACCGCAGTAGCCTGCTGTGGCCGCTCAGTGCCCTGGCAATCACCCTGGTGGTGTTGACCCTGTTCAGCCTGCTGGTGACCTTGTCCATCACCCGCCCACTCAGCCGCCTGCGCGGCGCGGTGCATGACCTGGGGCAAACCACCTATCAACAAAACAGCTTGGCGCAACTGGCCAACAGGCGCGACGAATTCGGTGTGTTGGCCAATGACTTCAACCGCATGGGCGCGCGCCTGCAAAGCCTGATCGGTAGCCAGCGCCAGTTGCTGCGCGACGTGTCCCACGAACTGCGCTCGCCCCTGGCACGCTTGCGTATCGCCCTGGCCCTGGCCGAGCGCGCCAGCCCCGAAGAACGGGAAAAACTCTGGCCACGCCTGACCCGCGAATGCGACCGCCTGGAAGCCTTGATCAGCGAAATCCTGGTCCTGGCGCGGGTCGACGCCGACAACGCCAGCGCCGAAGACATTGACCTCAACCCATTGCTCAAGACCCTGCAAAAGGACGCCCAGCTCGGCGCGCCCGAGCAAGTGGTGCACCTCAGCACCGACGTCGACCTGCGGCTCAAGGGCTGGCCGACCATGATCGAGCGCGCCGTGGATAACCTTCTGCGCAATGCCCAACGCTTCAACCCGGCCGGCCAACCGATTCAATTGCAGGCCCAGCATCAAAACGGGCGCATTCTGATCAGCGTACGCGACCACGGCCCCGGCGTTGATGCCGAGCACCTGGGCCAACTGGGCGAGCCGTTTTACCGTGCGCCGGGCCAGACTGCGCAAGGTCATGGCCTGGGCCTGGCCATCGCCCGCCGTGCTGCCGAGCGCCATGGCGGCACCCTGATCCTGGCCAATCATCCCGACGGCGGTTTTATCGCCAGTATCGAACTGCCCTTGATCCCAGGGGCTGCCACACCGGTGTGATGTTCTTCTATAGTGGCCCTTCTCTTACGGAGGGCCTTAGATGACTGACCTGCTGACTCCCATCCAAGCTGCACTCGATTTACCGCACATTGCGCTGCCCGAGACCTCGGCAGGCGCGCTGCCCTCGTCCTTCGCCGTGACCGACCTGGCCGTCGCCAGCATCGGCGCCGCTGGCCAGGCTGTTGCCCAGTTGATCCAGCAACAGGCCGGGCGGCTGCCCAGCGTCAGCGTGGATCGGCGTCTCGCCTCGCTGTGGTTTTCTTCGTCGATTCGCCCAGTGGGTTGGCAAGTACCGCCGCTGTGGGACCCAGTGGCCGGTGACTACGCCAGCGCCGAGGGCTGGATTCGTCTGCACACCAATGCACCCCATCACCGTGCAGCGGCCGAACGGGTGCTTGGGCCTGTGGCCGACCGCGCCGAGATGGCGACCAAAGTCGCTACATGGAACGCCGCAGAACTGGAACAGGCCATTGTCGACGCCGGCGGTTGTGCGGCGCAGATGCGTACGTGGCAAGCCTGGCAGCAGCATCCGCAAGGCTTGGCGGTGAATGCCGAAGAGTTGATACAGCGTCAGGTCTTCGACACTGGTATCGACAAACCCTGGCTTGGCTCACCTGCGCGCCCGCTGGCCGGTATCAAGGTGCTGGACTTGACCCGCGTATTGGCCGGCCCCGTGGCCAGTCGTTTCCTCGCCGGATTGGGTGCAGATGTACTGCGCATTGATTCGCCAACCTGGAACGAACCGGGCGTGGTACCGGAGATGACCCTGGGCAAGCGCTGTGCCCGCCTCGACCTGAAAAGCCCTGAAGGCCGGCAGGTATTCGAAGCCTTGCTCAAGCACGCTGACGTACTGTTCCATGGTTACCGCGCCGATGCACTGGAACAGCTGGGTTACACCCTCGGCGAGCGCCAACATATCGCCCCCGGCCTGATTGACGTCAGCCTCAATGCCTATGGCTGGAGTGGCCCGTGGCGTAACCGTCGCGGTTTTGACAGCCTGGTGCAGATGAGCAGCGGGATCGCCGAGGCGGGCATGGCCTGCAAGCAAGCGGATAAGCCCGTGCCGCTGCCGGTGCAGGCGCTGGATCACGCTACCGGTTACCTGATGGCCGCCAGTGCGATCCAGGCCTTGAGCGAGCGGTTTGCGTCAGGTCGGGGCGGTTCGGCGCGGTTGTCACTGGCGCGCACGGCCAAGTTGCTGGTGGACGCAGGACAGGTGCCGCAGCAGGCAGCGTTGCGCGGCGAAGACATCAATGATCAAGGCTTGGTGGTAGAGCAGACCACCTGGGGCCAGGCCCATCGGTTACTGGCGCCGCTGAGCATCAGTGGCACGCCGTTGCAGTGGGATTTGCCGGCAGGGGAATTGGGCGCGCACCGGCCTCAGTGGTGAACTGAAGACCGCCATCGGGGGCAAGCCCCCTCCCACTTTTGAATGTATTCACACATCAAATGTGGGAGGGGCTTGCCCCCGATGAGGCCATCACAGTCACTATCAATCCCCGCGATTCAACGACGTCCACAAATGCTGCGCTGCATACGCCCTCAACGGCCGCCACGCCTCGGCCCGCGCCAGCAACTGCCGTGCCGACACCGGCCCGCCTTCCAGCGCCGTCAGCGCATTGATCAAGCCGATGTCCCCCGACGCAAACGCATCCGCCTCGCGCAACTGGCGCATGGCGATGTACTGCGCGGTCCAATCGCCAATCCCCGGCAATGCCACCAAGCGTGCAACACCGTCCTTGAGACTGGCCTTGGGCTCGAAAATCCGAGGGTCATCCAACAACGCCTGAGCCACACCGGACAAGGTACGACCTCGCGCCTTGGGCATGCCCAGGGCCGCCAGGTCCGCCGCCGCCAGCACCTCGGGTGCCGGGAACAGGTGAGTAATACCGGCGTGGGGGGTTTGCAACGGCTGGCCATACTGCGCCACCAGCTTGCCCGCCAACCGGATCGCCGCCGCCACCGTGATCTGCTGGCCCAGCACTGCGCGAATGGCCAACTCCAGGCCGTCCCATGTACCCGGCAACCGCAGCCCTGGTCGAGCCGCAACCAGTTGCGCCATCAACGGGTCCCTGGCCAATTGCAGGTTGATCACGGCGGGCACGGCATCCAGATCGAACATCCTGCGCAGGCGCCGCTCGATCTCGGGCAGCGCGGCCGGCTCGGGAAAGTCCACCGTCACTTCCAGCCAGTCCCCCGCCCCCGGCGCGACGCTGATCCAGCCATGTCGCCCGGCCACACTGATGCTGCGTCGATACACACCGGCCACCACGGTTTCCAACCCGGTGATTGCCCGCGCCGATAAGAACTCCACCATCGCCGCCCAGTCATAAGGCGGTTGATACGCCAACCTCACAGCGACAATACCCCGCTATACAGCCCGTACGCAGCCAACCCGGCGCCCGCGATCACACAACCGAAAATGCCTTTTTCAAGCGAGGTAAACAACGGGCGGCCCTGCTCCCGCTTGGCCAGGGCAAACAGGATCACACCCGGTGCATACAGCAGCGCCGACAGCAGCAAATATTTCAAACCGCCCGCATACAACAGCCACACCGCGTAACCGAGGGCAATCAAGCCTACCAGCAGATCCTTCATGCGTCGGCGCTGAGCGCCTTGATAGGTTTCGCCGCGCGCGCTCAACAGCACCGCATAGGCCGCCGACCACAGGTACGGCACCAGAATCATCGACGACGCCAGGTAGATCAGGGTGGTGTAGGTACTGGCCGAAAACAGCGTGATCACCAGAAATGCCTGGATCATCACATTGGTCAGCCACAACGCGTTAACCGGCACCTGATTGGCATTTTCCTTTTTCAGGAACGCCGGCATGGTCTTGTCATGGGCAGTGGCATAGAGGATTTCCGCGCAGAGCAACGCCCACGAAAGCAATGCCCCGAGCAGCGAAACCGCCAGGCCGAGGCTGATCAATATCGCGCCCCAGGGCCCGACAATGTGTTCCAGCACGCCCGCCAGGGACGGGTTCTGCAACTGCGCCAGTTCCGGCTGGCCCATGATGCCCAACGACAGCACATTCACCAGCACCAGAAGCGCCAGCACGCCCAGGAAACCAATCACCGTCGCGCGCCCCACATCCGAGCGTTTCTCGGCCCGCGCCGAGTACACACTGGCGCCTTCGATACCGATAAACACAAACACCGTGACCAGCATCATGTGGCGCACCTGCTCGACCACGCTGCCCATCTGCGGATTGCCCAGGCCCCAGATATCACGGGTGAAGATGTCGGCCTTGAACGCTACGGCGGCAATCACGATAAACATCAGCAGCGGCACGATCTTCGCCACGGTGGTGATCTGGTTGATGAACGCCGCTTCCTTGATCCCGCGCATCACCAGAAAATGCACCGCCCACAGCAACAGCGATGCACAACCGATGGCCAGTGGTGTATTGCCCTGACCGAACGCCGGGAAAAAGTAACCCAGGGTGCTGAACAGCAACACGAAATAGCCGACGTTGCCCATCCACGCACTGATCCAGTAGCCCCAGGCCGACGAGAACCCCATGTAATCGCCGAAGCCGGCCTTGGCGTAGGCATACACCCCGGAATCCAGTTCCGGTTTACGGTTGGCCAGGGTCTGGAACACAAACGCCAGGGTCAACATGCCAACCGCGGTAATGGCCCAACCGATCAGCACCGCGCCTACTTCGGCGCGGGCCGCCATGTTTTGCGGGAGCGAGAAGATCCCGCCGCCGATCATCGAACCTACTACCAGGGCGATCAGGGCACTGAGCCGAAGTTTCTGGGCTGGTTGGGACATGCAGGTTCCTCGCAATAAATGTTTGAGCCGGCCACCGCGCACTCAACTAATTCAATTTAATGACGCTAGCGTTTCATAACATAAGGGTATGTAAACGCAGGAAGTTTAGGCTTATTTAGAATTTAAATACGGCAATTATGAAGCGCTCGTCAGGCAACATCCAAAAAGTTTGCACATTCGCAAATACGAACTAGCGTCAACACCCATGCCCCGGACCAAATGATTAACCACATTGTAGGAGACCGCTCTAGCGAGCGCCTTTGCACAGGCCGTGTCGCCCCGCAACTGCCACCCTAAGTCGTTAATTCACAATGGAATGTGCCAATGAAGTGATCTGAGTCAGCTGTTTTATTAGCGCACGGAATTATTCTGTGATCTCTCTTCTCCTGCATTGGAGTCACGCAATGTCTGATTCTCCCGGAAAACTTAGGCTTGGTGCGCTGGTTGCACTTGTCGTGGGCTCAATGATTGGCGGCGGGATCTTTTCACTTCCGCAAAACATGGCCGCCAGTGCCGACGTAGGCGCCGTGTTGATTGGTTGGGTGATCACCGCCATCGGCATGTTGACCCTCGCATTCGTGTTCCAGACCCTCGCCAACCGCAAGCCCGATCTCGACGGCGGGGTGTACGCCTACGCCAAGGCCGGTTTCGGCGATTACATGGGGTTTTCATCAGCCTGGGGCTACTGGATCAGTGCCTGGCTGGGCAACGTCGGGTACTTCGTACTCTTGTTCAGCACCCTGGGTTACTTCTTCCCGATCTTTGGCGAAGGCAACACGCCAGCGGCGGTGATAGGTGCCTCGGTACTGCTGTGGGCGGTGCACTTTCTGGTGCTGCGCGGCATCAAGGAAGCAGCGTTCATCAACCTGGTGACCACCGTTGCCAAGGTGGTGCCGCTGCTGCTGTTCGTGCTCATCGCCCTATTCGCGTTCAAGCTGGACATCTTCACCGCAGACATCTGGGGCGTAAAAAACCCCGACCTGGGCAGCGTGATGAACCAGGTGCGCAACATGATGCTGGTCACTGTGTGGGTGTTCATCGGCATCGAAGGCGCGAGCATCTTTTCCTCCCGTGCCGAGAAACGCAGCGACGTGGGCAAGGCCACCGTGATTGGTTTTATCACGGTGCTGCTGTTCCTGATGCTGGTGAACGTGCTGTCTTTGGGGATCATGACCCAACCGGAACTGGCCAAGTTGCAGAACCCGTCGATGGCTGCCGTGCTTGAGCATGTGGTCGGCCATTGGGGTGCGGTGCTGATCAGCGTCGGCTTGATCATCTCGCTGCTGGGCGCGTTGCTGTCGTGGGTGCTGCTGTGTGCGGAGATCATGTTTGCCGCCGCCAAGGACCACACCATGCCGGAGTTCTTGCGCAAGGAAAACGCCAACCATGTGCCGGTCAACGCCCTGTGGCTGACCAACGCGATGGTGCAGATATTTTTAGTGATCACACTGTTTTCCGCGAGCACCTACCTGTCGCTGATCTACCTCGCCACCTCGATGATCCTGGTGCCTTACCTGTGGTCGGCGGCCTACGCCCTGCTGCTGGCGGTGCGTGGCGAAACCTACGAAAACGCGCTCAAGGAGCGCAAGAAAGACCTGTTCATCGGCGCCGTCGCCCTGATCTACGCGATCTGGCTGCTCTATGCCGGCGGCACCAAGTACCTGCTGCTCTCCGCCCTGCTCTACGCCCCCGGCGCGATCCTGTTCGCCAAGGCCAAGCGTGAACTGGGCAAACCGATTTTCACCAACGTCGAGAAGCTGATTTTCGCCGCAGTGGTCATTGGCGCCCTGGTGGCGGCCTATGGGCTCTACGACGGCTTCCTGACTCTGTAATTGTATGTTCACTGGAGGATCTGTAATGACCACGGAAAAAGTTAAGTACGGCGTACATTCCGAAGCCGGCAAACTGCGCAAAGTCATGGTGTGCTCCCCAGGTTTGGCCCACCAGCGGCTGACCCCCAACAACTGCGACGAGCTGTTGTTCGATGACGTGCTGTGGGTGGCCCAGGCCAAACGCGACCACTTCGACTTCGTGACCAAGATGCGCGAGCGGGATATTGATGTGCTGGAAATGCACAACCTGCTCACCGATATCGTCGCCATCCCCGAAGCGCTGGACTGGATCCTGCAACGCAAGATCACCGCCAACACCGTGGGCCTGGGCCTGGTCGACGAAGTCGGCTCGTGGCTGCGTAGCCTGGAGCCGCGCAAGATCAGCGAGTATTTGATCGGTGGCGTATCGGCCGATGACCTGCCGAGCAGCTTTGGTGGCAAGACCATCGAGATGTTCCGCGACTTCCTCGGCCACGCCAGCTTCATCCTGCCGCCGCTGCCCAACACCCAGTTCACCCGCGACACCACCTGCTGGATCTACGGCGGTGTAACGCTCAACCCGATGTACTGGCCGGCGCGACGCCAGGAAACCCTGCTGGCCTCCGCCATCTACAAGTTCCACCCGGAATTCACCAACGCGGACTTCCAGATCTGGTACGGCGACCCCGACCAGGAGCACGGCGCTGCCACACTGGAAGGCGGCGACGTGATGCCGATTGGCAATGGCGTGGTGTTGATCGGCATGGGCGAGCGCTCGTCCCACCAAGCCATCGGCCAACTGGCGCGCAACCTGTTCAAGAACAAAGCGGTGGAGCGCGTCATCGTGGCCGGCCTGCCCAAATCCCGCGCAGCGATGCACCTGGACACCGTGTTCAGCTTCTGCGACCGCGACCTGGTCACCGTCTTCCCGGAAGTGGTCAACCAGATCGTGCCGTTCACCCTGCGCCCTGACGAAAGCAAGCCTCACGGTATCGACATTCAACGGGAGAAAACCAACTTCCTCGAAACCGTCGCCGCGGCCCTCAACCTCAAGGCGCTACGTGTCGTCGAGACCGGCGGCAACAGCTTCGCCGCTGAACGCGAGCAGTGGGATGACGGCAACAACGTAGTGGCCGTGGAACCCGGAGTGGTGATCGGTTACGACCGCAACACCTACACCAACACCTTGCTGCGCAAGGCCGGTGTGGAAGTCATCACCATCAGCGCCGGTGAGCTCGGCCGTGGCCGTGGCGGCGGCCACTGCATGACCTGCCCGATCATCCGCGACCCTATCGACTATTAAGGAGATTCCATCATGGCTTTCAATATGCGCAACCGCAGCCTGCTGTCGCTGATGCACCACACTACTCGCGAACTGAACTACCTGCTGGACCTGTCCCGCGACCTCAAACGCGCCAAATACACCGGCACCGAGCGTCCGCACCTGCAAGGCAAGAACATCGCGTTGATCTTCGAAAAAACCTCGACCCGCACCCGCTGCGCCTTCGAAGTCGCGGCCCATGACCAGGGCGCCCACGTCACCTATATCGACCCGGTGTCGTCGCAGATCGGCCACAAAGAAAGCATGAAAGACACCGCCCGCGTCCTGGGTCGGATGTTCGATGCCATTGAGTACCGTGGCTTCGAACAGGAAATCGTCGAAGAGCTGGCCAAGTTCGCCGGTGTGCCGGTGTTCAACGGCCTCACTGCCGAATTCCACCCGACCCAGATGATCGCCGACACCCTGACCATGCGCGAACACAGCGACAAGCCGCTGCATGACATCAGCTACGCCTACCTGGGGGACGCCCGCTACAACATGGGCAACTCGCTGCTGATGATCGGCGCCAAGCTCGGCATGGACGTGCGCATCGGCGCGCCGAAAGCGCTGTGGCCCCATGAAGATTTCATCAAACAGTGCCAGGCCTTTGCCGAGGAAAGCGGCGCACGCATCACCATCACCGAAGACCCGAAAGAAGCAGTGAAGGGCGTGGACTTCATCCACACCGATATCTGGGTGTCCATGGGCGAGCCGGTGGAAGCGTGGGACGAGCGTATCGAGCAACTGCTGCCGTACCAGGTCAACGCCAAGATGATGAAAGCCTCGGGCAACCCCCGGGTGAAATTCATGCACTGCCTGCCGGCGTTCCATAACAGCGAAACCAAGGTCGGCAAGGACATCGCTGCGCGCTATCCGCACCTGGCCAATGGTGTGGAAGTGACCGAGGAAGTCTTCGAGTCGCCGGCCAATATCGCGTTTGAGCAGGCGGAAAACCGCATGCATACCATCAAGGCGATCCTGGTGTCGGCGTTGGCGGATATCTAACTCTCACTGTCGGAACAGGGTTCAAAAATGTGGGAGGGGGCTTGCTCCCGATAGCGGTGGCTCAGCTATAGATAGATTGACTGTCCTGCCGCCATCGGGAGCAAGCCCCCTCCCACATTGGGCTCTGCTCACACCCTAAAAGGATTGCATTATGCGCATCGTCGTAGCCCTGGGCGGCAATGCCCTCCTGCGCCGTGGTGAACCCATGACCGCAGACAACCAACGCGCCAATATCCGCATCGCTACCGAACAGATCGCCAAGATCCACGCCGGCAACGAACTGGTGATCGCCCACGGCAATGGCCCGCAGGTCGGCCTGCTGTCGTTGCAGGCGGCGGCCTACACCAGCGTCTCACCCTACCCGCTGGACGTACTGGGCGCTGAAACCGAAGGCATGATCGGCTACATCATCGAACAGGAACTGGGCAACCTGCTGGACTTTGAAGTGCCGTTCGCCACCCTGCTCACCCAGGTGGAAGTGGACGCCAAGGACCCGGCCTTCCAGAACCCCACCAAGCCTATTGGCCCGGTGTATGCCAAAGCCGAGGCGGAACAACTCGCCGCCGAAAAAGGCTGGGCCATCGCACCCGATGGCGACAAATACCGCCGTGTGGTTGCCAGCCCGCGCCCCAAACGCATCTTTGAAATCCGCCCGATCAATTGGCTGCTGGAGAAAAAAGCCATCGTGATCTGCGCCGGCGGCGGCGGCATCCCGACGATGTATGGCGAAGACGGCAAGCTGCGCGGCATTGAAGCGGTGATCGACAAAGACCTGTGCTCCTCCTTGCTGGCCGCGCAACTGGACGCCGACCTGCTGGTAATCGCCACCGACGTCAATGCCGCTTTTATCGACTTCGGCAAGCCAACCCAGAAGGCCATCGGCCAGGCCCACCCGGACGACATGGAAAAACTCGGCTTCGCCGCGGGCTCCATGGGCCCCAAGGTACAGGCAGCCTGCGAGTTCGCCCGCCAGACTGGCAAAACCGCGGTGATCGGTTCACTCTCGGACATCGAAGCCATCGTCCAGGGCAGCGCCGGCACCCGCATCAGCACGGCCACACCTGGCATCACCTATCTGTGAAGTAGAGGAGAAACGCCTATGGCTATCTTTGAACCCGGTCACTTGCACGTCGAACGTCACGCGCTCAACAAGGACGACTACAGCTACAACCTGTGCATCGACTATGAAGTCAGCCAGGACCCCAAGGAAGGCAAAGGCATGTTATTCAAACTGCACGGTTCGGTGCAGGGCAAGGACCTCAAGGAGGAGTTCTTCCTGCCCAAGGACCAGGCATTCGACTTTGCGCGGCATGCGATGAACATCGCGCAGAAATACGGCATGCCGAAAGTCGCGGTGTTGAACGGCTCGATGCACAAGCAGTACGACTTGATGTTCGAGGATGTGCGGCATCAGTTGGATGTGAAGCCAGGCGACCCGGTCAAACCCGAACACCTGGAGTAACACGCCTGCACTGACACAATACAGTTCAAAATGTGGGAGGGGGCTTGCTCCCGATAGCAGTGTGTCAGCCACAGGTTGATTGGCTGATCCACCGCAATCGGGAGCAAGCCCCCTCCCACATTTTGATCTCCATCATTTGTCAGATTTCACCTGCGCCCCGCGCCAAGGCATACTTGCCGCCTCTGCTCTCCAGAATTGCTAGCACCCCATGCGTATCCACGTCAGCTTCATCGACCGCGTCGGCATCACCCAGGAAGTCCTGGCCTTGCTCGGTGGGCGCAATCTCAACCTGGATGCGGTGGAGATGGTGCCGCCCAACGTCTATATAGACGCCCCCACCCTCAGCGCCGAGGTGCTTGAAGAACTGCGCGATGCGCTGTTCAGCGTGCACGGCGTGCAAGCGGTGAAGGTGGTCGACATCCTTCCGGGCCAACGCCGCCACCTGCAACTGGACGCCCTGCTGGCAGCCATGACCGACCCGGTGCTGGCCCTGGACAGCGCGGGCAAGATTTTGCTGGCCAACCCGGCATTGATCACGCTGTACGGGCGCGAACCGGCCGGCGAAAGCATCGCCGAGCTGTTCAACGACCCCGCGCTGCTGGAGACCTTGCTGGAGCATGGCTTTCGCTTGCCGTTGCGCGAGATCAGCGTCAATGGCCAGACCCTGCTGCTGGACGCCACGCCGATCACCGACGCCGGAGCCCTGCTCACCCTCTACCAGCCCAACCGCATCGGCGAACAGCTATCGGCGCTGCACCACGACCATGCCGAAGGTTTTGATGCGCTGTTGGGCGAATCCCCGGCGATCCGCACCCTCAAGGCCCGGGCACAACGGGTGGCGGCGCTGGATGCACCGCTGCTGATCCAGGGCGAAACCGGCACCGGCAAGGAGCTGGTGGCCCGCGCCTGTCACGCGATCAGCACGCGCCACAGTGCACCGTTTTTGGCGTTGAACTGCGCGGCGCTGCCGGAAAACCTCGCCGAAAGCGAGTTGTTCGGTTACGCCCCTGGCGCCTTTACCGGCGCCCAGCGCGGTGGCAAGCCAGGGCTGATGGAACTGGCGAACCAGGGCACGGTGTTTCTCGATGAGATCGGCGAGATGTCACCGTACCTGCAAGCCAAGTTGCTGCGTTTTCTCAATGACGGCAGCTTTCGTCGGGTGGGCGGTGACCGTGAGGTGAAGGTCAATGTGCGCATCCTCAGCGCCACCCACCGCGACCTGGAAAAAATGGTCACTGAGGGCACCTTTCGCGAAGACCTGTTCTACCGCCTCAACGTGCTTAACGTTGAAGTGCCGCCACTGCGCGAACGCGGCCAGGACATTCTGCTGCTGGCCCGCTATTTCATGCAGCAAGCCTGCGCGCAGATCCAGCGCCCGGTCTGCCGCCTGGCGCCCGGCACCTATCCAGCGCTGCTGGGCAACCGCTGGCCGGGCAATGTGCGCCAGCTGCAAAACGTGATCTTCCGCGCCGCCGCCATCTGCGAGGGCAGCCTGGTAGACATCGGCGACCTGGACATCGCCGGTACGTCGGTGGCGCGCCAGAGCGATGGCGAAGTCGACAGCCTGGAACAGGCGGTGGAAGACTTCGAGCGCGATCTGCTGGAAAAGCTCTACGCCAGCTACCCCTCGACGCGCCAGCTCGCCAGCCGCCTACAGACCTCACACACCGCAATTGCCCATCGCTTGCGCAAATACGGCATCCCCAACAAGCCCTGATTCAAGTTGGAATACAAACAAATGTGGGAGGGAGCAAGCCCCCTCCCACATTTGGAGAGCATTCCAAAATTTGGTCCAGGAACGACATTCAGTGTACTGAAAGCGCTACAGCGTAACGATATCGCTACAACCCTGTTTTTTACGCGCCATGCAAGGCTTTGATCCACATAGGCTTTTTTTCAAGCACTCGACTGTAGCGAAATCGCTACAGCTAAATGCACTAACGTCATAACCGATTTTATTAACCTGTTGATTTATAACGAATTAATAACCTTGGCCGCAATATTGCTAAGCAACTCCCCATTATTCCAATCCCGTCCACCAGACGATTCTGGCCCTGAGGAGTTTCCATGAGCGAGTTGCGTTTCACTGAAGATCACGAATGGCTGCGCGCCGAAGCCGATGGCAGCGTCACCGTGGGTATCACCGCTTTTGCGCAGAACGCGCTGGGTGATGTGGTTTTCGTGCAACTGCCGGAGTTGCAGGCTTACGACAAGGGCGCCGAAGCCTCCACCGTGGAATCGGTCAAAGCCGCCAGCGGCGTCTACATGCCGCTGGACGGTGAAGTGCTGGAAGTGAACGACAAACTCGATGGCAGCCCGGAACTGGTCAACGAAGACCCGATGGGCGAAGGCTGGTTCTTCCGCTTTAAACCCGCCGACGCCGAGGCAGTGGCTAAGCTGTTGGATCAGGATGCGTACGACCGTCTGATCAAAGCCAACGCTGAAGCTTGAGGAGCGCGCCATGACCGTTAATCTGACCACCGCCAACGAATTCATCGCCCGCCACATCGGCCCGCGCCAGGAAGATGAGCAGCAAATGCTCGCCAGCCTGGGCTTTGATTCCCTCGAAGCCCTCAGCGCCAGCGTGATCCCGGAAAGCATCAAGGGCACCAGCGTGCTCGGCCTGGAAGACGGCTTGAGCGAAGCCGAGGCCCTCGCCAAGATCAAGGCCATTGCCGGGCAGAACCAACTGTTCAAAACCTACATCGGCCAGGGCTACTACAACTGCCATACACCGTCGCCGATCCTGCGCAACCTGCTGGAAAACCCGGCCTGGTACACCGCTTACACGCCATATCAACCCGAGATTTCCCAGGGCCGCCTGGAAGCGCTGCTCAATTTCCAGACCCTGATCAGCGACCTTACCGGCCTGCCGATCGCCAACGCCTCCCTGCTCGACGAAGCCACCGCCGCCGCCGAAGCCATGACCTTCTGCAAGCGCCTGAGCAAGAACAAAGGCAGCAACGCGTTCTTCGCTTCGGTGCACAGCCACCCGCAAACCCTCGACGTATTGCGCACCCGTGCCGAACCTTTGGGCATCGATGTGGTGGTCGGCGATGAGCGCGAGCTGACCGACGTCAGCGCATTCTTCGGCGCCCTGCTGCAATACCCGGCCAGCAACGGCGATGTATTCGACTACCGCGAACTGACCGAGCGCTTCCACGCTGCCAACGCACTGGTAGCCGTGGCCGCCGACCTGCTGGCCCTGACCCTGCTGACCCCGCCGGGTGAATTCGGCGCCGACGTCGCCATTGGCAGCGCACAACGCTTCGGCGTGCCGCTGGGCTTCGGTGGCCCGCACGCGGCGTACTTCTCCACCAAGGATGCATTCAAGCGCGATATGCCAGGCCGTCTGGTCGGCGTGTCGGTAGACCGCTTCGGCAAGCCGGCCCTGCGCCTGGCCATGCAGACCCGCGAGCAACATATCCGTCGCGAGAAAGCCACCAGCAATATCTGCACCGCCCAAGTGCTGCTGGCCAATATCGCCAGCATGTACGCCGTGTACCACGGCCCCAAGGGCCTGACCCAGATCGCCCAGCGCATTCACCAACTGACCGCGATCCTGGCCAAGGGCTTGACGGCCCTGGGCTTGAAAGTCGAGCAGCAACACTTCTTCGACACCCTGACAATCAACACCGGCACCCACACCGCCGCCCTGCATGACAAGGCCCGCGCCCAGCGCATCAACCTGCGCGTCGTGGACGCCGAGCGTGTTGGCCTGTCGGTCGACGAAACCACTACCCAGGCTGATATCCAGGCCTTGTGGGCCATTTTCGCCGACGGCAAAACCCTGCCGGCCTTTGCTGCAACCGACAGCACCCTGCCTGCCGCCCTGCTGCGCCAGTCGCCGATCCTCAGCCACCCGGTGTTCAACCGTTATCACTCGGAAACCGAGCTGATGCGCTACCTGCGCAAGCTGGCCGACAAGGACCTGGCACTGGACCGCACCATGATCCCGCTGGGCTCGTGCACCATGAAGCTCAACGCCGCCAGCGAAATGATCCCGGTGACCTGGGCCGAGTTCGGTGCCCTGCACCCTTTCGCCCCCGCCGCGCAAAGCGCCGGCTACCTGCAACTGACCACCGAACTGGAAGCCATGCTCTGCGCGGCCACCGGCTACGACGCGATCTCCTTGCAGCCCAACGCCGGCTCCCAAGGTGAATACGCAGGCCTTCTGGCCATCCGCGCCTATCACCAGAGCCGCGGCGAAGAACGTCGCGACATCTGCCTGATCCCGTCGTCGGCCCACGGCACCAACCCCGCCACCGCCAACATGGCCGGTATGCGCGTAGTGGTGACCGCGTGCGATGCGCGCGGCAACGTGGACATCGAAGACCTGCGCGCCAAGGCAATCGAGCACCGCGAGCACCTCGCCGCGCTGATGATCACCTACCCGTCCACTCACGGTGTGTTCGAGGAAGGCATCCGCGAAATCTGCGGGATCATCCACGACAACGGCGGCCAGGTGTACATCGACGGCGCCAACATGAACGCGATGGTCGGCCTCTGCGCACCGGGCAAGTTCGGTGGCGACGTATCCCACCTGAACCTGCACAAGACCTTCTGCATCCCCCACGGCGGTGGCGGCCCGGGTGTTGGCCCGATTGGCGTCAAGTCGCACCTCACACCGTTCCTGCCCGGCCACGCGGCCATGGAACGCAAGGAAGGCGCGGTATGCGCAGCCCCGTTCGGCAGCGCGAGCATTTTGCCGATCACCTGGATGTACATCAGCATGATGGGCGGCGCCGGCCTCAAGCGCGCGTCGCAGTTGGCGATCCTGAATGCCAACTACATTTCCCGTCGCCTCGAAGAGCATTACCCCGTGCTCTATACCGGGAGCAACGGCCTGGTGGCCCACGAATGCATCCTCGACCTGCGTCCGTTGAAAGACAGCAGCGGCATCAGTGTGGACGACGTGGCCAAGCGCCTGATCGATTTTGGTTTCCATGCGCCGACCATGTCGTTCCCGGTGGCCGGCACCTTGATGATCGAGCCGACCGAAAGTGAATCCAAGGAAGAACTGGACCGCTTCTGCGACGCCATGATCGCCATCCGCGAAGAGATCCGTGCAGTGGAAAACGGCACGTTGGACAAGGACGATAACCCGCTGAAAAACGCACCACACACCGCAGCTGAATTGGTGAGTGAGTGGACGCATCCATACACCCGCGAACAAGCGGTGTACCCGGTGCCGTCATTGATCGAAGGCAAATACTGGCCACCGGTTGGCCGGGTCGACAACGTGTTTGGCGATCGCAACCTGGTGTGTGCGTGCCCGTCGATCGAGAGCTATGCATAACTGAAGAGGTACTCAGTCTAAATGTGGGAGGGGGCTTGCTCCCGATAGCGGAGGGTCAGTTATTAGATCTGGTGACTGACGCACCGCCATCGGGAGCAAGCCCCCTCCCACACTTGACCGAGTACGGCCTCAAGAATAATAAGAAACCGGAGAACAACCATGTCCCTTAGCGTGTTCGACCTGTTCAAGATTGGCATCGGCCCCTCCAGCTCCCACACCGTCGGCCCGATGCGTGCGGCGGCTCGATTCGTCGAGGGCCTCAAGCGTGACAACCTGCTGAGCGCCACCACCGGCATCAAAGTGGAACTCTATGGCTCGCTCGGCGCCACCGGCAAAGGCCACGGCAGCGACAAGGCCGTACTGCTGGGCCTGGAAGGCGAACACCCGGACACCGTCAATACCGAAACCGTAGCTGCCCGCCTGGCGCAGATGCGCAGTGACGGGCGCCTCAACCTGCTCGGTGAACACAGCATTGCGTTCAACGAGAAAGAACACCTGGCGATGATTCGCAAACCCCTCGCCTATCATCCCAACGGCATGATCTTCCGCGCCTTTGACGCCGCCGGTATCCAGATTCGCAGCCGCGAGTACTACTCGGTCGGTGGTGGGTTTGTGGTGGATGAAGACGCTGCCGGCGCCGACCGGATCGTCGAAGACGCCACGCCCTTGACCTTCCCGTTCAAGCACGCCAAGGACCTGCTCGGCCATTGCACCACCTATGGCCTGTCCATCAGCCAGGTGATGCTGACCAATGAGAGCGCATGGCGCCCTGAAGCGGAAACCCGCAGCGGCCTGTTGAAAATCTGGCAGGTCATGCAGGACTGCGTCGACGCCGGCTGTCGCAACGAAGGCATCTTGCCCGGAGGCTTGAAGGTCAAGCGCCGGGCGGCGGCGCTGCACAGGCAGTTGTGCAAGAACCCCGAGTCCGCCCTGCGCGACCCGCTGTCGGTGTTGGACTGGGTCAACCTCTACGCCCTGGCGGTCAACGAAGAAAACGCCAATGGCGGGCGCGTGGTCACCGCGCCCACCAACGGTGCAGCGGGGATCGTGCCGGCGGTGCTGCATTACTACATGCGCTTTATCCCGGGCGCTAACGAAGACGGCGTGGTGCGCTTCCTGCTCACCGCCGCCGCCATCGGCATCCTGTACAAGGAAAACGCCTCGATCTCGGGCGCCGAAGTCGGCTGCCAGGGTGAAGTGGGCGTGGCCTGTTCCATGGCCGCGGGCGCCCTGTGCGAAGTGCTGGGCGGCAGCGTGTCCCAAGTGGAAAACGCCGCCGAGATCGGCATGGAACACAACCTCGGCCTGACCTGCGACCCGATTGGCGGGCTGGTGCAGGTGCCGTGCATCGAGCGCAATGCGATGGGCTCGGTAAAGGCGATCAATGCGGTGCGCATGGCCCTGCGGGGCGACGGGCAGCATTTTGTATCCCTCGACAAGGTCATCCGCACCATGCGCCAGACCGGCGCCGATATGAAAAGCAAATACAAGGAAACCGCCCGTGGCGGTTTGGCGGTCAACATTATCGAGTGCTGACGCCCACAAGCGCGCCGGCACGTTTTTCAGGAGCTGAATATGTCCACCGAAACCCTGTTGAAAACCCCTCTGCACGCCCTGCACCTCGAACTGGGCGCACGCATGGTGCCCTTCGCCGGCTACGACATGCCGGTGCAGTACCCGCTGGGTGTGATGAAGGAACACCAGCACACCCGTGATCAGGCCGGGTTGTTCGACGTGTCGCACATGGGCCAGATCCGACTGACCGGTGCCAATGCCGCCAAGGCCCTGGAAACCCTGGTGCCGGTCGACATCATCGACCTGCCGGTGGGCATGCAGCGCTACGCCATGTTCACCAACGAGCAAGGCGGCATCCTCGACGACTTGATGGTGGCCAACCTGGGCAACGACGAACTGTTCCTGGTGGTCAATGCCGCCTGCAAGGACCAGGACCTGGCACACCTGCGTCAACATATCGGCGACCAATGCACCATCGAACCGCTGTTCGAAGAACGCGCCCTGCTGGCCCTGCAAGGCCCGGCTGCGGTGAAGGTGCTGGCGCGGTTGGCACCTGAAGTCACCCGGATGACCTTTATGCAATTCGCCACCATGCGTTTGCTGGGCGTGGACTGCTATGTCAGCCGCTCCGGCTATACCGGTGAAGACGGCTTCGAAATCTCCGTGCCGGCTGAAAATGCCGAAAGCCTCGCACGCAGCCTGCTGGCCGAAGCCGAAGTACAGGCTATCGGCCTGGGCGCCCGCGATTCGCTGCGCCTGGAAGCCGGCCTGTGCCTGTACGGCCACGACATGAACACCGACACCACCCCGATCGAAGCCAGCCTGCTGTGGGCGATCTCCAAGGCCCGGCGTGCCGATGGCCCGCGTGCCGGCGCTTTCCCCGGCGCCGACCGGATCTTCACTCAGCAACAAGCTGGCGTCAGCCGCAAGCGCGTGGGCCTGCTGCCTCAGGAGCGCACCCCGGTGCGTGAAGGTGCAGAGATTGTCGACGAACACGGCACCGTGATCGGCACCGTGTGCAGCGGCGGTTTTTGCCCGAGCCTGGGGGGCCCGCTGGCCATGGGTTACCTGGACACGGCCTTCACTGCGCTGGATACCGAAGTGTCTGCGTTGGTGCGTGGGAAAAAGGTGCCACTACGTGTAAGTAAAATGCCATTTGTGCCGCAACGTTACTATCGCGGCTGACGGATTGTTTCCATAAGTAACGCGGTTGCGTTAACGTGCACTAAACTGTAACGCAACCGCCATAAAACAGTGCATTTGCGATAGTCATTTTTAAAGGAATAGCCCTATAACAAGTGAACTACTCTATCGAATAAGTCAGCTGCTCAGCATTCAACAAAGTGTCATGCACCCCAGTAAAACCGGGGCCTTGCGCGGGGCTTGTTTTTTTCATATTAGTTGGCGTAGAGTTTGCTCACTGTGTTTGCATGGGTCGCTTGGAACCTGGACCTGGGCAGTAGCTGAAGTAGTTGCTACAACCCGTTCGACGTCTCTTAACTTTCCTGCAACCCAGCCCAGTACTCTTTCGTGTGAAAGGGGCTGTCATTAATTTTTAGCGTCAAAGGAAAGAAGAAAATGGCTGAGCGTCAGAGCGGTACCGTCAAGTGGTTCAACGACGAAAAAGGCTTTGGTTTTATCACTCCTGAGAGCGGCCCGGATCTGTTCGTGCATTTCCGCGCTATTCAGGGCAATGGCTTCAAGAGCCTGAAGGAAGGCCAGAAGGTCACCTTCGTTTCAGTTCAGGGCCAGAAAGGCCTGCAAGCTGACGAAGTACAAGCAGAAGGCTGATCCTTGCTGCGACAAAAAGCCCCTGATATGACATCAGGGGCTTTTTTATGGGCGCCATTGCGTAAACTGCGTGCTTTCTCCAGAGAGCCCTGCCATGTCCAAACCCCTGTTGAGCCCCCAGGGCGAATTCCCCGCCGTTGGCTTGGGCCGTCGCCTGGCAGCGATGTTCTATGACTTCCTGTTATGCACCGCCCTGCTGATCGTCACGGCGTTCATCTACAAGCTGGTGTGGATCGCCTTCATCGGCGAAGCGAAGATGCGCACACTCACCGAGTCCGGCGCGCTGGACGGTGACCCGTTGTTGTCGACGATCCTGTTGTTTGTGCTGTTTGGTTTCTTCGCCAAGTTCTGGACCCATTCGGGGCAAACCCTGGGCATGCAGGTGTGGGGCGTACGCGTGCAAAACGCCGACGGCTCGCGGATCAGCCTGTGGCAGGCGTTGCTGCGTTTTGTGGTGTCGATTGCGTCGTGGTTGTGCGTGGGGCTGGGGTTTATCTGGTCGTTGTTCGATAAACACAAACGCAGTTGGCATGACATCTATTCGGATACGCAACTGGTGCGGATCCCGAAGCAAAAGAAGTAACTCAAGCACATCGCCGATCAACTGTGGGAGCTGGCTTGCCTGCGATAGCGGTCTTGCAGCCAAACACCTGTGACTGTTACTCCGCTATCGCAGGCAAGCCAGCTCCCACATTTTGATTTGTGTTCAGGCGTTGCCGGCCAGTTTCAACCGCGCAGCCTGGGTGAAGTCCAACATCCGCTTGAGCGGCCGCACCGCCTGGGGAATCACCGACGGCTCGACGAAAATCTCGTTACTGCCCTCACGCAAACACTGCAATGTACGCTCCAGCGTATTCATCGCCATCCACGGGCAGTGCGCGCAGCTGCGGCACGCGGCGCCGTTGCCGGCGGTGGGTGCTTCGATGAAGACCTTGTCCGGACACAGCTGTTGCATCTTGTAGAAGATGCCGCGATCAGTCGCCACGATAAAGGTCTTGTTCGGCAAGCGTTGCGCCGCAGCGATCAGTTGGCTGGTGGAACCCACCGCGTCCGCCAATTCGATCACCGAAGTCGGTGACTCCGGATGCACCAGGATCGCCGCATCCGGGTACAGCGCCTTCATGTCTTCCAGCTGCTTGGACTTGAACTCTTCGTGCACGATGCAGGCACCGTCCCACAGCAGCATGTCGGCGCCGGTCTGGCGCTGGATGTAGGTGCCCAGGTGTTTGTCAGGGCCCCAGATAATGGTCTCGCCGTTGTCCATCAGGCTCTCGACGATTTCCAGTGCGCAGCTGGAGGTCACCACCCAATCGGCACGGGCTTTGACCGCGGCCGAGGTGTTGGCGTACACCACCACGGTGCGCTCGGGATGCTGATCACAAAATGCGGAAAACTCATCCACCGGGCACCCCAGGTCCAGGGAGCACGTCGCTTCCAGGGTAGGCATCAGGATGCGTTTTTCCGGGGTGAGGATCTTGGCGGTCTCCCCCATGAATCGCACACCGGCCACCAGCACGGTCTTGGCTGGGTGGGCAGCGCCGAAGCGGGCCATTTCCAGGGAGTCGGAAACACAGCCGCCGGTTTCTTCGGCCAGGGCCTGAATCACCGGGTCGCAGTAAAAGTGGGCGACCAACACCGCGTCCTGAGCCTTGAGCTCGGCGGCGATGGCAGTACGCAAGCTTGCCTCTTCAGCAACGCTGAGAACCTTGGGCTGTTTGGCGTCGAGGTGGGCTTGAACCAGTAGGCGTTCGGAAATGTGCGTCATGTTCGCAAGACCTGCAGGCGCAGTAGCGCGAAAGTCGAGTGTACCACCGGCTCGGGAGCCCTTCGGGCGCCGCCGGACGAAGTGTTTTTGTTCATCAAGCACGGGTAAAGCTGAAGCTGCGCAAGGCTACAGAATATCCAATGGATTCAAAAGCCTAATCTGGCAACGAGGCAAGCTGCCGTCCCTTGATCGGGCCCAGCCGATTAGGCGAAGTCTTGACAACAATCCAAACCATCCCTCTGCCACTTACACGCCTTTAAGCGCAGGAATGACGGGCCTGCACACCTCAGGCCGCACCAAAAATGTGCATAAAAGCACTTAATTACGCGACCTTTCTTACGTATTGTGTGATAAATCCTACAGCGATGTAACAAACCGTCTACCACTCACTCAAGTGTGGCAAGTCCCGCTGAGTTCACTATTTGGCTCGGGCGGATGCATCGCGTGTATTTCTACGTTTAAGGAAGTCGAGTGCCACATCAGCTCTCAACCGCACACCTGTGTTGTACCCGGAAACTGGGCATCGCCCTGCTCTGCCTGTGGGCGCTGCCGGTGGCTGCCGCCGATGGCCCACAGCCTGGCCAGGAAGCCCTGCGCTTGCAGCAGCAACAGCAGCGCGATTTGCAGCAATTACAATTGGAGCAACGCCAGCGCCAAATGCAGCGCGGCAGTTTCGGCACGCAACCGGCCCTGCCGGCCTTGCCAAAAGAGAGTGCCAAGGATGAAGGTTGCTGGCCCCTGAGCGGTACGCGTCTGGCCGGAGTTACGCTGTTCACCCGCAGCGAGCTGGACAAACACATCCAACCCTACGTGGCCCCGTGCATGGGCGTCACGCAGATCAACCGCCTGCTGGCGCAGATTACCCAGCTGTACGTCGAGGCCGGTTACATCGCCAGCCGGCCGTACCTGATCAGTGCGCCGGCCGCCGGGCAGCCATTGGATATTCATGTCGAAGAAGGCTACCTGGAGGCCATCGAGTTGGCCGATCAGAGCCTGCCGGTGGCGCTGGGCGGGGCATTCCCCGGGATGCTCGGCAAACCACTGAACCTGCGCGACCTGGAGCAGGGCCTGGACCAGCTCAACCGCCTGCGCTCGGTGGACCTGACCGCCGACATCGCCCCCGGCAGCACACCCGGCGCCTCACGCATCATCCTGCGCTCGCGCAGCAGTGCCTCGCGCTGGGCGCTCGGGCTTGGGGTCGATAACCTCGGCAGCGCCGGCACCGGGCGTGAGCGCAACGCCATCAGCGTGAGCCTGGACAGCCCGCTGCAAATCAACGACTCGCTCAACCTGAGCTTCAGTGACACGCTCAACCATGGGCCACGCTACAGCCGCAGCCACAGCCTGTTCTATTCCATCCCTTACGGTTACTGGACCTACAGCCTGTTCGCCAGCCATGCCGAATACCGCTCACCGTTCAAGCTCAGCCGCACGACGCTTTACAACAGTGGCCGCACCGATCAGCTCAGCCTGCGCAGCGACCGCGTGCTGTGGCGCGACCAGAGCCACCAACTGAGCGCCAACCTGCAACTGGCCTACAAGGACGTCGACAGTTACCTGCAAAAGGTCCATCTGGACATTCAGAGCCCGACGCTCACGGTGGCAGAAGCGGGCCTCAACCTGTTCTGGCTCAACAGTGCGGTGTGGAACCTGGACGTCAATTACGCCCAGGGCCTGACGTGGTTCGGCGCCGATCGGGATGCCGACCAGGTGCAAAAAAAACACCCCAAGGCGCAGTTCCACAAGTACCGCGCCAACCTCACCCAATGGCGCAACGGCCAATGGTCAGCGCAGCCATGGCAGTGGCAAAGCCAGCTGTCGGTGCAGTACAGCGAGGATGCATTGCCCGCCATCGAACAACTGCTGATCACCGATGACTCGGCCGTGCGTGGCTACCGCGAAAACAGCAGCTCCGGCGCCATTGGCGCGGTATGGCGCAACACCTTGCGCCTGCCGCTCGACACGGGCTTGCCGGTGAAGATCACCCCGCGCCTGGGCCTGGACAATGCGTGGGTCAAGCACGAACACGGCGCCCAGAGCCAACGCCTGAGCGGTGCCAGTGCTGGGCTCAACCTGAGCTGGAAGAACGTGCAGCTCGACGTCGACTACCAACGCAACCTCAACACCCCAACAGGTTTTCGCCAGGAGCCGGAGGTCTGGCTGACGCGCCTTAGCGTGCAGATATGAGCCCACACCCGTTTTTAGCCTGAGTCACCGCCGTACCTGACCACCCCAGCAGCGTTGCAACGAACAACGCACGTCGCGGATCAGCCAACACAGAGCGAAATTATTTATGCCGACTACTTCACACAGCTTTCACCTTTCTCCCCAGGGCAAACTGCGCTGGGCCATTGCCAGCCTGTTTCTGCTGCCACAGTTGGTACTGGCTGGCGGCGTGACCGTCGTCACAGGCCCCGGCGGCACGCCGCAACTGCAAGACCAGGGCGGTGTGCCCATCGTCAACATTGTCGCGCCGAATGCCGGCGGCCTGTCCCACAACCAGTTTCTGGACTACAACGTCGACCGCCAGGGCCTGGTGTTGAACAACGCCTTGCAGGCCGGCCAATCCCAACTGGCCGGGCAACTGGCCGCCAACCCGCAGTTCCAGGGCCAGGCGGCGAGCGTGATCCTCAACGAAGTGATCAGCCGCAATGCCTCGGCCCTCAACGGCGCCCAGGAGATTTTCGGCCAGGCCGCCGATTATGTGCTGGCCAACCCCAACGGCATTTCGGTCAATGGCGGCAGCTTCATCAACACGCCCAATGCCAACCTGGTGGTCGGCCGCCCTGAACTCAACGACGGCAAGCTGCAAGCCTTGAGCACCCGCGATGCCAACGGCCAACTGACGATCCAGGGCCAGGGCCTGCACAACCGCGAGGGTTCCATCAAGCTGATCGCACCACGCATCGACAGCGAGGGTCGCCTCAGTGCCCGTGATCAATTGAACCTCACGGTCGGTCGCAACCAGGTGGATTTCGCCAGCGGCGAAGTACGCCAGGTCGACCCCGCCGGCAAGGCCCAGGAGCAACGCATCGACGCACGCTTGTTCGGCGCGATGCAGGCCGGGCGCATCAATATCATCAGCACCGCCGAAGGGGCCGGGGTACGTGTGGGTGGTGTGCAGGTGCAAGGCACTGACGGTGTAAAGATCAGCTCGGCCGGTGACCTCGATGTCAGCGGCCAAGTCCACGCCAACAGCCTCGACGCCACCCGCGCCGGGGTGCAGAGCCGCCAGGGCGACGTCGACTTGCACAGCGCCAAGGACTTGAACCTGGCCGCCACTGACGTAGGCGGGCGCAACGTCAAGCTGGATGCCGGGCGCAACCTGACCCTCAGCAGCCTGGAAAGCCGCAGGCTTCAGGAAAAGCGTGAACAGTGGGACAACAGCAACTTGCTGTTCACCTACGAAACCTACGACCGCACCACCACCGACAAGGATTCCCGCCAGCACGGCAACACGCTCGTCGCCCAACAGGACGCGGCATTGTCTTCCGGCGCCAAGGCCGACATCAAAGCCAGCCACGTCGAAGCGGGCTACGCCTTGCGCGTCAACAGCGGCGCCGACCTGCAGGTGACCGCCGCTACCGAAACCCATGAGACCCGCGACCATGGCAACCATCGCAAGCACCTGTGGAAAGCCAACTGGGACAAATCCAGCAGCGAACAGCGCAGCATCACCAGCAGCCTCAAGGCCGGCCACACGCTGGAGCTGACCAGTAAACAGAAACTGCAATTGCAGGGCGCCGAGCTGAAAACCCCAGGGGACATCCAATTGGCAGGCCGCCAAGTGGACATCACCAGCGCCAGCCGCACCCAAAGCAGCAGTGACAACACCTACGCAGGCGACCTCACCGGCGGCAGCTTCTTCGGCAAGAACGGCGACGGCAACCAGGGCAAGACCTTGAACACCGCCAGCAAGGTGAATGCCGACGGCAAGCTGATCGTCCAGGCAGACGACGTGCGCATCAGCGGCAGCCAGGCCCGAGGCGGCAAGCAGGCCAGTGTCATCAGCGACAAAGGCTCGCTGATGATCGACGGCGTACAAGACACCTCCCACGACAACCGCTACAGCAATGACAGTAAGTTCTTCGGCATCTCCAAGGATGAAAGCCGCAAGAACCTCAAGGACAGCACCGTGGTTGCAAGTAACCTGCGCTCGGACAGCAACCTCAAGCTGCAAAGCGCCAAGGACATCACGGTCAGTGGCTCCCAGGTGTCCGCCGCGGGTGAACTGCAAGCGAATGCCAAGGGCGATATCAAGGTCGCTGCGGCGCAGAACACCGCCCACGACACCACCAGTACCCATACCCGCGGCTTCGATGGCTACGCCAAGGAAACTGAAGGTGTCAGCCGCCAGTACCGTGCAGGCCTGAGCTATGAAGACCAGCAGCAAACCCGCCAGACCGACACCACCCGGCAGCAGGCTTCAAGCATCAACGGCGCCAGTGTGGCGGTTAACGCCGGTGGTGACGTCAGCATCAGCGGCTCCAACCTCCAGGCAACCGAAGGCGATGCCAGCCTGAGCGGCAAAAACGTCGAGCTGTTGGCCGCCCATGACCAGCGCACCGAAGCCGTAGACAAGACCACCACCGGCGGCAGTTTCTACTACACCGGCGGCATTGATCGGGCAGGCAATGGTGCTCAGTTCAGCCACCAGAGCAACCACGACACCGCTGAAAAAACCACCGCGCAAACCAGCGCCGTGGCCGCGACCGGCAAGCTGACCATCAATGCTGGCAACACCTTCACCAGCGAGGGTGCACAGGCCAAGGCCGGCGCCGAGCTGCGCGTCAACGCGGGCCAGATCGACAACCTGGCCGCCCATTCCACCGAGACCAGTACCCACAAGCAAAACGGCTGGACCGCCGACGTCGGCGCCAATGTCGAATACAAAGGCATTACCCGCCCGATCGAAAAAGCCGTCGAGGGTGTGGCCCAGGCCAAGTTCCATCAGCCCGGTTTGCTGGATGCGTTCGAGCAACCCAATGTCGGCCTGGATGTGGAAGTTGGCCACACGAACAAAACCGGCACAACGCAGGACAACACCGCCGTGGTCAGCCAATTCAGTGGCGCCACGGTGCAGGTCGATAGCGCCGGCAAGTTGCAGGATGAGGGCACGCAGTACCGCGCCACCGATGGCGGGCTGACCATCAATGCCGGCGAGCATATCGCCAAGGCGGCAGCCAATACCCACAGCAGCAGCGAGCAAGGCGTGGACGCCAAGGTCGGCGTGCGGGTCTACACCACCACCGGCGAGGACGTGAATGTACGCGGCAGCGGCAGCGGCGGCAGCCGTGATGTACGCCAAGCCAGCAGCACGGCAGTGGTCGGCAGCTACGCGGGCACCCAGGGCGTGAGCCTCCAGACCAAGGGCGATGCAAGTTATGAAGGCAGCCAGTTCAACGGCGGCCAGGCAGGCGTCAACCTCAAGACCGGCGGTGAGTTGGCGCTCAACCAGGCTAACGACACCCAGAGCAACACCAGCAGCACGTTGCGCGGTAACGCGTCATTGACCGTGGGCACAGCGCCCGGCGCCAATGGCACCAACATCAACCTCGGTGCCGGTGTGCAATTGGATAACCAGCGCCTCGACACCCAGGACAGCCAGGCCCGCGTCGCGACGCTCCAGGGCAACGGGCCGATCCAACTCGGCAGCGGCGGCGACATGACCCTGCAAGGCACGCAGATCGGCTCCGGCACCGCCAAGACCGGCGATATCAGCCTCAATGCCGGCGGCAAGCTGGACCTGCAAGCCGCCACCCACCGCCACGTCAGCAACGGCAGCAACCTGGGCGGCGGCCTGACCCTTGGCGCCGGCAAAACCAGCAGCGCCGAAAGCAGCAGCAAGACCGGCAACCTCAGCGCCAATTTCAACATCGGCAAGGTGGCCGAAGATGACCAGGGCGTAGTCGTCGGGCAACTGCACAGCAACGGCAAGGTCAGCCTCGCCAGCGGTGCCGATGCAGCCGATGCCATTCACTTGCAGGGTACTCAGGTCAGCGCGGCCAGCGTCAATCTAGACGCACAAAACGGCGGCGTCCTGCAGGAGTCGGCACAGTCGACCCAGGCTCATGACAGCTGGGGCGTGACCCTGGGCGCGGGCGCCAGTGTGGGCAAGACCACCTTGGCCGACGCCGGTGAACACGAGACACCCAAGACCCAACGCGGCATCAATGCGCGGGCCAAGGTCGATGTGGATCACGTGCAAGGCACCACCCAGCACGACAGCCTGATCAAGGCCGATACCGTGGTCATCAACAGTGCCGGCGATACCCGATTGGCGGGCGCACGCATCGACGCCGAGCAGGTGAGCGGCAAGGTAGGCGGCGACCTCGTTGTAGAAAGCCGCAAGGACCAGGTCAACAGCACCCAGGTTCATGTCGATGCCAAACTGGATGTCGAGAAAAACCAGCCTGGCGTGGTCGATAAACTCGCCAAGGCCAGCGGCCCGCTCAAGGACACCGTAAAAGCCAAGGCCGAAGGCGCGTTCGACAAGCATCGCGACAAATTGGAGAACGTGGTCGACAAGGGCACCGGGCACCTGGCTGCGGCCAAGGACAAAGTGCTCGACAGCGTGGTCAACGCCAAGGAACGCCTCGAAGAAAAACTCACCCGCAGCGGCAGTTACGACGTGAACCCCGAACCCCGCGGCGCCTTCGGCACCCGCGTGGACAAGGCCAAGGCTTACCTGGCAGACAAGAAGGATGCGCTGGGCACGCGCCTGTCGGGCTTCAACGACAAGGTCTGGCCAACAACCAGCGACAGCTACGTTGTCAGCGGCAAGAACACCACCGGCAGCAAGGTGGCCGATACGGCTGAAAGCGTGTTGTTCGGTGACAAGAGTGGCAACACCAACTACACCCCGACCCTGAACCTGGACGTCAGCCATGTGATCAAGGACAGCGTCGCTCAGGCGTCAGGTATTCGCGGCAGCCAGGGCGTCAGCCTGCAGGTCGGTGGTGATACGCGCCTCACGGGTGCGCGGATCAGTGCCGAGCATGGCAAGGTCGAGCTGGGCGGTTCCAGGGTCACCGCAACCACACTGGCAGGCAGCGACTACCGCGCCGATGTCGGGCTGAATGTCTCCAAATCACCGGTCAACCTCGCACTCGGGGCCAAGGACGAACTGACCCAGAAACAGGACGACGCCACGCGCAAGGATCAAGCCTTGAACCTGGGCCTTCTGCGCGCCGGTGGCCATCGAGAGAGCCAGGCCTTGCAGGCGGGGATTGATCAGGCCGTCAACTAACGCTTAAAACAGCAGAATGCTTCTGTGGCGAGGGAGCTTGCTCCCGCTGGACTGCGCAGCAGTCCTATTTCTCAGGGCCGCTTCGCGCCCCAACGGGAGCAAGCTCCCTCGCCACGGAATCAGCCACTGCCTGCTCGTTCTATGTCAGTTGAACAGCGCCTGCAGGTTCTTCATCGCATCATCGGCAAAGCCTTGCAGGAACGCTTCGAACGCCGGCAGATCCACCTTGCCGCCAGTGCAGGGCTGGCCAATGATGGTCCAGGTCACCAGGCTCTGGTTCGGGCCTTGCGGCGCTACTTCCATCAGCGCCCACAGGTTGCCGATATTCAGTGAGGTGTAAATCAGTGACCAGGTCATCGTCATGGCTTGGTCGTCACGGGTGTTGAGTTGCTCAATCACCACGTTGCCGTCCTTGAACAGTTTCTTGCGGACCGAACGCACACCCTCGCCCGTCATTTCGATATGGGACAACGCCGGAATGAATTTCGCGAAACCCGCAAAATCTCCGACGATACTCCACACGCTGCGCGCATCGCCATTCACGGTGACGCGGGCGACTACAGGGTTGCCGAGCGGGTTACGGACCAGGGTATCGGGTTGTTGCATGAGAGAGCTCCTCTTTTCCGGGGGGCAGATAGTGGGCTCCAATCAAACGCAGTGGGCTGTACAAGTTCAACACCTCCTTGGCGTGGTTATGTGTTCTTGGCTGACTGCCGTAATGCCAAGGCCGCGACACCACACAAGATCAACGCGATACAGGACACATAGAACGCATCGCTGTAGGCCATCAGGTACGCCTCGCGACGCACGGTGTGGATCAAGCCCTCGATAACCTGCTGTTGAGCGGGCAACAGTTGGTTGAAGATAAAACCCTCGCTGTCAGCCATGCTGGCGCGCAGGCGTTCCTGCAAGGACGGGGAAAACAGTGTGATCGACTCCCCTACCCGCTCGGAGTGAAAGCGTTCGCGCAGGGCGACGATCTGCGTCAGGCCTGCCGTACCCACGGCACCGCCAAGGTTACGCAGCATGGAGAACAACGCCGAGGCAGAGCCGGCTTCGTCTTTGGCCAGCCCGGACACCGCCAGTACCGACAGCGCCACCATGATCAGCGGCTGCCCGATACCCCGCACCACGGTGGATGGAATAATCACGTTGGCGGCGCTATCCACATCCAGGTGCGCACCGAGGTAACACCCCAGGGCCATGATGAAAAAGCCGCTGGCGACCATCAGTTTCGGGTTGAGCCACTTCATCAGGCGCGGCATGAACGGCGCCAGTACCAGTTGCACCATGCCGTAGGCGATCAGGCTGATGCCAATCTCCCGGGCGTTGTAGCCCTGCAACTGGGAGAGGTAATTGGGCACCAGGAACACCAGGCCGAACGTGGCCCCGCCGAAGATGAACATCGCCGCGCTGGCCACTCCGAAGTTGTAACTCTTGAGCAGGCGCAGGTTGATAAAAGAGCGGCGGCCATACAGCTGCGACAGTACGAAGTACACCAGGGCAACGCCTGCGACCAGCGACATCCATACGATGAAATCGGAGCCGAACCAGTCCTTGCGCCCGCCCTCTTCCAGCACAATCTGCAAGCCCCCCAGGCCGACGATCATGGCGATGATGCCGCCCCAGTCGCCGCGCTTGAGCAGGCTCAACTGCATGGGTTTGGCATCGATGGACCATGCCACCGCCAACAGCAAGAGAATGCCAGGGGCCAGTTGCAGGTAAAAGATCCAGCGCCAGGAATAGGCATCGGTCAGCCAGCCGCCGATGGACGGCCCGGCGGCCTGGGCAACGCTGTTGGACAGGGCGAACAAGGCCATGCCCATGGCAATCTTGCTTGGCGGCAGCTCGGTGATGATCAACTGGAATGACAAGGGGATAAGTACCGCGCCGGCTGCGCCCTGGATCACTCGAATGATGATCATCACCGCAAGGTTGGGCGCCCAGGAGCAGGCAATGGACGCCACCAAAAACACAAACGAGCCCACGAGCATCACACGCCGCAGAGAGAACACCTGCACCAGCCACGCGGTAAGCGGGATCATCACAATCTCCGCGACCAGATAGGCGGTGGAGATCCACGAGCCTTCCTCGAACGTCGCCCCCAGGGAACCCTCGATCTCCGGCAGCGCGGCGCTGGTCACGTGCACGTTCATGCCGGCCATGAAACAGCCGAACAGCCCCCCGATTACCGCCACCCAGGCGCGAAAGGAGACGCTCTTTTCAGCCGCTTCAGTCATGTGCAGCGCCCTGCTTATCTGCGCGAGTGTCCACCGTGGTGATCACCGACATGCCCGGCAGAATAGGTCCGCCTTCGTCATGCTCATCAATGACGATCTTCACGGGGAAGCGCTGCACGATCTTGGTGAAATTCCCGGTGGCGTTATCCGACGGCAACAGTGCGAACACCGCCCCGGAGCCTGGCGAGAAGCTCACCACATGGCCTTTGAGCTTGCGTCCCGAATAACTGTCGACGCTGATATCCACCGGTTGGCCGGCACGCATATCGCGCAATTGGGTTTCTTTGTAGTTGGCCACCACGTAGGCCTGCTGCAAGGGCACCACTGCCAGCAGCGGCAAGCCTGGCGCGACGTACTGGCGGGTGCGCACTTTGCGCTGCCCTACCACGCCGTCGATGGGCGAGCGAATCAAGGTGTCTTCCTGCGCATGGGTCGCCAGGTTCAACTGCGCCTGGGCCTGACTGCGCCGGGCAATCTGCTGCTGGAGCGAAGCTTCGGCCAATTGGCGTCGGGTGACGGCCACGGTCAAGCGGGTTTCCTGTTGGCGTTGCATGGCCTTGGCAATTTCTACCGCGGCATTGGCCTGGGTGTAGCTGGCGGCCGCCGTTTCCAGGCGCTGGGCGCTGGCGGCGTGGTCGCGCACCAAGCCTTCGTAGCGGCGCTGGTCGAGGCTTGCGCGGCGCAATTCTGCGGCCACACTGCGGGCGTGAGCCTCAGCCTGGGCAACGCCGGCTTTTTGCTGGGCGATCAGGCTATCGGTGACGTGCAGGTTGGCCTCTTGCGCTGCCACCGAGGCCTGGGTCTCGGCCAGTTCTGCACGAGCTTGTGCCAAGCGGGCCTGGTAGTCACGGTCCTCGATGCGCACCAGCACATCCCCTGCCTTGACGGGCTGATCGTCCTCTACCACCACCTCGGCCACATAGCCTGAGACCTTCGGGCTGATGGGAATCCAGTCGGCGCGCACATACGCATCATCGGTCTGTTCCAGGTAGCGGCCGACCGTCATCCAGTACACGCCGAACACCAGCGCAGCGATCAACAGCGCAGCGCCGCCCAGCAGGAGCAGATGCCTTTTGCGACGTGGGTTGCGCGTATTCGCCTGTTCATCCTGGACAGCAGTTTTTTCATCAACGGCGATATTCATGGTTGGGTACCGGAAAAAGTGGTGTGAGCGTGGGTGGGCGCTGAAGGCTGCCAACCACCGCCAAGCGCCCGAAACAGGCTGATCTGGCGTTGCAGCAACTGGCCGTCGGCGTCGGCGCGAGTGGCCTGCAAGCGGATCAGTTCACGTTCGCTGTCCAACACATCCAGAAAGTCGATAGACCCGGCGTCATAGTTGAATTGGGCCAACCTGTAGGCGTGGCGGCTGCTGTCCAGTGCCTGGCTCAAGGCCGCGTGGCGCTGGCGTTCGCCGTCATACAAGGCCAGGGCCTGGCGCACCTCCTTGAGCGCCTTGAGTACGCTGGCCTCGAATTGCGCCACCTCCACCTGCTCAAGCGCCCGCGCCTGGCTGACCCGTGCGCGGTTGGCGCGCCAATTGGGGAACTGCCAGGTGATCAGCGGGCCGATGCCGAACATCACCGCGCTGCTGTCGCCCAGCTCATGGGGCCTGTTGGCCGATGAAGACACCGAGGCGCCGAAGGTCACCTTCGGGTACAGGTCGGCCTGGACGATATCCACTTGCAGCGTGGCCGCCTGCAACGCTCGCTCGGCCTGACGGATATCGGGGCGGCGCGCCAATAATTGCCAGCCATCGCCCACCGGCAGTTCGGCATTGAGGTGTGGAACCACCTCACAGCTCGCAGCGCCAGCGCCTTGTTCCAAATCAGCCACGCCGGTCAGCATTGCCAGTTCATACAGCGCAGCCTGTCGACGCGCCTCCAGCATCGGCAGCAAGGCCTGGGTTTCGCCCTGCAAGGCTTGCATACGCGTGTATTCAAGGTCCGTCACCACACCGGCCTGGCGCTGGCGATCGATCAACACCAGGCTGCGCCCGACCACGTCCAATGAATGACGCTGGACCTTGGCACGAGCACCGAGGGCACAAGCATTCACATAGGCGCGGGTGGTTTGCGCCACGACCGTGATGCGCAACAGGTCTTCGGCGTCCTGCGCCGCCGCGGCTTGCACCTGGGCTCGTTCGATCGTGCGCTGAACCTGGCCCCACACATCCACTTGATACGCCAATTCCATGCCGGGGTTGAACGCCCATTCTGACGGCGCATGGCTATCGGTGGCCTTGGCCAGGGTCTGATCATCGGCGGTCTTGCCATAAGCCGCCCCCAGTGACGCCTGGGTGGCCGGCCAACGCTCGGCATCAGCCTGCATGATCCCGGCCAGCATCGCCTGCACATGGGCCTGGGCTGCCGCCAGGTCACGGTTGTGCAGCAATGCCTGCTGCACCAGCCCATCGAGTTTCGGGTCGTTGTACAACTGCCACCAGCGCTCGGGTAACGCCTGGGCCGATACACCTTGCGGCAAGTGGCTCAGGGCATTGATGCGCTCTGGATGTGACTGTGCAGGCGGGTGAGCAACCCAGGACGAACAACCCGCCGACAACGCCAGCGCAATGCCCAGCAGCGCAACACGGCCATGCCATGGGGGAAAAGAAGGCGAACCCATCGAAGAAATCCAGAAGGCCAAGTAGAGACCCAGGGTAAGAGCGCAACGAGGTACGAATCTCTCGAGTTCCGGACAACCATCGTTTTGATTGGGACAAGGTGCGGGGTGGCTTGGCAGTACTCGGGGCAAATGTGGGAGGGGGCTTGCTCCCGATGAGGGAGTATCAGTTAGCAAATCTGTAACTGACCTACCGCCATCGGGGGCAAGCCCCCTCCCACATTTGAACCGAGGCTGACAGGGAAGCCTATCGCCAAGTCAAATCACACCAATCGACAGTTACTCGGGGGGTAACCCATAGTGCGCTTGAACATCGCAGTAAACGCACTCGGGCTCTGATAACCATGCTCCAGCGCCACTTCCAGGATCGACACACCACAGGCCAGCCGCTGCATGCTGAGCAGCAACCGCGTGCGCTTGCGCCACTCGCCATAACTCATACCCAGCTCTTTCTGGAACAACCGAGCCAGGGTGCGTGAACTCATATTGAGTTGCGCCGCCCAACTCTCCAGTGTCGATTCCTGGGAAGGGTTGTCGATAAAGTCGGCACACAGCGCCTTGAGCCGCGGCTCATCCGGGATCGGCACATGCGCCAGCACCCGTTTCGCGCGGTCGAGCTCGGAGAAAATCAGATCGACAATCTGTAGATGGCGCAGCAACGCCGGCTCACTGTCAGGCTCATCGCCCGCGGCAACAATCAGCTCGCGCAACAACGGCGAAACCCTTATGACCTGACACTCATGCGTCAAGCCGCGATGCGCCCCCGGCGAGATCAACAAGGTGCGCATACGCACCTCGCCGGTCATGCGGATCTGATGCTCCATCGCCGGGGGCACCCACAGGGCGTGCCCGGAAGGCAGCACCCAGGTTGTCTGCTGCACCGACACCAGCATCACACCGTTGATGGCATAGACCAACTGACCCTCGTCATGTCGGTGAGCAGCCACAATGTCGCCGTGAAGATAGTTACCGGCGAGGGCCGCCAACGGGGTATGCACGTTCATTTCAGCAAGCCGCGAGCAGGTCAGGCCGGCCACTGCTGGAAGGATCCTTGGGCATCATGTCGCTTCTCCTTTTTTTGAACAGAGTGACCCATTGGGACTCAGTAGCCACTAGGTCCAATACTAAACAAAGAAAGGGTGCGGGAAATTGCGTATTAGGGTGGGGACTGTGAAAAAACGTCGAGTAAAAATTAAAAAAACCAAAATATCGGCGAGCAAATTTCAAGAAAAAAAGATTATTGCTTTTGGGGATAACAGGGGCTCGCAAAGAGCCCCTGTTCGGGTTGAACCCTAAAACGCGTAACGCGCCTTGACCATCACCCCATCAGCATCAAACCCGCTACGCGCCTGGCGGGTATAGCTGGCGCCCACCGTCAGCGCCGACACCTGATAATTCAGGCCCAGGCTGGCCTCGTAACTGTCACGTGCGACCGAAGCGCCCGTGACGGTAAACGCCGAACCGCCCAGCACAAAGCTGGAGGTTTGCGCCACGCGGTCGCCCATCAGGTCGTGGTAGGCCATCAAGGTCGCTTCCGGTTGCAGGCTGCCGGTGGCCAACGGGAAGTTGCCGGCCAAGCGCACACCCGCGCCCAACTCGCCCACTTCATAGCGTTGCGAGCCGGTGCTCAGCGCCGCCGAAGAGCCCTTCTCGGTAAAGCTGTCCATGCGCACGTTGGAATAACGCGCCGCCACTCGCGGCTCTATCACGGCAGCATCCGACAGCTTGAAGCTGTAGCCGCCCAGTACGCTGGCCGACAACACATTGCTGTCGTAGCTGCCCTTGGCGGTAGTACCCGCCACACGACGCTTGCTGTCATTGTCGTTATGGCCGTAGCTCAGGCTGCCGTCGACGAACCAGTTCTGCAGCGACCAGTTGCCGTACAACGACAGCGCATGGCCCTGCACGTCGGTCTTGGTGCCCAGGTCCGAATGGATGTTGGAATTGAGGTAGCTGTAAGCCACACCCACCGTGGTGCTGTCGTTCAACCGACCATCCACACCCACCGCCATACCGCTGCTGTTGGCCGAATAACCGTTGTCGCCGCTACGGCCATCCTGATCCATGTTGCTGCTCAAGCCTTGCAACCACACACCCACGGCTTCGCGATTATCACGCTGGCCCGAGAGGCGATTGAGGATCGCGCCATTGACCACCGTCTGGCCCGACAAGGCCACGTCCAGCGCGCCACGGTTGACGTCCGGCTTGAGTTGCTCGCCCACCTGCGCCAACTGCTGCGCGGTGCCCGCGTTGGCCAAGGCCTGGAACACTGGATCATCTGTTGCCAACTGCCCGAGCACATCATTTTTTGCTTCGTTGACCACAGTAACGACCGGCTCAGTGACGCCCGCGCCGGTCAGTTCCTCTTGCACTTGCTGATTGCTCTTCAAACCCACCACGGCCTTGACCGTTTGCGCGTCGGCCGAGTAACTCAGCACATCCAGCAACGACGAAGTGCTGGCGACCGACAGGCCGTTGTTCTGCACACTGCTGGCTTGCAGCAAGGTGTATTCGGTGCCGCTTGGCACGGCGGTGAAATCGCCAGGGGTGGCGCTCAAGGTCACTTTCGATGCCTGGGCGAAATTCGCCGCACCGTTGACCGTCAGGTACGGCGTGGTCGGCACTACGCTGTTGGCCAGGCGCATATCAATGCCTGCACCGCTGGCGACGTTGAGGTCACCGGTGAGCACAGTGCCAGGGGCCGACAGGTTCAGAGAGCCCGAGTTGATCGACACCGGCGCGATGATGCGGCTGCCGGAAAAGTCAGCCTGGCCGGCGATGTTCATTGCGTTGACGTTGAGCACATCACCGACGATTTTGCCGCCGGTCCAGTTCAGAGTGGCGCGGTTGGCTGCGTCGATGGCAATGCCGGAATTGCTGCGGATTTCACCGGCTTGTTGGTTGATTTCGAAGATGGAAGTTTGCTCGGCTGCGTCAACAGAGATGGCCGTGCCATCGGCGACGATCGTGCCGCGATTGATGATGCCGCGGGAGCCGGTGGGGCTGTTTTGGGTGAAGGTGGCGCCTTTTAAGTCAAAGGCTTTGGCGTTTGTACCGTTGGCTTCGAGGGTGCCGGTGTTGAGGATGGAGTCGACGGTGCCTGCATAAAAAACAATACCGGAAGCATCTGCGCCGTTCACAGACAGCAGGCCACTGTTTTCGATACGCAGTGCACTTGTTGTGGTTTCCACCTCTATGCCCCAGGCGCGCTGGCCCGTTGCATTGATAGTCCCGGAGTTGATGATTTTGCCGCCAATACTGATCGGGAAATCACTCGGGCCATCCACTGCCAGCGCCACTACTTCATCGCCGACCACCTCGATCACGCCCGTGTTAGCAACGTCGCCTGCCACTTGGGTGTTATGCAGGAACATACCCTCGCCGCCAACCGTGCCACCAAAAGCAGAAGTGCCCGATACAACGGGAGTTGTTTTAATGGTGCCGGAGTTGATTACGCTGCCACCAATCACGGCATCACCGATCTCAAAACCTTCGTAACCGCCATTGTTCATGGTGATGTTACCGGCCTGAATCAGATCGCCCGTAATCGTACTAGGGGTTGATCCGTCGTTTGCAAAACCGAATGGGTCCACGGCAAACGCCCGAATGGAACGTCCGTCAGAGGTCATCACAATATCAGCACGATTGATCAGCGAACCTTGAATACTGGTATTGGAAACACTGACCCCCATCAACGCAGTAGTGCCAGATTCAGGGGTGGGCGTTTGATTGGTTGCTTCAGTCAGCCTCCCGGTGAAGGTCAGAGACTCGTTAAACGTCTCGCCCTTCCATGAGGTTTTGCCTTGACCCAGATCCACTTCAACGGCCAATGCCTGGCTGCTGATTGCACCGACCACTACGGCCAACAGTTTTTGCTTGAACGGATTTCGCTTCATTTGAAAACTCCATGTACGACAGATGGCATCGCCATGAACCCTGGCGATTAGAGGTATAAAACAATCGACTACAACAAGCGCCGCTGCACCGCCTCATCCAACGTGCTGCGGGTCAGGGCTTGCACCACCTCATGGGTGTCCTGGCGGAAAGGCACGGCAACGATCAACAGCAACTGCATCCAGGTACGCAGTGATTCACTCTTGCGCACGCGGCCCAGCTCCTTGCCGTCCTTGTCCTTGAATACAGTCTCCAGGGTGAAGGTGTTCTTCGCGGTAGAAGGGATAATGAAAAACGTCACCCCGGTGATGATGGCCGACGCCATGCTGAACTGTTCGTTGTTGTACAAGGTGGCCTCAACATAGAGATCCGCCTCGGCCTTATCCGTACTCACCCACGCAAAACGCCCAGATTCACGAAAGCCCTCGGCTACCGTCGCTTCCCCAACCGCTGCCGCAGCCCCCGCAGCCGTATTGGCCGGCCCACCGTTGACCTGATTCATGACCGTGGTGCGCACGAACACCTTCAGCTTCTGCTGCGGCACATTGGCCGTGGGTGGCCACGCCTGCACGGGAGGTAACTCGCTTTGCGAATACGTCACGCAGCCAGACAACAGAACCGCAGCGAGCACCACACAGTGCTTGATTGAACCGATCATTTTTGTTCTTCCTTAAGTTGTGGTTGTGCCAACTTTGCCGTGGCGTTATCGAGCAGCGTTGAAACCAGCTCATTCAACTTCTTGACCCCCATCACCGGCGACCAATACTCCCGTCCGTAAAGCCCCACATTGTGCTCAAACTTGATCTGCTCCTTGGCGGCGGCCAGTTCTTTGCCGTTACGGTCAACGATCGCCAGATCACCGGCCATATCGAAACTATCGACGTAGATGGGCCCGTTTACCCAAATCCACATCGTCAGCGTCAATAAAGCCCCCGGGATGTAAGCAGGGTGCGGCGCGCGATGGCCCTTGAGCGATGTCATGTTGAACTTGAGCACCACATCGTTCTCGCCCAGGCGCACCGGGTATTCGGTGACATCCTTGAAATAGCCACCGGCCTTGACGTACTGGTTGAGCTGATGGGTGAGTGAACGGCTGATGGCGGTGCGGGTGGCGTCGTCAGTGTCAGGGATGGCGACAGAAACGTCGGCGATTTGCGCGGCTCGGGGGCTGTTGACCTTTGCGGGGTGCGGAGGAGCGCTCAATGGACCGGTGACGGTGTAGGAGACGCAGCCGGTCAGGGACAATGCCATGAGGAGTGCGCCGGTTTTGAAGAAGGTTTGGAGCACGGAATGTCCTTATTGAGTGTTTTGATTTGTTGGAGTGAAACTTTTGGAGGAGCGGAATAAGGGATGTATCGCAGGGATGCCATACATCTCTGATGTGCAGCCTTTATAAATGGCAGGGGTTAGCAAAATGGATAGCCGTAAATGCTAAGTAAGTGCCATTCAAATCTATTCCCTTTTTTGGCGGTCCATTCTTGTAAGTGCGAGGACGGGAATACGCTGCGCGGGGTCGGTGATGTCATACACATGCTGCTCACAGCCCGCGCCGACGATCACGAACTCCACCAGGTAAACCTTCTGCTTCTGCGGCTTGAACTCCGAGCTCATAGGACCGCAGGCGTAGACAATTTTTTCGGCGTAGCGGTAGTAGTTCGAGTCATACACCCGCGACTCACCCAACACCTCGATTGTCTGCCCCGGATCAGCCAACACTTCTAACTGCGGGAAGCGCTTGACCGCCGCGCTGTTGACAACCTCACTCATCTTGGCGATCCAACCGAACACCTTGCCCCGGCCCGAATCCACCACCATGCCGAGGATCTCCGGCCGCTGATCGGCATCACCGCCACGGCGCACGGAGAACTGCACAGGGTAGGTAAAACCGGTGGCCCGCATGATCACCTTGGCTTGCTCGGCATCGGCCACGACCTTGTTCTGCTGCAACTGCACGCCGTCTTTGAGCAGGCTGGATGACGAGTCGCGAGCATTGGAGTGACAGCCCGCGAGGATCAGGGCCGAGAGGATAAAGGCAACTTTTCTCATAAGGGTTTTCCGTATAGATACATGGGCCATGCAAGGATCAAAAACTCAAAAAAAATACGACCCCGTATAAAAACAGGGCGAAGCCGGCCAACGCCGCTCGCCACTCCGGGTCGGCATCCTTACTCATGCCGCCCGGCGCGATGGCCACCCTGGCGCCTCGCGCATAGCTGTAGACCACCTGGCCAAACCACAACTGCACCAGCACCATGAGGAAAAAGCGCTTCCAGTTACCGTCAAATCGTAGAAAGCCATTGAGTAGCGCAGCCAGGAGTAAGACCAGGCCAATGCCGTGCTGATATTTGTATAGGTTCGCGATCATGCTAACCACCTTTGACCTTTGAGGCGTTCAACCAACTTGTCCCACACCCCCACAGTACCCTTCAGCGTCTTGACGTCAGCCAGGTCGACGTTGGCGCCGACCGCGATACGTTCAGCACTGCCACCTGACATAAAGCGCGGGGTGTACAACACGCCCTCGATCGTGACCGGTACCTTGTATGGCAGCTGAAAATAAATCTGCCCCCCCTTTCGCGGAAGATGCATGTGATTACCAGTTGAATATTCAGCTGATAACTAAAAAGCCACTGGTGTATCTATAAAAAATACCTTGCACCGTGGCCAAGACTTGCTCTACGGAGCATTAGACTTTACACCTAACCGAAACATTTCAGTTGGAAACAGGGGTTCCAATATCACCTCATTATTAAAAATGAATAATTTTGGCGACAGAGATATAACATCATAAATATTTTCGGAAATCAAAATTAGTCCCGTCCTAAAAACAGGGATGCTCGCATCGTCCACAAAAACGAACACATCGTTATTTATCGTAGGATTTGCACTCAATAGAGCATCGATACTCTCATAATCCGAAAAATTAATTTCGGACCAATCCACCCTCCCGCGCGAAAAGGGATAGCTATATAAAATATCGATAGCTTCTTGACGAGCTTGACCTTCAACAACATTGAAATCTGCACGAAGTGCTTCTTTGCACTCTTCAAACAAAGTCATATCGTTACCTATTCAACTGTTTCAATATCGTCTCAAAGGCTTTCTCATTACCCTCAAACGGTACAACCTGCTTTATTGCCTTACCTGGCCCTTTACCTTGAGAATAGTCCCATATATTAATATGAGTGCCTTTATCAGGGTCATAATCAACACGCCAGCCTACTTTACCATCATTAGATTGGCGCCCGATAACCTTCCCATTTCCTGCGCTTACCTCTAGTCGTCCAATAACAGGTTTCGCATCTGAGCCTAAATTACCGACAATACTTAATGCTTTGTTTCGAGCGCTTTCCCAGTTTTTTTCAGGGGTAAGTGTTTGTTCAATTTTACTTCCCGGCAGGGGGTCGGATTTAACCTTACCAACCACGCCCAGTGCCGCCAACGCCTTACCACCAACTGCAGCGCCCAGTCCTATAACTTCTACTGCTTCCTTACCGTTCAGAGCAACCTTTACATAATCCGGTATCGCTTGGTAAATAGCTCTGGCACTGTCCTCATTTTCGGCCAGTACGAACCGGTCAAGCTGCGCTAAGTCGTCACTGCTCAGGTTAGAAAATACTGGAAGACGTTTCAGAGTGTTCGCAACATCCGAACCTGCCCCGACCTCTGACAGCGCTCCGTTTGCGCAGAACGGATTACCGGAACAATCGTCCGCTACCGCTTCGTCTCTGTTTTTCTTGCTGATCTCAGCATACTTCTCGTAGATATCCTGCTTGTCAGCGCCGGTTTTGTCAGCAGCCTCAAGTTCCTTGTGCAGATTCAGCACATCTTTAGAGCTTAGAAAGTTATTCTCAACCGCATTCTTCCCAACCTGAGCCGCCGCCACCGCACTCAGCGCGTCCTTGCCCACCGCAGAACCCGCAACCCCCGCCGCCAACGTCGACAACGCAGAGATCGTTTGCTTCTGCTCTGCAGTCAGATCGTCATTACTGACGTTCCCGTACAGCTCACTACGAATCAACCTCGCCGTGGCTTCCGCTGCTACCGCACCACCGGCCCCCACCAGCGCCGAATTACCACCCGCCCTGGCCAACACCGCTCCCAACACCGCATGGGCCATGAGGTTGGCGGCGTCATCACCTGCCGTCAGGTCTTTTACTTTTTGCGCGAGGAGGGGTGCGGATGCGCCCGCAATGGCCGCTCCCACATTGCCACCGGCAATCCCCTGCACGATGGCCGTCACGGTCTGTGTCGTGCGCTGGAAACTGCTGCCAACGCCGTAATCCCGTTCAGCCTGTTGCCTCACCTGCAAGGTGGTCGGGTCACTGATGCCACTCTCCAGCAACTTCTGCCGAGCCGCTTTACCAGCGTCGCTGTTGGGGTCTTCAGACTCGTCGATCTTCGCCTTGCCAATGGTGCTTCCGATCGTTATGGCCAGTTGCGCAGAGCTGTTGATCAGGTCCATGCGTTCGCGCATGGCCTTTTCATCCGGCTTGTCGAGGTGCTTATTGGCGTTTTGCGTATCGCGATTGAGGCCCACCAGGTCGTTGGCCCCCTCAGGATCACGCACAATAATCGTGCCCTCGCTGACCGCCGCCCGGGTTTTGCTGCTGTCGGACTCACTCAGCACCGCGCCCATCGGCGGGCCCATTGCGATACCGCTGGACCCACCGGCAATACCTGCGCTTGCCGAAGTGCTGTTGATCTTGCTGGTGTTCTTGATGTCACTGGTCAGCAAGCGATCGGTAATCAGCAAGTTCTTGTCGGCGCTGGCTTCGCTCGCAATGACGGCACCCTGTAGCGTGGTGTTTTTTCCCACGTCCAAGGTGTAGCCATCCTTGCCCGCATACAGCCCCGTCTGATCAGTGACCGCCTTGTAGTCGCTGCTCATGTTGCCGGCCGACATGCTTCCGGACGCCGTTACCGTTGTGCCGTAGCAGAACGGTGGCACACAGATGCTCGCGCCAGCACCGGCGCTGCTCTGCTTGCTCTTTTGAGTGTCGATATCCTGGCGCGAAGCGATATTGAGGTTGCCGCCGATATCCGCCTTGATGCTGTCAGCACGCACCTGGGCACCGGCCAGGGTGGTGTCTTGGCCACTGCTCAGAACCAGCGCACCGGTATCCAGCTTGCTGTTAACCTGAGTCACAGAACTGCCGGAACCCATGCCTTTGGCGATTTGCGCACCAAGGTCCAGGGTGAAACCGTTTTGTTCGCCGATATTGAAGCTGGCACCGATGCTGGTTTTGTCGTTTTTACTGTCGTTTTTGCGCTCGGTGGTGTTTTGCGCGCTTTCCAGAATGATGTCGTTTTTAGCGACCAGCGTGGTATTGGCAGCCTTCAATTCGCTGCCGATGACATGGATATCGCCCTGAGTTTCGGCGGCCTTGCCCGTCGCTACAACAGACAGGTTTTGACCTGAGTTGAGTGTGCTTTGCTTAGCCGTTTCACTGCGGTAGTCGCTGGTGCTTTTGCTGTGGGTACTGCCCAGCTCGGTGCCAATTTTAATCAGCGAACCATTACTGGCCGTGCCACCTTGCTTGTCCTTGAAACCCGAACCCTGACCGTTGGCGTCTGCCATTTGGCCGCCCAGGTTGTAAGTGTTCAAGGCTACCTGCGCCAGCTTCACGGCTTTGAGTCGAGGGTCATCGGCATTGTTGGCTGCTTCAACGCCATCGCGGATGCTCCTGGCGGTATCGACGACCGTTCCGCCGATCACACGCCCCACGGCCAAGCTTTTGGAACTGTCCTTACTGGTCTGGTTAGCCGTTTCAGTCCCGGCAGCAATGGTCACATTGGAGCCGGTGATATCCATGTCCTTGGTACTGACCACATCACTGGCCACTACCTTAACTTCACGCCCCGCCTCCAGCGTCACATTCCCCGCACTGGAACCAACCGTGCTGCCAGTGAGGGTAGTTTCTGCCGCTGTACCATTGTGCTTCTGGCTGTTGATGAACAGATGCTGATTGCCAGTGATGTCATCCAGGCCCAGCTTGTTGCCGGTCAACACACCGGTCAGGTCGCGGTTCTTTTCCTTGTGCATGTCGGTGCGCGAGAAGGTGTTCTGCGCCGCATCGATGGTCAGGTCACGCCCGGCCTGAACAGTCAGGTCACCGGTACTGACCAGCGCCGAACCCGTCACAGTCACGTCTTGCGCGCCCGCAACGCTGACCGTCTCACCAGAGACCATGCTGCCCACCGCCGTGGTGCGTGTCTCGTCGACCTTGTCCTGGACTTTGCTCGACTTGAACCCGCCCCAACTGCTCTTGCTTTGCTTGCGCTCATGGCGCGCACTGTCGGAGTCGGTTACGGCAAGAATCTGTACGTCTTCACCCGCCACCAACTTCGCTGCACCTTTGTCAGCGGCCACCGCGCTGCCGGCCAACAGCAGATCTTTGCCAGCGACCACGGTGCTATTGCCACCCGATTCGACCAGGCTGCCCACGTTGGTGGTGCTATCGGTTTCATCGAGACGGAATTTCTTGCCCGAGGAGGATTTTTTGGTCTTGCTGTAAAAGCTGTAGTCCTCATTCTCAGCGGACTTGAGCTCAATATTTTCACCTGCGTACAAGTACGCCTCATCCCCGGCCGTTACACGGCTGGCGATCAACGCCATGTCCTCGCCCGCGCTCAGCGCCACATCGCCACCGGCCTTGACCGTGGTGGACACCTGCTGAACATGGTCTTCCTGGCTCTTGACCTTTTTGCTGTTGAACGAGGAGTGCTGTTCGTTCGCGCCCGAAGCCAGTGTCAGGTCGCCGGTAGCCGCCATCGCAACATCGCGCTTGGCGTCGATTTGACTGGCGATGGCGCTGATGTCGCGTCCGGACTGCACGCGGAAGTCGCGCCCGGCTTCAATCACATTGCCGTATTGAGTGACACTGCTGTCCCGGGACACACCGGCGTTACGTTGCTCGGCGGCAATCAGGTTGACGTCGCGACCGGCCTTGATCGTGGTATCTGCACCACTTTTCAACACGCCGCCAACGCTGTTGACGTCACGTCCGGCTTGCATGCTCAGGTTGTTGGCCGCTTCGATGCGGGCTGCGCTGTCTACAAAGTCCATGCGTTCGGTGCGATAACCGCTGTTGCTGCTCTCGTGACGGGTGACGGTGCGTTCGTTGATCACGTCGCCGTTAACTGCCGTGAGGCTCACGTCGCGCCCCGAGATGATCCCGCCAGCTTTGTTGACCAGGTTGTTGCCCGCCAGCAGGTCCAGGCGATGACCGGCTTCGATCAGGCCGCTGTTGACCAGGTTGGCGCCGGCGCTGGCCGATAGGTTTTTGGTAGCACGCAGGGTGCCGACGTTGTTGAGGTTTTCTCCGGCAATCAGGTTGACGTCGCTACCGGCGATCAATGCGCCGTTGGGTCCCAGGCGGTTATTGGCCTGGGCCAGATACAAAACAGGTGCCAGGACGTTTTCGCCATTTACCATGGCGCTTTCCATCCATACGATATCGTGGGTCAGCGCCGCGACTTGCTCGGCGGTGAGGCTTACGCCCACCGCTAGGTTCAATCGCTGCTTGCTGGCGATCGCGTTGTCCATCAGGTATTTGTACTGCCCAGCGTCGCTGGTCTGCCCATCGAGGAAGCGTTGACCGGTACGAGCAATGACGGCTTGCTGAATCAACCGATCCTCATAAAGACCATCACCCAAACGCTTCCAACTGGTATCCGGGTTGTAACCCAGTTTCGACAGCAAATAGTCCGAACTCATGAATTGCTTCAGGTCGGTCAAAGCCGGGTTAGTTTCGATCAGGTATTTGTGGGGGTTGGAGACGTAGCTGCCGTCAGGTAATCCCTGCACGCGGTTAACGATCAACGTGTCAGCCACTGTGGCCAAGCCTTCGACCGGAGTAGTCGAGGCGACAGCGTCGACCTTCGAGCGGTCAGGTACTACCGCACCCGTGATGGGATCTACGATCGGGACCACGTTCAGCGGCGCGATGATGGCTGCAACTGAGGTCGCCAGATCAGCCGTGCGCACCGGCTCTTGCGTGGCCATTGCGATGTGAGCGGCATCATTCACTAGGACATCCCTACCACCACGGGCAGGCACGGCTTGATCACGCTGGGCAGTGTCGATGGACGCCCCGCCCATGGTCCAGCTTTGTGGCCCTTGATTAGCTGGCGTTGCAGCACCCTGGCCGCTCAGGCGAAACAAACCATTCTGCCCCGTGGGCAAGCTAAAGCCTGGTAATGACAGGGGATTGACCTGTTGCTGGGCCAGGTCCGGCGGCAATTGTTGGTTAAGCGTAATACGGGTTGAAAAGCCAGCACCGGAGGCGTTGGTATCGGTTCGTGGGCCGCTACCCACATAGGTATAGCCCGGACGGACCACACTGCTGTCGATGTTGTTGCCCGCCGTTACGTTGACAGCCCCACCGGCCTGAATCACTGCGGCGTAACGCTGATCACCATCTGCTAATTTTTTTGTCGTTCTAAGGTGCGGCAGCTCCCCGATCCCCTTCGGAGCTACCGGAGGACCGGTAATGGCTATAAAGTTGCCCATTGCAGCCTGCAACCCACCCAAATCATTGGGCGTATAGCCGGCGCTCTGGAACCAATATTTGTTGTTGAACGCGTTTGCCGGGTTATACCAATTCTCTGGATGCCGGGTTCTCTCTGATACAAACACGCGGGTAGTTTCAATATCTCCCGTTTCAAGACCACTGTTGACCAGATTGTTGACTGTTACCGACAATTCTCCTGCGGCGGCAATGGTGCTGCTTTGGTTCGAGAGATCACCACCATTGATGGTCACATTGCCACCTGAGGTGATGCTGGACGCTGCACTGGCCTCAATGACTTCAAGTTTTTCGCGTTGAGCAATCTCCCAAGTATGGTTTTCCTTACCACCGTCACAATCGTACCCCGCAATACAAGCGATCTCGGTAATCCGAGCGGTATAAATGTCTTGGTTGCTGGTGTTCAAGACCGCTCTGATATTTTTGATCGTGCTCGCTGCGAGGCTCAGGTTGCCATCACTCTGTAGGGTCGAAGAGCTGTTGATGATGCTGCGGGCAACGCCGCCTTTACCATCCCGGTCGATGCTCAGGTCGCCCAGGCTGTAAATATCCGCGTAGCTATTGCTCAGCGAATCAACGCGCAGGCTCATGTCCGAACCACTGAAAATCAGCGCATGGTCGTTAAGTAGCGCGCCAGTAGTGGCGGTAAGTTTTTGACCGCTGCCCAGCGTGCCGTAGTTATTGATGGCGCCTGCCGTCAGATTCAGATCCTTGGTTGCGGTTAAACGCCCCTGGTTATCCACACTTCCGGAGATGTTGACCGTCGCGTTGCCACCACCGCCAATACTCGTCGTTTTACTTAGTTTTAATTGCGCGGCGCTCAGGCTCAGATCGCCCAAACTACTCATACGGCCACTACCGCTATAGGTCCCGTCCAGCGTCACGTTGAGGCTGCCATCACTGGCAATCAAGCCATCGTTGGACCAGTTAATACCTTTACCCACCAAACTATCGGAAGCCAGCAACTGCCCTTCTGCCGTTTGGTTGAGAGTGTTGACGTTCACCGTCAACCGCCCTGCCTGGATCACACTGCTGTTGGTCCAGTCGTCAGCCGTCAGGGTCAAGCCACCTCGGGTGACAACGTTCCCGCCCACATTCGTCAGGTTGGCCGTGCTGATATCAAACGTGCCGGTGCCCACATGCAACAGACTGCCGCCCACGTTCTGGAAGCCACTGGCCTTCAACGTCAAGTCGCTGTTGGCGGTTTCCAGTACACCGTTGCGGTTATCAAACACACCCCCAATCTGAAAGTCAGTCTTGCCGTTCTTGCCCAAAGCCCGCAGTTGCCCGCCCTGGTTATCCACGCTATCCGCCTCGACCTTCAGCGTGGTGTCACTTTCAATAATGCCTTTCTGGTTGTTCAGTGCCCCGCCACTGAGCTTGAGGTCAACCTGCCCGCCTGCCACCTGGCCGCGTACATCACCGCTGTTATCAAAACTGCTGCCGATGACCTTGACCGTCCCTTTGGCGTACAGCCCGCCATCGCGGTTGTCGAAGGCGCCGGTGGTGACGTCGTTGTCGCCGGTTTGCGCGGCGATGCGGCCGCCGTTGTTGTTGAGGCTGGCACTGGTGAGGATCAGGCTTTGGGCCTGGATGATGCCGGCCTGACGGTTGTTGTTCAGGTCGAAGTCGTTGCGCAGCAAGCCACCCAGCGCCTTGGCTTGCAGAGTGCCCTTGAGGCTGGCCAGGGTGCCGCCACGGTTGTCGATGGATGTGGCCTTGATGTCGACAGCGCCGTTTTGCGCGATGACTTTGCCGCTTTGGTTGTCGAGGGCTCCGCTGATGTCGAGGTTCAGGGCGGTCTGGCTTTGGATCGAACCCTTGGCATTGTCGAGGCTGGCGGCCTTGAGTTTCAGGTCGGCGTTCTGGCTGTAGATCAACCCGTCGCCGTCGTTTTGGATGGTGCCGGTGGTGGTGGCCAGCAGCGTGCCGTTGGACGCGACGGTGCCGCGCTTACGGTTGTCCAGGCTGCCCGCGAACAGGGTCAACAAGCTTTGGCTGACCAGTTGGCCGCCCTGGTTGTTGACCTCAGTGGCGCGTTTGAGCAGCAGCGCACCGGCGCTGGCAAGTTTGCCGTCAGTGTTGGTCAGGGCGCCGAGCAGGTCGAGGGTTACGCTGCCGTTGCCGATCAGGTTGCCAGCGCTGTTGTCGAGGGTGGTGCCGATAAGGCCGAGGGCCTGTTGCGCATTGACCGTGCCGCCTGCGTTGTTGAGTGTATGCACGTTCAGATCGAGGGCCGCGCCGCTGTCGATCAATCCACCTTGGGCGTTGTTGAGCACCCCGGTGACGGTCAGGGTTTGCCCGCCCGCACTGGAGAGGATGCCTTTGTCGCTGTTGTCGAGGCTGTCAGCTTTGACGGTCAGCGCTTTTTGGCTGACCAGCGCACCGGCGCCGCTGTTGAGCAGGCTGTTGCTCAGCGTTACATCGACGTTGCCAAAACGGCTGGAGACGGTGCCTTGGTTGCGGTTGTCCAAGTCCACGCCATTGACACTGACACCTTCCCAACCCGAGATCAGGCCACCTTGGTTAGTCAGTTTGGTGCCGTCCAGAGTGAGCACAGTGTTGCTGATCAGTTTGCCTGCGCTGTTATCCAGCGTGCGGCCGTTGAGGGTGAGGTTTTGCGCGGTGGAAATCTCACCACTCTGGTTGCTCAGGTCGCGCAGGCGTTTGATGGTCAGTTGACCTTCGGTGGTGATCAGGCCCTTGGTGTTGTTCAGGTCACCGCCGCCCAGGTCGATGGCTATCGACTTGCCCAAGACAGAACCGCCCTGGTTGTTCACACCCGCGCTGTTGAGGGTTAGAGCATTAGCCGCGTTGATCAACCCCTTATCCTGGTTGGTGAGCTGGCCGTCGACATTAAGCAACGTGTCGCCACGGCTGGTCAGCGTGCCGCCGCTGTTGTCCAGGGTGGCAGCGCGGCCGTCGACGGACTGGGCGGCAATCAGGCCTTTGAGGTTATTCAGGGCCTGGGTGATGCGCAGGGTCAGGGCCTGGTAGCTGAGCAATTTACCGCGGCTGTTATCCAGGCTGTCAGCGGTCAATGTGAAGGCTTGGGCACTGGAGATTTCACCGCCCTGGTTGTTCACGCCCTTGAGGTTTTTCAACATCAACAGCGGGCCGTTGATCAGGCCGCCCTGGTTATTCAACTGACCGTTTTTCAGGTCCAGTGCGACAGACGTGTTGCTGAACAGCTTCCCGCCTTGTTGATCCAGGCCGGTGACATTGGCAGTCAGCGCTTTTTCGCTGGTCAGGCGGCCACCGTCGTGGTTGGTCAATTGCCCTGCGGTGATATTCAGCGTGTCGCGGGTGCTGACGTTACCGGAGTGGCTGTTGTCGAATGTGCCGGTAGTGATGACCAACGCACTTTTGCTGCTCAACGTACCTTTCTGGCTGTTGTCCAGGCTGGTGCTGTTCAGGGTCAGGCCTGCGTCGGTGACCATCTCACCGCCCTGGTTATCGACGGCGCCGTGGGCGGTGACGTCCAATGCCCCAGCACTGGACAGCTTGCCTTTGCGGTTGTTCAGACTCCCAGCCTCGACGGTCAAAAGACCTTCACTGCTCAGCCGACCTTGGTTGTTATTCAGCTCGCCGCTGAGTTCAAGGCCAAGGTCTGTTTGGCTGATAAGGCTGCCGCCGCTGTTGTCCAGCGTGATGCCTTCCAGGGTCACACCACTCTGGCCGCTGAGTTGGCCCTTGTTACGGTTGAGTACGTCATCGACGTTCAGCGTCAAGTCGGTCGCGGCGAGCACCATGCCGCCGTCACTGTTATCCAAACCTTGACCGGTTATCTGAACAGCGGCCTTGCTGGAGATCTCGCCGCCCCGGTTGTCCACCTTGGTCATTTTGACGTCGGTCTTTTGGGTGGCGCTCACGTAGCCTTTTCGTTGGTTATCCAGCGTCTGGCCGTCAAGGGATAACGCGCCTTGTGCGATCAACTTACCGTTCTGGTTGGTGATATTGGTGATGTCTGCGGTGAGGTCGCCTTTGCTGGAAATCTCCCCGTCATTGTTCTCCAGGCTGGCCGCCGTCAGCTTCATGCCCGCGTCGCTTACTATCGTGCCCTCTTGGTTCTTGAGTACTCCATCGACGGTGATCGTCAACTGGCCCCGGCTACTCAACATGCCTTCACTGTTATCCAGGCTGGCGCCATTAATCTGCAACGCCGCAGCGGAAATTTTGCCTTTGATGTTGCTAATGGCCTGGTCGATGCGCAGGGTCAATGCCTGGTTGCTGATGAGCTTGCCGTTGCTGTTATCCAGGCTTTTGCTGGCCAGGGTGAACGCCTGGGTACTGGAAATTTCGCCGTTCTGGTTGTTAACCCCGTTGAGATTTTTCAGCACCAACAAAGGAGCATTGATCATGCCTTGCTGGTTATTCAGTTGGCCGTTGTTCAGGTCCAGGCTCAGTGACGTCACACTGGTAAGCTTCCCGCCCTGCTGGTCAAAACCGGTGACGTTGGCGGTCAGTGCGTTGTCGCTGACGATGCGGCTATTCGTACCGTTGCTGACCTGGCCAGCGGTCAGGGTCAGCGTGTCCTTGCTGATCAGGCTACCGGCCTGGGTATTGTTGAAAGCGCCGGTGGTCACTTTGACCGCGCCCTTGGCGCTGAGTGTGCCGCTGCGGTTCTCCAGACTGGCACTGTTGAGGGTCAACCCTTTATCGGTGGTCACTGCCCCATTGTGATTAGTCAGCGCACCCGTGGCGCTCAGTGCAACAGCTCCGGTACTCGATACTTTGCCTGACGTATTATTTAGTCCGCCGGTGGTGGCGGTGATGCCGCTTTCGCTGGTGAGCAAACCACTGGTGTTATCCACGTCACCGCTATGGGTCAGGGCCAGACCGTGTACACCGGATACTGTGCCGCCACTGTTGTCCAGACTCTTACCTTGCAGGGTCACCTTGCCGTTACCGAACAACAGGCCTTCGCTCTGGTTGATGACTTGCGCCACCTTGAGGCCCAAGTCAGTGCCAGCCAGCAGCTTGCCCTTACGGCTGTTATTCAGGTACGTGCCCGCCAGGTTGACGTCTATGGCGCTGGAGATTGCCCCGGCCTGGTTATTGATGTCATCGACGGTCAGCGTCAGCGCTTTTGTCGCACCTATCGTGCCACCGTTACTGTTATCCAGCGTGCTGCCAGTCAGCATCATGGTGCCTGACGCAACCAACTCGCCCTTTTGCTGATTGAAATGGGTGACATTGGCGATCAGATCGCCTTTGCTGGAGATACGCCCGCTGGCGTTTTCTACGGTCGTCGCGTCCAGGCGCACCGGCCCGACGGCGCTGAGCAAGCCGCCCTGATTATTCAGGGTCGTGCCCTGGTAACGGACCGCCGCCTGCCCGACCAGCAGGCCTTTGCCCTGGTTGTTCAAGCTGGCGACGTTGAGTTGCATGTCCTTGTCAGCGCGGACATTGCCGCCTCGGTTGTCGAGGCTGGCGGTGGTCAGGGTCAGCAAGTCTTTACCGCTCAAACTGCCGCCACGGTTATCGAGGCTGCCCGCCTGCACATCCATCTTGGCTTTGGCGCTAAGCAAGCCGGTGCTCTGGTTGTCCAGCAGGCCCGCAATACGCGTGGTAAGGCTGGCGTCACTGATCACTTTGCCGGTGTGGCTGTTGTCCAGGCTGGCGGCACTGATTGATACCGTCTGGCCGCTACCGAGCACGCCTTCTCGGTTGTTCAGCGCACCGCTTACATTGACCGTCAATCCGGTATCGCCGGTGAGTTTGCCACCGTGGTTATCCAGGCCGGCAGCATGCAACTCGGTGCTGTTGCCGCTGGAGACTTCACCTTCTGTGTTAGTCAACGCCCCATCCAACCGCACGGTCAAACCCTGCTCACTGAGCAGTTTGCCGCCGGTGTTGTCCAGGCTCTTCGCCGCGAAGGTGAAACCCTGTGTACTGGAGACTTCACCACCCTGGTTGCCGACGTCGGCGAGGTTGTTCAAAACCAGCGTCGACCCTTTGATCAAACCTTTCTGGTTGTTCAACTGGCCCTTGTTTACGTCCAGCGTCAGCGATGTGGTACTGGTCAAGTGTCCGGCGTTGTTGTTCAAGCTGGCGACGTTGGCGGTCAGGGCCTGAGTACTGGTAATGCGCCCTGCAGCACTGTTATCCACGGCCTTGGCGGTGAGGTTCAATGTATCCAGGCTGGTAAGTTTGCCGCCCTGGTTATTGATGGCTCCGCTGGCAGTGATGCGCAGGCCCTGATTGGCGGTCACTAAGCCTGCGACGTTGTCCAGCGTGGCGATATTCAGCGTAGCGGCGCCCAGGCTGGACACCTTGCCACTGCGGTTGCTCAATTGGCCGACGGTGGCGGTCAGCGGCCCGTTACTGTTGAGCAGCCCACCTTGGGCGTTGAGCAATTGGCTGGCGTTCAGCTCAAGACTGCCTGTGCTCAACACTCGGCCATTGTTCTGGTTGTCCAGGGTGCCGGCACTGACATTGGCGGCCTGTTTGGCGCTCAAGGTTCCGCCCTGATTGTTCAGGGTTTGTGTGGCGGTGACGGTCAGGTCACGGCTGGCGACCACGCTGCCGCCGTTGCTGTTGTTGACGACTTGTGCGCTCAGGCTCAGATCGCCGATGGCGTTGCGAATGAGGTCTGGATTGATCCCGGACTCGATAATCCCGCTGTTGGTCAGTTGGCCGCCGCTGGACAGCGTGATGCGGTCGCGGGCACTGAGTTTGTTCTGATTATTCAAGTCACCGAGGCTTTGCACATCCAGTGTCGTGCCAGCATGTACATGCCCTTGCGTCTGCACACTGGCGGCCTTGATGTTGATAGCGCCGCTATTGGCTCTGGCCTCTGCCATCCTCAAATGCCCACTGGCATCGAGCTGAATATCCCCCCCACTGGCCATCAGCGCCCCGTCGAGCTTCACCCCAACCCCGGCCTCGGTCCCTACCAGCTTGATCGCCCCGGCATACATCCCACCCAACGCCGTCGAGTCAATCGCCAACTCCGGCTTGGCGCTACCGTCATTGGCCCGTGCGGTTGCACTCAAGGTCTGCGCATTAACATCATTGCGCCCAGCAACCACACTCAACTTGCGCGCATTGATCTGCGCATTGATCTTGGCCGAGCGGGTGATGATTTCGAAGTGGTCAACGTTGCCGGCATCCAGGCCCTTGCCGTCGACGGTCACCGCACCGCCATCGACCTGGTAGCGGTCCAGGCGGCCGTTATCGAGGATGGGTTTGCCGGTGGTCAGGGTGACGTTGGGGGTGTTGATGAAGCCGCAGCCGTTGCAACTGATGCCGTAGGGGTTGGCGACGATGACTTTGGCCGACTGCCCAGCCACTTCGGTGTAGCCGCGCAATTGGCTGGGGCTGCCACCGTTGACTTCGTTGAGGATGATGTTGGCCGCGCGGCCTTGCAGGTTCGGGTTGCCGAGGATAATGCCGCCCAGTTGCGTCGATTGACTGCGTTCGGTGGCGTTGTTGAGGATCACCCCGTTGGCGCCAACGTTGTAGTCCTTGAACTGGTTATGGGACAAGCCACTGCCATTGGGGGTGGCGATGTTCACCACCGGCACGCCATTGCCCGCCGCGCCCACGGTGGTGCCGGGCGCGCTGACCACGATGCCTTCGGCCTGGGCCAGCAGCGGTTGCCAGAACAGCGCATTGGCCAGGATCAGCGCCAGGCCACGTTTGGGCAGGCCGAGGAACGCGTCACGGCTTTTCAGGGCAGCAGAAGGCTGGCGAACCAGGAAGGCAAATTGGCGAACATCCATTTCAAATTCTCGTTGCAACTGGGCGTTGAATTACAGGAAGAAATCCATGCGGAAGTAGATCGGTGCTTCACGCTCAAATAGCGCGGCCGGTCGTTCCAGCGAGTGGGCAAAGGTCACGCTGGTACTGACGTGTTTGCCGCGGGCGAACAGCTCAAGCGAGTTGCTTGAGACGCGGCCGTGCACTTCGCCGTTGTAGCGACCGTTGCGGATCACGCCCTGGTCGTAGCCCACGCTGGCACCGTATTCACCGAACACCGGGCGCAGCCAACCGAGGGTCACCGGGCGGCTCCAGCGCAGGTCATTGCGCCAGTAGCCGCCACTGTCGCCGGTCAGTTGCTGGTCCTTGTAGCCACGTATCGACGCCGAGCCGCCGAGGCTCATGCGCTGGGGGCTGAACAGCACGTCTTCACTGCGCTGGCCGGTGGCTAGGCTGGTGAAACTGAACGACTCGCCCCACAGCGTGAACGGTTGCAGGTAGCTGACGGTGGCGGTGTATTTGCGGTAGCGGGAGTTGGCCAGTCGATTGCCGTTCTGATCGCGCTCATGTTGGGCCTGGGCATCAAGCAAACCAATGCCGTCCTGCATACCGAGGTCAATGTTGACAAAAGCATTGCCAACTCGCCGACCGTGGTTGATGCCCCACTGCAACTCGCTGAGCCGATTGCTGCTGACGGCCAAGCGGCTGTCTTCGATGTAATTGTTGGTACGCAGGTGGGACAGGCCGACGTTGAGCGAGGTTTTGCTCACGGCATCACGGTGGATCACCCGCTCAGCGCGCAACTGATGGTTTTCACTGTCCCCGGTTTGCTTGAAGTCGAAACCATCGCCCTGGACGACCGAACGGTAGTCGCTCTGGTTGTAGCTGTAGCTGAAGTTCCACCAGCCCCAGGGCACGTTGTAGTACAGCATCGCGTTCTTGGAGGTTTTCTGGTGATCGCTGACGGCGTCGTGGCCGCCGCGCAGAATCAGTTGATCCGCCAGGCCCAGCGGGCTGTCCCATTCAAAGCCGGTGCCCCACTGCTGTTCGCCAGTGCTTTTCTGGCCATCGTTGTTGCGCGACAGGCTGGCACGCCATGGCTTTTGCGGGTTGTTTTTGACCAACACCGAGCTGCCGCCCACGGCATCGCCCGGGGTCAGTTCCATTTGAGCTTGGTTGGACGGCAAACGGTTGAGCTGATCGACAGCCTGCTCGATTTCTCGCAGGTTCAAAATCTCGCCGCTTTTGCCGGGAAAGGCCATGCCCAGTTCGCGATCCGACAACTTGCTGCTGTCGGCGCCCTTCAGGCCTTCAAGCTTGCCTTCCACCACCAGAACTTGCAGATGCCCTTTGGACATATCTTGCTGCGGCAAGTAGGCGCGGCTGGTGACCAGGCCTTTGTCGATGTAGTAGTTGGTGATGTCTTTGAGCAGGGCGTTGAGTTGTGCGACGCCCAGGCATTGACCAGTGTAAGGCTTGAGTAGACGCTCGCGTTCAGCGGCAGGCAGGTGGTCGGCACCCTGGAGTTCAATGGTTTGGATCGGAAAGCAACGGCTGTCCACCGGAGCTGCCGGCGCTTCGGGCCGGGCCTCTTTGCCAGGCAGTTCCTTGAGCTGCTCAAGGCGGCGCTGTTGATCTTCCAACAGGCGGTTTTGGCGTTCGCGGATCAGGTCCTGATCACCCGGCAGGGTTGCCGCCATCACGCAGTGGGAAGCGAGGCAGGCAAGCAGGGCAATGCTCAGTGAATACCGAGTCCGTGGCAGTGAGGCAGACATGTTCGATCCAACGCGTGACGAAGGATGGCAAACTAACATCGCGGGAATGGCGCGCCAATAAACTGACTAAACTTTAGGAAATTTCCTACAAACTACTAACATTATGATTTTTAACGAAAATATTAAAAAAGAATAAATACTGAATGAAATCTTGAAGGATTTTCCGACCAGCGGTATCAGATTTGATAGACATTCAACACGCACACAAACGATCGGACTATTCGGCCAACACCGGTTCGCGTATGAGTATTTGATTGATTTAAGGAATGTCTGGACGACAACGGGAATCTGAGCAGCCGCTGACCCAAGGTCGACTCGGACAGGCCAAATGACAGGCAAAAAAAAACCCGGAAATCCTCACTTGTGTGGGCCTTCCGGATTTTCTAAATCCGCCAAAAATGGTGGGTCGTGTGGGATTCGAACCTACGACCAATTGGTTAAAAGCCAACTGCTCTACCAACTGAGCTAACGACCCGCTGTGTGGTGGCGCGTATAATACTGATTTCTAAGGATTATTCAACACCTTATTTGAAATAAATCAGAAAAAACGCATTTGAACTGTAATTCGGTGGGTAGAACGCCTCTCACAGCCGCCGGATCAGCGGCCCGGCTCGTCGTTCCACAGGTATTTATGCAACTGCAATTGCAGGCGCACCGGCAGGTTGTCGGCCACTACCCAGTCCGCCAGGTCGCGAGCGTTGAGGTCGTGATGGCTGGGCGAGAACAGCACCTCGCCCGCGCGACGCTCAAGACCATACTGGATCAGCTTGGAAGTCGCCCAGTCATAGTCGTCACGGGAACAGATGACGAACTTGACCTGATCGTTGGCCGTCAGCAAGTCGATGTTCTCGTAGCGGTTGCGGTGGGCTTCCTTGGAGTCCGGGGTCTTGAGGTCAACCACTCGGCTGACGCGCGGGTCGACCGCAGAGATGTCCAGGGCGCCACTGGTTTCCAGTGAGACCTCGTAACCGGCGTCACACAGCTGCTTGAGCAAGGGAATGGCATTGGGTTGCGCCAATGGCTCACCGCCCGTCACGCAGACGTAGCGCGGCCGGTAGCCGGCAACCTGTTCCAGGATGTCGTCGAGGGTGCGCACGGTGCCGCCGCTGAAAGCGTAGGCGCTGTCGCAGTATTGGCAGCGCAATGGGCAGCCGGTGAGCCGTACAAATACGGTGGGCAGGCCAGCAGTGCGCGTTTCACCCTGCAACGAGTAAAAGACTTCGGTAATACGTAATGTGTCTTGCATAGTCGCCACGGGCGTAACAGCTAAACAGGCTGTCCGCCTCCGTCAGGCACTTCAAGGGATTGCGCCAACGCGCCAACCCCAGGAAGCGTGTTTCATAAAAGGGCGTGGATTCTAACGAAAAAACCCGCGCCAGGCGCGGGTTTCTTCTAAACGGGCGGTATTGCTTACAAGCGTTGCAGATCCCGCTGGGCCAACTGCGCGGCGGAGGTACCCGGATACTGGGCAACCACCTGCTGCAGAATGCCTTTGACCTTGTCGGTATGACCCAGGCGGCGTTCTACATCAGCGAGTTTATACAGCGAATCCGGCACCTTGGCGTGCTTGGGGTACAGCTGGCTGACCTTGGCAAAAGCCTGGCCCGCGCCCTGCAAATCACCCTTTGCCAGGTTGACCTCACCCAACCAGTACTGGGCATTGCCCGCGTACTGGCTGTTGGGGTACTTGCGCAGGAAAGCGGTGAAGGCCTGGCTGGCCTTATCGAAATCCTTGGCCTTGATCAGGTCGAAGGCTGCATCGTAATACAGTTTTTCCTTCGCCGGATCGCCAGGTTCACTGCTAGCGGCAGGGGCAGCCGCGGCGGCCCCTGCTGCTGCGCCACCGGCAGCGGCGCTTGGCGCGCCACCGGCAGCAGAATTATCAGGAGTAGCGGCAGGTGCAACACCGGCTCCAATACGACGATCAAGATCCTGGTATCGCTCCAGGCCTTCTTGTTTGAGCTGGTTCACCTGGTTCTGCAGCACTTCAATGGCGCCTTGTTGCTGGGCCAATTGATCCTGCATGCGTTGCAGCTGGTTGAACAGCTCGCCCTGTGCCGAGGGAGCGGACGTAGCCGCTCCCCCCGCATAGGCGCCGTTCGTGCCATAACCTGCTGGCGGATAACTGCTCCCGCTATTGTTATAGCCTGAGTTGCTATCCGTTACAGGAACCGCAGCCCACACCGCAAGCGGGGCGAGGCTGAGAGCCAATACAGTCAGAGCACGACGGCACGTTCGCATGACGAATTACTTACGCAGTTCGACGCGACGGTTCTGAGCCCACGACTGCTCGTCGTTGCCAGTTGCAACTGGACGCTCTTTACCGTAGGAAACCAGTTCCAGTTGGCCTGGAGCAACACCTTGCAGTACCAGGTAGCGCTGAACGGCTTTCGCACGACGCTCGCCCAGTGCCATGTTGTACTCACGAGTACCACGGGCGTCAGTGTTACCTTCCAGAACAACGCGAGCGCCGTTAGCTTTCAGGTCCTTGGCGTGAACGTCCAGAGCGCGCATGGCTTCTGGCTTCAGGTCCGAACTGTCGTATTCGAAGTAGAAAGTGGTGATAGCGCGCAGAGCAGCTTCTTCGCTCAGGGAGCCGTCGACCGCACCAGTGTTAGCGCCGTAACCAGCGTTTGGATCAACAGCTGCGCCTTCACCGGCATTGTCGCCGCCTTTAGAGGAGCAACCAACGGCTACGGACAGAGCCAGAGCCAGAGCAGCAAACTTACCAAACTTCAGCATTTCCATCGTGAAACTCCTAATGAACCCCAGTGTGTTAAGTACTTCTTTTTGTAGCGCCGCGTCAGTTCAGGTAAGGGGACCAGGATGGTTCTCTGACTTCGCCTTGTGCGGTAGGAAGTGGGAGCCTTACGCGTCCATTGATGGACACGAGCATCAAGACTCCCCGGCCCTGCTGGCGGGTGGCGTAGATTACCATGGTGCCGTTGGGCGCAACAGTGGCTGACTCATCAAGGTTGGTATCTGTAAGGATTTTAACGGTTCCGCGCTGCAAATCCTGGGCCGCAACCCGGAAATTAGTGAAACCGTCCTGACGGTGAATCATCACCAACGTCTTTTCATCGGCCGAAAGCTTGGGGTTGGCGTTGTAGTTACCGATAAAGGTCACACGCTCAGCACCGCCACCGTTCACGTTTGCCTTGTAGACCTGAGGCTTGCCGCCACGGTCGGAGGTGAAGTAGATGGTCGAACCATCCTTACCCCAGAACGGTTCGGTGTTGATGCCCGGGCCGCTGGTCACGCGACTCAGTTGGCGCGAGGCCATGTTCATCACGTAGATATCCGGATTGCCGTCCTTGGACAGCACGAAAGCCAGGCGCGAACCATCCGGCGACCAGGCTGGCGCACCGTTGAGGCCTTCAAAGTTGGTGATCTGCTCGCGACGACCCGTATCAATGTGCTGCACAAAGATGCGCGGGCGACGCTGTTCGAACGATACGTAGGCAATACGCTTGCCGTCCGGCGCGAAGCGCGGCGACAGGATCGGCTCGCGAGACTGCAGCAAGGTCACTGCACGTGCACCGTCGTAGTCCGAACGCTGCAGGGTGTAGCGGGTGTTGTCTACAGAGAAACGCTCAGCCGTGACATACAGCAGGCGCGTCGAGAACGCCCCCTTGATACCGGTGAGTTTTTCAAACGACTGGTCCGAGATGTAGTGAGCCATGTCGCGCAGTTGCTCGGCGGTACCCGATACGCTGCCGGTCAATACCTGCTGCTCGGTGGCCACGTTGAACAAGGTGTACTGGATCTGCAGGCGACCACCGGCCGGCGTGATATTGCCGACCATCACGTACTGCGCGCCCACGGCTTTCCAGTCACGGAACACGACTTCGCTGGCCTGGTTGGGCTGGCTGATCATGTTGCCTTTGGGAATCGGCGCGTAGTAACCGGAGTTACGCAGGTCGTCGCTGACGATCTGGGCCATGTCGTCCGGCAGCACGCTGCCGCCCTGCCAACCGAAGGGTACGACTGCAATCGGAGTAGCCCGATCGCTGCCGCTGGTTACCAGGATGTTCTTTTCATCCGCCGCCGCTATCCCTGCCATACAGCAAATAACGACAAGCATTCCTCGAAGAAGGTTTCTCACAAGGCTAGATCCTCAGGTGTGAATGTCATCTTGAATGAACGATAGGGAGCGAAGTCACTTGGTTTCATTCCCTGCATCTCGGTCAACCGGCCAATATTCTTGACTGCGGCAACCGCTGAACTGTCGAACGTACCGTCACCACTGGACTTGGCCACGCTGACCGAAGTCACCGTACCGTCCGGCAACATGCCGATCTGCAGCACTACTGTCATGCCTTTGCGTGCCGAAGGTGGACGTGTCCAGCCTTCCGCTGCCCGCGCTCGAATCAGATCGTCGAAACTGCCCGCGACTTCATCGCCACGCTCATCGGCCAAGGCTTGCTGACGCTGCGGCGTGTCGGAAAGCAAATCTGCCAGGGCCTGGGCCTTTTTCTCTTCGGCGGATTTGCGTGCTGCTTCCTGGGCCTTCTTCTTGGAGGCGTCGGCGGCAGCTTTCTTCTTCGCTTCGTCGGCGACTTTCTTCTTCGCCTCGTCTGCTTCAGCTTTTTTCTTGGCGTCTTCGGCGGCTTTCTTCTTCGCGTCTTCGACTATCTTTTTCTTGGCTTCTTCAGCGGCCTTTTTCTTGGCCTCTTCCTCGGCAGCCTTCTTGGCTTCTTCTTCAGATTTCTTCTTGGCTATATCAGCCAATTGTTTCTCTTCAGCCTTTTTGGCTTCGGCAGCTTTCTCGGCTTTCTTGGCTTCATCAGCCTTTTTCGCCTCGTCGGCTTTCTTGGCTTCGTCGGCCTTTTTCGATTCCTCGGCCTTTTGAGCCGCCTCTTCTTTCTTTTGTTCCGCAGCAGCCTTCACCGCTTCCTGCTCGACCTTCTTCTGTTCCATCTGCTCGACTTCAGTCTGGCGCGCAGCCGACTTCTGGGCCTCACCTGCAATCTTCTGATTGGTCTGGGTGGTGGCCTGGCTTTTCGATTTCAGCTGATACAGGGTCGCCTGCACGATCGGCTTGGCTGGCGGCAGGTCCGGGGTCATGGCAAAGCTGACAAACAGCATGCCGAACACCAGGACGTGCAGGGCTATCGCCCACACGCCAGGCCAGAAGTAGCTTTCCGAGGCGGACGGCTCTCGCTGTTGCTGCATCAGGGCGCCTCGGTAATCAAGCCAACGTTACCGACGCCGGCTTTCTGCAGCCCGCCCATGGCACCCATGACGGAGCCGTAGTCGACCGATTTGTCGCCGCGGATAAATACCTGAGTGTGCTTGCCGCCTTCGTTGCCGGAGCGAATGATCTTGGTCACCGCATCGGTCATCGCCGGCAAAGTCAGGGCCTTGTCCTGCTGCTTCTGGGTGTCGACTTCGCTGCCAAGGTTCCAGTAATAGGTCTTGTCAGCCTTGATCGAAATGGTCAGGACCTGCGTGTTGTTGTCCTGCGGCAAGGCTTCACTGGAAACCTTGGGCAGATCAACCTTCACGCCCTGGTTGAGCATCGGCGCGGTCACCATGAAGATCACCAGCAGCACCAGCATCACGTCGATGTAGGGCACTACGTTCATCTCGGCGACCGGCTTGCGCTTTTTGCGAGCTCGAGCGATTAAAGCCATTGGGAATTACCTGCTTATTCTTCGCTGGTGTGCACTTTACGGTGCAGGATCGCCTGGAATTCATCGGCGAAGGTGTAGTAACGGCCGATCAAGGTTTCGCTGGTTGCGGCAAAACGGTTGTAGGCGATTACTGCGGGGATAGCGGCAAACAGGCCGATCGCGGTGGCGATCAGGGCTTCGGCAATACCCGGGGCCACGGTGGCCAGCGTGGCTTGCTGGGCCTGGGCCAGGCCGCGGAAGGAGTTCATGATCCCCCATACGGTACCGAACAGGCCGATGTACGGGCTGACGGAACCGACGGTGGCGAGGAACGGCAGGCCCTGCTCGAGTTTCTCTTCTTCGCGGGAGATGGCCACGCGCATGGCACGGGCCACGCCTTCCATCACCGCTTCAGGGTCGACACCCGGCTGCTGGCGCAGGCGCGAGAATTCCTTGAAACCGGCACGGAAGATCTGCTCGACGCCCGAATCCGGGTCCGGGTTGCTGCCGGCCTGGCGGTACAGTTTGGACAGGTCGATACCCGACCAGAAGCGCTCTTCGAAGCTCTCCAGGGCACGTCGACCGGCGCGCAGCATGTTGCTGCGCTGAAAAATCATGACCCAAGAGGTAACCGATGCGGCTACCAGGGTCAGCATGACCAGTTGAACCACGACACTGGCATTGCTGACCAGGCTCCACATGGAGGAATGGTCGACGACGGTAGGTTCCACGCTAAATCTCCTGCTTTGATTGTTTACCCGCGCCGCTCACGGCGGCAAAGGCCGCGCGTAGAGTTTCGGGAATGGCCCGAGGTTTCAAACTGTTGGTGCGTACACATGCCACCAGGAACTGCCCCTCACAGAGCAGCGTTGCATCCGTTGCCCGCCTGACCTGCTGTTTGAATCGCAGGCTGGCACGGTTCAATTCGATGACCTCAGCGCTGACCAGCAATTCATCGTCCAGTCGCGCCGGTGCGTGATAACGCGCCTCGCTGGAATGCACGACGAATAACAGGTCCTCCCCTGCCAGCGTGGATTGGGCAAAGCCCAGCTCCCGTAGCCGCTCGGTTCGAGCCCGCTCCATGAATTTCAGGTAGTTGACGTAATACACGATGCCGCCGGCATCGGTGTCCTCGTAATAAACGCGACAGCGATGTGCGAACGACTGATCCCCGTTTTGCGCGCGCATACTCTAGTGCTTACTCCTCAGGTTGCCAATCCGGCTGGACAACTGTTTTTTCATTCCTGAACGCTTTTGCAGTGACTCAAATGACGACGCCAGACACTGGGACAGCACAAAGCTCAGATAAATCGTCCGGCGTTAGCTTTTTAATCGTCCACTGCATCAAGGAATTCGTCTACCGCAGGCATCTCGCCCAATCGTGACGGAATGTTTAGCCCAAAGTGCAAATAGGCATGGCGCGTCACCACCCGGCCCCTCGGTGTACGCATGATATAGCCTTGCTGGATCAGGTACGGCTCCAGCACATCCTCAATGGTATGGCGCTCTTCACTGATAGCCGCCGCCAGGCTGTCCACGCCGACCGGGCCACCGTCGAACTTCTCGATCATGGTCAAGAGTAGACGTCGATCCTGGTGATCGAAGCCGTGCTCGTCCACGTCCAGCAGGTTCAAGGCCAGGTCCGCGACCGCCTTGGTGATGTGCCCTTTGGCACGCACTTCGGCAAAATCGCGCACGCGGCGCAGCAAACGGTTGGCGATACGTGGCGTGCCGCGGGCGCGCCGGGCGATTTCAAAGGCGCCTTCCGGGTCCAGGGGCAAGCCAAGGATGCTCGCCGAACGGCTGACGATGGTCGCCAGATCAGCGGTGCTATAGAACTCCAGACGTTGAACAATGCCGAAACGGTCTCGCAACGGGTTGGTCAGCATACCCGCACGCGTGGTCGCACCCACCAGGGTGAAAGGTGGCAGGTCGAGCTTGATCGAACGGGCTGCCGGGCCTTCGCCGATCATGATGTCGAGCTGGAAGTCTTCCATCGCCGGGTACAGCACTTCTTCGACAATCGGTGATAACCGATGGATCTCGTCGATAAACAGTACGTCATGAGGTTCAAGATTGGTCAGCAGCGCTGCCAGGTCACCGGGACGCTCCAGCACCGGGCCGGAGGTGGACTTGATCGACACGCCCATTTCCTGGGCGATGATATTGGCCAGGGTAGTCTTGCCCAAACCCGGCGGGCCGAAGATCAGGGTGTGGTCCAGGGACTCACTGCGCCCGCGCGCGGCCTGGATAAACAGCTCCATCTGCTCGCGCACGGTAGGCTGGCCGATGTATTCGGCCAGGCTCAGGGGGCGGATGGCCCGGTCCTGGACTTCTTCACGGTCACGCGGGCCGGTGGCCGCGATCAGACGATCAGCTTCAATCACTTAAATCATTCCCTTCAGGGCTCGGCGGATCATGTCTTCGCTGCTCAGGTTCTTGTCCTTGATGGCCGATACCGCCTTGCTGGCTTCCTGAGGCTTGTAGCCCAGGGAGATCAACGCACTGACGGCATCGCTTTCGGCACTGGCGATCTGGCCTGCCGGCATATCCGGCTGGTTCGGTACCAGGGCGAACATGCTCGGCACCACTTCCCAGGCCTTGAAGCGGTCCTTGAGCTCCACCAACAGGCGCTCGGCGGTTTTCTTGCCCACTCCCGGCACCTTGGTCAGGGCCGAAGTATCCTGGGCGGATACAGCACGCACCAATTCATCCACTTCCAGGCTCGACATCAACGCCAGGGCCAACTTGGGCCCCACGCCATTGAGACGAATCAGCTCGCGGAAGAAATCGCGGTCGCGCTTGCCGATGAAACCATAGAGCAGTTGCGCGTCTTCACGCACCACCAAATGCGTGTGCAAGGTTATCGGCTCGCCGACCGACGGCAAGCGGTACAACGTGGTCATGGGCACTTCCAGCTCATAACCCAACCCATTCACATCCAGAATCAGGTGCGGCGGCTGTTTTTCGGCCAGGGTGCCGCGCAAGCGTCCAATCACGGTTCAGATCCTTAAAGCTTGGGGGTCAGATCAGGGCCTGACCGCAAATAACCAATGCGCTGATGCTATCAGAGACGCAGCCGCCCGCCACGACTACGTGCCGTTCCCAAGCCGTGAGGCAGCAGGCTGGAACGGGTATGTGCATGGCAAATGGCGATGGCCAGGGCGTCGGAGGCGTCGATCTGCGGTTTTGAAGTGAGCTTGAGCATGTGCATGACCATCATCTGCACCTGTTCCTTGTTGGCTGCACCGGTGCCGACCACGGCCTGTTTGACCTGGGTCGCGGTGTATTCGGCGATTTCCATGCCCTCTTCGGCGCCTGCCACGATAGCTGCACCCCGGGCCTGGCCAAGCTTGAGCGCCGAATCGGCGTTCTTGGCCATGAAGACCTTTTCGATGCCCATGGTGATCGGGCCGTAGGTCTGGATGACTTCACGTACGCCGCGATAGACGATCTGCAGCCGCTCGGCCAATTCCCCTGCGCCGGTGCGGATGCAGCCCGAGGCAACATAGATGCAGCCGCGCGGGGTCTGCTGCACCACGCCAAAACCGGTGATGCGCGAACCGGGGTCGATACCTAGGATTAAAGTCATAACGCCTGCGGGTTGGATAAACACATTTTTTGATACACAGAGACTCTAATGTGGGAGGGGGCTTGCTCCCGATGAGAGAGTGTCAGTAAGTACATTTGTGACTGACCCACCGCCATCGGGAGCAAGCCCCCTCCCACACAAGCCCCTCCCACATTGGGATATTCATCGTTCTTAAGTGAGCTGTTCGGCCACAGACTCAGGGATGTCGGCATTCGAATACACATTCTGCACATCATCCAGGTCTTCAAGCATATCCAGCATCTTCAACACCTTCTGCGCCCCCTCCAGGTCCAGCTCGGCACTGGTGGTCGGCAGCATCACGATTTCCGCGTCGGTGCCGCTGAAACCAGCAGCTTGCAGGGCATTACGCACGGCGTAGAAGCTGGCGAACGAGGTAAACACATCGATAGAGCCGTCTTCGTTGGTGACCACGTCGTCGGCGTCCGCTTCCATCGCGGCTTCCATCAGCGCGTCTTCATCGGTGCCAGGAGCGAAGGTGATCTGCCCCTTGCGTTCGAACAGGTAAGCCACCGAACCATCCGTGCCGAGGTTGCCACCGCATTTGCTGAACGCGTGGCGCACGGCTGCGGCGGTGCGGTTGCGGTTATCGGTCATGCACTCGACCATCACCGCCACGCCGCCCGGGCCGTAGCCTTCATAGGTCAGTTCGACCATATCGTCGGTGTCGGCCGCACCGGCACCACGAGCCACGGCGCGGTCAATGATGTCGCGGCTCATGTTGGCACCCAGCGCCTTGTCCAGCGCCAGGCGCAGACGCGGGTTAGAGCCCGGGTCACCGCCGCCCTGACGGGCTGCGACGGTCAGTTCGCGAATCCACTTGGTGAAGATCTTGCCCTTCTTGGCATCCTGACGCTCTTTGCGGTGCTTGATGTTCGCCCACTTGGAATGGCCAGCCATAACACAACTCCGAAATTCTCTAGAAACCTTATCAATCCCGCCCCCGGCGGGATTTCCCTCTTTTAAACGCAAAGGCGCATCCGAAGATGCGCCTTTTTGACTGCGTACAACCTTATCGCGCTTTCACGCTGCAGCCTTACTCAGCCTTCGGCGTCTCGCGCAGACGGATGTGCAGTTCGCGCAACGCCTTGGCATCCACCACACCCGGGGCCTGGGTCATGACGTCCGCAGCGCTCTGGGTTTTCGGGAAGGCGATCACTTCACGGATCGACTGGGCGCCGGTCATCAGCATCACCAGACGGTCCAGGCCGAACGCCAAACCACCGTGCGGTGGCGCGCCGTATTTCAGGGCGTCGAGCAGGAAGCCGAACTTCTCTTCCTGTTCCGCTTCGTTGATGCCCAGCAGGCGGAACACCGCTTGTTGCATCTCTTTGCGGTGGATACGGATCGAACCGCCACCCAGCTCAGTACCGTTGAGCACCATGTCGTAGGCACGGGACAGTGCGCCTGCCGGGTTGGCTTCCAACTCCTGCGGGGAGCACTTCGGCGCGGTGAACGGGTGGTGCAACGCGCTGAAGCTGCCGTCGTCGTTCTCTTCGAACATCGGGAAGTCGACGACCCACATCGGTGCCCATTCGCAGGTCAGCAGGTTCAGGTCGTGACCGAGCTTGATACGCAGCGCGCCCAGGGCTTCGCTGACGATCTTGGCCTTGTCGGCGCCGAAGAACACGATGTCGCCGTCAACGGCACCGACGCGATCGAGGATCGTGTTCAGGTTGGCTTCAGGGATGTTTTTCACGATCGGCGATTGCAGGCCGTCAACGCCGTTGGCGCGCTCGTTGACCTTGATGTACGCCAGGCCCTTGGCACCATAGATGCCGACAAACTTGGTGTAGTCGTCGATCTGCTTGCGCGGCATGCTCGCGCCGCCAGGTACGCGCAGGGCAGCAATGCGGCATTTAGGGTCGTTGGCCGGGCCGCTGAACACCTTGAAGTCGACATCCTTGAGCTGGTCGGCCACGTCCACCAGTTCCAGCGGGTTACGCAGGTCTGGCTTGTCGGAACCGTAGCGGCGCATGGCTTCTTCGAAGGTCATGTGCGGGAATTCGCCGAACTCCAGGTCCAGCACTTCCTTGAACAGGTTGCGGATCATCTGCTCGGTCAGGCCCATGATCTCTTTTTCATCGAGGAAGCTGGTCTCGATGTCGATCTGGGTGAATTCCGGCTGGCGGTCAGCGCGCAGGTCTTCGTCACGGAAGCACTTGGCGATCTGGTAGTAACGGTCGAAGCCGGCCACCATCAGCAGTTGCTTGAACAGCTGCGGCGATTGCGGCAAGGCGAAGAAGCTGCCGGCGTGGGTACGGCTAGGCACCAGGTAGTCGCGCGCGCCTTCCGGGGTAGCCCGGGTGAGGATCGGCGTTTCGACGTCGAGGAAGCCGTTTTCGTCGAGGAAACGACGGATGCTGGTGGTCATGCGCGAACGCAGGCGCAGCTTCTCGGCCATTTCCGGACGACGCAGGTCCAGGAAGCGGTAGCGCAGGCGGGTTTCTTCGCCAACGTCGGAGTATTCGTTGAGTGGGAACGGCGGGGTTTCCGACTCGTTCAGCACTTCCAGCTCATAGCCCAGCACTTCAATGCCGCCGGACGCCATGTTCTTGTTCACGGCACCGGCAGGACGCAGGCGAACCTTGCCGGTGATCTTGACGACGTATTCGCTGCGCACGCGGTCGGCGGCGGCGAAGCTCTCGGCGCGGTCCGGGTCGAACACTACCTGGGCCAGACCATCGCGATCACGGATATCGAGGAAGATCACCCCGCCGTGGTCGCGGCGACGGTGAACCCATCCGCAAAGGGTGATTTCCTGACCTTCCAGGGTCTCGTTCAGTTGGCCGCAATAGTGGCTGCGCATCATGGTCGTGGTTTCACTTCTCGTAATTCGAAATTCGGTGGCAGGCCCGCCTCGTCACCGTACATTAAAGCAGGGGACGGATAATGCAGGAGCCTGCGCGTAGAGTTCAACTCAGTCTGCTTTGTCGCCGCCGGCCAGGTTCTTCTTGGCACCGGTCTTGAAATCAGTCTCGTACCAGCCGCTGCCGCTCAGGCGGAAGCCCGGCATGGACAACATCTTCTTCAACTCAGGTGCCTGGCAGGCAGGGCAATCGACCAGCGGCGCTGCGCTGATCTTCTGAATGGCTTCCAACTGGTGACCACAGGAAGCGCATTGATAGTCGTACATGGGCATGGAGATGTCTCGGCGATCAGATCGTTACAGCGCCACGCCCTGCCCTGTGCATAAAGCCCCGGCATGCGCAGCAAAGCGCGGGATTATATCTGGTAAATCGACACAGCGCAGCCGGCTTTCTGCCCCGGGGCCGGCCCACAAGGATGAAGGCCGGGCCCAGGGCCGCCGGGCTACGACGCGAAGGTGCCCTCAGCGGCGGGAGCAACCCGGCCCTTGAGCACGTGAACCACGCACACCACCCTCACCAGCCCACTGAAGTTCTTCACGCCTCCGTAACGCAAATGCACTTCCCGATCGACATAGGACAACAAGGCACTGACCGAACAGGCATTGATCCTGGCGATCTCCGTCAGGATGTTCCAGTAGATCTGCTCAAGCCGCAGGCAGGTCGAAAACCCATTGAGCCTGACCGACCGCGACAACGGCTTGGCCAGTCCCATATCGAACCCTTTTGCAAAAGGGTCGACCTTTATCTTGTGAAAACCACAGGTTTCCATCACTCCTTTACCCATTCCACGTGACATACACCCGACACTCCATTGCCAAACAGCAGCCAATGGGCTTCTCCCATTGAACGATGGGCCTATAAAACAGCACCCAGCGTGCAGCAGCCAGAAGACGGGGAGTCGTTAGTCGTAGGACAACGCCAGGAAGCGCAGGGAAACAAGCAGGCAGCGCTGAAACAGCGCCGCCCGGGTTTGACGGTTACTGGTTTTCGAGCAGCGAACGCAGCATCCACGCGGTTTTCTCGTGTACCTGCATACGCTGGGTCAACAGGTCGGCCGTCGGCTCATCGCTGACCTTGTCCAGCAGCGGGAAGATGCCTCGGGCGGTACGCGTAACCGCTTCCTGACCGGCCACCAGTTGCTTGATCATCTCTTCGGCGCTCGGCACACCCTCCTCTTCCTTGATCGAAGACAGGCGGGCGTAGATCGAATAGGCGCCCGGTGCCGGGAAGCCCAGGGCACGGATGCGCTCGGCAATGGAGTCCACCGCCAGCGCCAATTCGTTGTACTGCTCCTCGAACATCAAGTGCAGCGTACGAAACATGGGGCCTGTGACGTTCCAATGGAAGTTGTGGGTCTTCAGATACAGAACATAGGTATCGGACAGCAGTCGTGAAAGTCCGTCGACGATGGACTTACGGTCTTCTTCACTGATACCAATATCGATTGCCATGTTTTTCCCCTTCAATTGACGAGTATTCATTGATCAGGTGCAGGACCACTCTAGCAAGAGAGCGAGCCGCATGCAGCCCGTCACACCCAGGCGACCTGCGGCAAATCGCCCCGCATCGCTTGCAACTCGCGAATTGGCAAGCCTTTTTAGCCGTAGGAACGGTCTCGCAACGCCCGCCAAAAAATCCTGCACCTGTCTAGGACAAGCGTTTGCTGCACAAATGCCGTTGCCGTCGCAACACCCCGAAATGCTTGATTTGAGTAGGCACAGCCTTTGCTGTTAAATAGATGCCGTGTGGCTGCCGTTTATTCCTGCGGCACTTCACATAGGCTGATACCCGCGCACGTGCTCAACGCCTCCCATTGTTCAGAAGCGAACCGTGCCAGTCAGCTCTTCCTTGTGATCCGTCTTAACGTGAGTTAATCAAAATGTTGAAAATCGTCCACCTGCTAACGGGCGTTGCAGCTTTGCTGCTGTCCTTTATCCCGAGCCTGCAGCCTGAAAGCCTGCCCTACCTGCAACAACATGACGCTCTGTACCTGGCCTTGTTTGGCCTTCTTAACCTGACGCTCGCACCGGTAATCCCTTACTGGAACAAAGGCACGCGTCATCAACTGCAAAACCTGGTCAGTGCGCTGCTGGTGCTGACTGTTGTAGTTCAAACCCTGACCCTTTTGGCGCCTATGCCTGAAGTGGGTGGCCATCCGGCTATCCTGCTCAGCCTGGTGATTGCTGTGGTTGCCATTGTTCTTCACCTGGCCATCAGCTTCTACCGTTCGTCTCCGGCGGCCGCGTCGCAAAACTACGACATGACCAACCGGGATACCGGTACCGTCAAGTGGTTCAACACCTCCAAAGGCTTCGGCTTCATTTCCCGCGATTCGGGCGACGATATCTTCGTCCACTTCCGGGCTATCCGTGGCGAAGGCCATCGCGTGCTGGTCGAAGGCCAGCGCGTGGAGTTCTCGGTGATGAACCGTGACAAGGGCCTGCAAGCCGAAGACGTCATCGCTGCCCTGCCGCGTCGCTGATCCCAAGCCTTCGCAGCAAAAAAAACCGCGATCCAGCGTTGGCTGGATCGCGGTTTTTTATTGCCTGCACATTCAATAGTGCGGCGGCGGCGCTTCTTCTTCGGATGACTCGAACTGGCCGCCCATTTCTTCCTGGCGCTTGAGCAAGGCCGTCATTTGCAATTGCAGGCGTTCAACCGCCCGCTGCTGTGTGACCAGGATGTCGTTGAGGGTCTCGATGGTGTCGTCCTGGAAAGCCAGGCGGCTTTCCAGGTCGGTAACGCGCTCTTGCAGGTCCATGATTCAGTCCTGGGTAAAGATGAAATCGGCAGGCAACAGCGCACGCAATCGAGCGCGAATCGCCGCCACTTGCTCTTGGGTATAGGGCCGGGCCGGGTGCTTGCCCCACACCGGTGCCGGCCAGGCGGCGTCATCGCGTTTGCGCACAATCACATGCACATGCAATTGGCTGACGACGTTACCCAGCGCACCGATGTTCATCTTGTCAGCGGCCAGCCCCTCGTTAAGCAGTTGCGCCAGGGCCGTCGTTTCTTGCCACAAGGTTTGTTGATCTGCGACATCCAGTTGAAACACTTCGCTGATACCGTCGATGCGTGGCACCAGAATGAACCAGGGGTAATTGGCGTCATTGGACAGCAGCAGGCGACAGAGCGGGAAGTCCCCAATGGCCAAGGTGTCTTGTTGCAGGCGTTGATCTAAGGCGAACACGTGGGCACTCCGTTCGGCAGGTCGGGACAGGCGCCCAGCATACCTTTGAACGCCCAAGGCTTCACGGCCAATCCTGGCACTGTTGAGGCGGGCGGGGGAAAAAATGCACCTTTTGGAGGCAGAAAAACAGTTGATCTACGCTAGACCGGGCCTCAACGGCACGCACCAAAATGACCCACTCGTGCGTCAAAGGGATCCGCCAATTACCCACTTAGAGGGGTGAACCGGTAACGTTTTACCCAGGTGCAGGTATTGCGTAGCACCGAACAGCGGTAACACCTTGGGAGTCAAGCCCAAACCAAACGGCGTAAAAGGCCCGTGCTTATGCGGTTTTTACATTCCCATCACGTTTTTCACGAAAAAATGACATTCAGCTGCCGGTTTGAGCACGCTTGTTGCATTCACCCCCGTATCGTCGGCAACGGCACCCGTCTGGAAGCAGGTGTTTCGCGATAAAAATAGTGGCGTTTCAGTGTGTATCAAGGAAGTGTTCAAACTTTGAAAGAAGTCTGAAAACAGCATTGAAGTTGTCAGCCTGGATACATTTCTGGCTGTGAATTTGCGACATGGATCTAGCGATTTACGACAGCCTCGTAAAGAAGCTGAAAGGATAATTGAGTAAGTATCGTCAATAGAGCCTGCGTGAGATAACTTTGCGCCGGCAAAAAAAGAAAGAGCCGCCCAGATAAAAATACAGGTGGGACGGCAGTACTCTTCCTAAAACCAAAGGAGCAAATCACGATGCGCGTGATGAAGTGGAGCATGATCGCCCTGGCTGTTTCAGCAGGCACCTCGCAGTTCGCAATGGCGTCCGCCCAGGACGATTCCAAGGGCTTTGTTGAAGACAGTACTTTCAGCATCAATACTCGCGCTCTGTACTTCAGCCGCGACTTCCGTAATGAGCCAGGGGGCGGTTACAGCACCGTCAACGGCAAGCGTAAAAGCCGCGCCGAAGAAACCGGCCTGGGCTTCAATGCCCTGTACGAATCGGGCTTCACCCAGGGCACCATTGGTGTCGGTGTGGACGTTATCGGCCTGATGGGCCTCAAGCTCGACAGCGGCAAGGGTCGCGCCGGCACAGGTCTGTTCCCTACCGGTTCCGACGGTCGCTCCCAGGACGACTACTCCAAAGGCGGCGGCGCAGTTAAGTTCCGCATCTCCAATACCGTGTTGAAAGTGGGTGACCAATACACCACCGCACCGGTGTTCGCCTCTGATGACAGCCGTCTGTTGCCGGAGCTGCCACAAGGTATCTCGATCACCAGCAACGAGATCAAGGGCCTGAAGCTTGAGGGCGGCCACTTCACCTCAAGCGTCGCGCAAAACCAGACCTACCATGACAGCCTGGGCCTGACCAAAACCGACTTTGTCGGCGGCGTCTATGCCTTCACTCCAGAAGTCACCGGTAGCCTGTACTACGCGAAAACCGAAGATTACTTCCGCAAGTACTACAGCAACCTGAACTGGACCCACGCCCTGAGCGATGACCAGTCGTTCGCGCTGGACTTCAACATCTACGATACCAAGAGCGATGGCGCCGGCCTGCAACGTGCAGAGAAGGATGGCGTGACCAAGCTCGACAACCGCGCGTTCAGCTTGCAGGGTGCCTATACCATCGGCGCGCACACCTTCACCCTGGCAGCCCAGAAGGTTACCGGTGACGGCGACTACGGCTACGGCGTAGACGGCGGCGGCACGGTGTTCCTGGCCAACTCCATCGCCCGTTCCGACTTCAACGCCGAAGGCGAGAAGTCCTACCAGGCGCGCTATGACATCAACATGGCAACCTTCGGCATTCCTGGCCTGAGCTTCATGACGCGTTACGTTACCGGTAGCGGCGCCAACACCGGCACTACCAGCAACGGCAAAGAATGGGAACGCGACATCGAAGCCAAGTACGTGATCCAGAGCGGCCCGGCAAAAAACCTGAGCCTGCGCCTGCGTCAAGCGACTTATCGTTCCGGGGATGGCGTTTACTACGGTTCGCCTTCGATCGACGAACTGCGCCTGATCGCGAACTACCCGCTGAACATCTTGTAATTGCCGGTTTAATTACAACGATGGCTTGAGGCTTCGGCCTTAAACAAAAAGCCGCTCCTGCGTTTAACAGGGAGCGGCTTTTTTATTGCAGTTTTGTTTCAAACAACAAAACAACTAGCAAGCTAAGTAACTAGTTTATCAAAGCTGACCTTTCGGCCAACTTCGACAGCAGTACGCCAAGTTATTTCGGCGCACTTTCCTGCATCACTCGAATAACCCGTTGTGGAAACGGAATATCAATCCCTGCCGCTTTCAAACGGTCACGTGCCAGTTCATTAAACATAAACACCACGTCCCAATAATCCGGGGTGTTGGTCCAGCAGCGCAGCGAAACGGTGATGGAGCTGTCGCCCAGGGTCGATACCACCGCTACAGGCGCAGGATCAGCCAGCACGCGGGGATCTTTGGCCAGCTCCAGCAACACTTCACGGGCTTTTTGCAGGTCGGCCTCGTAGTCCACGCCCACATCAAAAACCACCTTGCGGGTCGGCTGGCGGTTGGTATTGGTGATGATGCCGTTGGACAGGATGCCGTTCGGCACGATCACTGTCTTGTTGTCACCGGTACGGATCACGGTGTGGAAGATCTGGATGCTATCGACGGTACCCGAGGTGCCCTGCGCTTCGATCCAGTCACCGATGCGGAACGGACGAAACAGCAGAATCAGCACACCACCAGCGAAGTTCGCCAGGCTGCCCTGCAATGCCAGGCCGATCGCCAGGGTTGCCGCACCGATGGCAGCGACGAACGAGGTGGTTGCCACACCGATCATCGAGGCCACGCTGACGATCAGCATGACTTTCAGCGCGATGTTCGCCAGGCTGGTGACGAAGTGCTGCAGCGCCAGGTCGGCGTTGCGCACGGCCAGCAAACGGCCTACACGATGGGTAAAGACATTGATCAGCCACCAGCCAATGGCGAGGGTGATCACTGCCAGTAATACCCGGCTGCCATATTCCATGATCATGGGGATCCAAGACTGAGAGGTCTTGATCAGGTGATCCATTTCAGCGTTCAAATCCATCTACTTTCTCCTGTGGTGCGGCGATAGGGCTCTATTGACTGCCTGAAAACGCAATTGAGCCCCGAAGGGCTCAATTGTAGGCACTGATTCTGGGGCGTGGGACGTCAAAAACACCCACAGGTTCCCCAAAGTGCCATCAGTCGCGGAAGTTATTGAACTGCAGCGGCATATCGAAAGTCTTGGCACGCAGGGCCGCAATAGCCTCTTGCAGATCATCGCGCTTCTTGCCGGTGACGCGAACCTGCTCGCCCTGAATGGCGGCCTGGACCTTGAGCTTGGCGTCCTTGATGTGGGCGACGATCTTCTTCGCCAGCTCCTTATCGATGCCTTCCTTGAGCACGGCTTCCTGCTTCATCAGCTTGCCGGAAGCATAGGCGTCCTTGACTTCAAGGCACTGCACGTCGATCTTGCGCTTGACCAGGGCCAGCTTGAGGATCTCGATCATCGCTTCCAGCTGGAAATCGGCTTCAGCGGTCAGGTTGACGGTCAGTTCCTTTTCCTTGAATTCGAAGCTGCCCTTGCCTTTCAGGTCATAGCGACGGTCCAGTTCCTTGACGGCGTTCTCGACGGCGTTGGTGACTTCGTGTTTGTCCAGTTCAGATACCACGTCGAACGAAGGCATGTGATTTCTCCAATATAAGGGGCGGGCTCAGTAGAGATGGAGCGCGCCCGAGCTAAAATGCCGAGGCATTATAGCGGTTCTTTCACGCCGTTCACCGCTGGCGACCTTATGGAGTACACACTGATGTCGACCCCCTGGCATATTCTTGGCGCCGGCAGCCTGGGCACCCTGTGGGCCACGCGGCTGGCGCGCGCGGGGGTGCCCGTCAGGCTGATCCTGCGCAATGAGGCACGCCTTGCCGACTATCGAGCTGGCCAAGGGCTGACCCTGGTCGAGCACGGTGTGGAACAGACTTACCCGGTAGTCGGCGAAGCGCCTGACAGCCTGGAGCCGATTCATCGCCTGCTGGTCGCATGCAAAGCCTACGACGCCCAAAGCGCTATCGCCCAGTTGCAACATCGACTGGCGCCCGACGCCGAACTGATCCTGCTGCAAAATGGCCTCGGCAGCCAGGACGCAGTGGCTGCACAAGTGCCGTCGGCCCGCTGTATCTTTGCCTCGAGTACTGAAGGTGCGTTTCGCGAAGGCGACTGGCGGGTGGGGTTTGCCGGGCATGGCTACACCTGGCTGGGGGATGCGAGCCACCCCACGCCACCGCTGTGGCTGGACGACCTGCAAGCAGCCGGCATTCCCCACGATTGGGCCAGCGATATCCTCACGCGCCTGTGGCGCAAGCTGGCGCTCAATTGCGCCATCAACCCACTGACCGTGCTGTATCACTGCCGCAACGGCGGTTTGAGCGCCCACCACTGCGAGGTCGCCACGCTCTGCGCCGAGCTGGCCGAACTGCTGGAGCGCTGCGGCCAGCCTGCGGCTGCACAGGACTTGCACAGCGAAGTCGAGCGAGTGATCCAGGCCACCGCCGCCAACTATTCCTCCATGTACCAGGACGTCGCCAACGCCCGACGTACCGAGATCAGCTACCTGCTGGGCTACGCTTGCCAGGCCGCGGCCCGCCATCAGTTGGCAGTGCCGCATCTGCAACAGGTGCACACGCGCCTGGTGACGCATTTGCTCGCACGCGGATTGGCCAGCGACTGAGGCACGCGCTACCCTGCCTACCTGTCTATCACCTGGGAAAACCCTGATGCCATTGCGCCAGCGTCTTGAAAATCTACCGGTAGGACAGAAACTGCTGGCGGCCCTGCTAGTACTGTTGACCACCGTATTGCTGGTGGCCAACCTGACGTTTATCAGCGCTGCTTACTGGATCTCCCAGGAAAGCATGGCCCCCCAGGCCTTGCAGGCCATCGGTCGGCTGGTGTCCAACCCGTCGCTTGCCGCACAGGCGCTTGAATCCCCGGCCAAGGCCGAGGCACTGCTCAACGAACTGACCAGCTATTCACCGTTGCGCGCCGCCGCCCTGTATGACGGCGAAGGCAACCGCCTGGCGCAGATGCAACACGGCGACCGCCTGCACCTGCCGGACCACTACCGGCATATTGAAGCGTGGCGTGTTACCGAGTTTCGCAGCAACCAGGTCATCACCCTGCCCCGTGGCAACCAGCCTTCCGGGCATTTGTTGCTGGTGGCCACAAGTGAGCTGCCGATGGCCTTCTATACCGGCACGCTGACCGCGAGCCTGGGCATCCTGATCTTCAGTGTGTTGCTGTGGCTGGTCATCGCCCGGCAGATCAAACGCCTGATTACCCGCCCCATCCATGAACTGGAAGAGCTTTCGCGCCAGGTCACCCGCGAAGAGAACTACGCCCTGCGCGCAGGGCCCGGCAACCATGATGAAATCGGCAGCCTGGCCGAAGCTTTCAACACCATGCTGTCGCGTATCGAAGCCCGCGAGCAGCAACTCAAGCGCGCCCGCGACGACTCCCAGGCCGCCTACGACCAGGCCCAGGGTTTGGCCGAAGAAACCCGGCATACCAACCGCAAGCTCGAACTGGAAGTTCAGGTGCGCAGCAAGATCGAGAAAAAACTCACCGGTTTCCAGAACTACCTCAACAGCATCATCGACTCGATGCCCTCGGCGCTGATCGCCCTGGATGAACAGCTCTACGTCACTCAGTGGAACCAGGAAGCCACTGCTCTCTCCGGCACGCGCCTGGACGAAGCCCTGAACCAGCCGATCTTTCTGGCCTTCCAGCCGCTCAAGCCGTACCTGCCACAAATCAAGGCAACGGTGGAGCAACACTCGGTGGAGCGGATAGAACGGGTCACCTGGATCAAGGACGACGAGCCCAAGCATTACGCCCTGACGTTCTATCCATTGATGGGCGGTGCCGGGCGCGGCGTGGTGATCCGGATCGACGACATCACCCAGCGCCTGTCCCTGGAAGAAATGATGGTGCAATCTGAGAAGATGCTCTCGGTCGGCGGCCTCGCGGCCGGTATGGCCCATGAGATCAACAACCCTCTGGGCGCCATCCTGCATAACGTGCAGAACATTCGCCGCCGCCTGTCCCCCGACCTGCCCAAGAACCTGGAGCTCGCCGAACAAGTGGGGATTGAACTGGACACGGTCAATCGCTACCTGCAAGGCCGCGAAGTCCCGCAGTTGCTCGACGGCATCCAGCAAGCTGGCGCCCGCGCCGCGAAAATCGTCACCCACATGCTCAGCTTCAGCCGGCGCAGTAATCGCCAGATGGCCCCCTGCGACTTGCCGGCCTTGATCGACCAGGCCGTGGAAATTGCCGGCAACGATTTCGACCTCACCATCGGCTTCGACTTCAAGGGCCAAGCGATCATCCGCCAGTTCGACCCGCAACTGGGCCCCGTGCCCGGCACCGCCAACGAGCTGGAACAAGTGCTGCTCAATTTGCTGAAGAACGCCGCCCAGGCCATTCACCTGCGTGAAGACGACAGCGAACCGGGGCGCATTATCCTGCGCACCCGCCTCAACCCGCCGTGGGCAGAAATCCAGGTGGAAGACAACGGCATCGGCATGAGCGAAAACGTGCGCAAACGCACGTTCGAGCCGTTCTTCACCACCAAGGAAATCGGCCAGGGCACCGGGCTTGGGCTGTCGGTGTCGTATTTCATCATTACCAACAACCACAAGGGCCAGATGGAAGTGCATTCCACCCTGGGCCAGGGCACGTGCTTTACCTTGCGCCTGCCGCTTGCCGGCAGCCAATTGCCCCCCACTGAACTTACCCAACTGGAGCACTGACCATGGGCTTTCGCCTGTCGAAGATCTACACCCGTACCGGCGACAAGGGCGAGACCGGCCTCGGCGACGGCCGCCGCGTGCCCAAGGACCACCCACGCGTGGAGGCGATTGGCGAGGTGGATACGCTGAACAGCCACTTGGGCTTGCTGCTGGCCAACCTTGAAGAGCAAAGCGGCAAGCATCCGGCGCTAATGGATGTGATTGAGGTGCTCACACCTTGCCAACATCGCCTTTTCGACCTGGGCGGCGAGCTGGCGATGCCGGTGTACAAGGCATTGAATGCGGCGGAAGTGGATCGGCTGGAAGCGGCGATTGATCGCTGGAATGAGGAGGTTGGGCCGCTGGAGAACTTCATCCTGCCTGGCGGCTCGGCGTTGATCGCCCAAGCCCATGTGTGTCGTAGCCTGGCGCGCAGTGCGGAGCGGCGGTGTCAGCACCTGAATGCGCTGGAGCCGCTGGAAGGCGTGGGATTGGCGTATATCAATCGGTTGTCGGACTTGCTGTTTGTGGCGGCCAGGGTGATTGCCCGGCGCCAAGGTGTTGCTGAAGTGTTGTGGCAGGCGGCTGCCAAGCCACACTGAGATTTATCGGGTGACTGGCAAGACCTCATCGGGAGCAAGCCCCCTCCCACATTTTGAATTGTGAATACATTCAAGTGTGGGAGGGGGCTTGCTCCCGATAGGGCCCGTCAGCGCAACATCAAACCTGCGGCCAGAACGCCCGAATCCCAGCCACGCCTTGCGCCCCGGCTTCCCAGGCCTGCTCCCGCTGCGCAGGCCCAACCCCGCCCAGCAGAAACACCGGCTTACTGAACCCGGCGATCAACTGCGCCGCCTGCTCCCAACCTAAAGGCTGCGCATCCGGATGCGTCTGGGTCGGCTGTACCGGCGACAGCGTGACAAAGTCCACGTCCATCATCTCTGCCAGTGCCAGCTCTTCGGCGTTGTGGCAAGAAGCCGCCAACCAGCGATCCTTCGGCAGCGGTCGGCCTTTGCTCGCATACTTACGCAGTTGCGCCGAGGTCATGTGCCAGCCGGCGGCAGGGAAATCCCCCAGCCATTCGAACGGCCCTTTAAGCATCAGTTGTGCCTTGCCGGCACACAGGCCCACCGCATCCACCGCCAGATCGCGGTATTTGGGGTCATAACCGTTGGGCGCACGCAGTTGAACCAGCTTGATGCCACCAGCGATGGCCTGCTGGATACCGCGCAACAACATCGGGGTTTCCAGCTCACCGGGGGTGATCAGGTACTCGGCCGGCAGGCGCGCAGCAGCAACAATCGGCGCATTCGCCGCCGGGAACTCGTAGTTGAGCAAGTCCCGCGGCGACACCCATTCCAACGGCTGCCCTTCGGCCCCATGAGGCTCGCCGGTAAACGCCGAGACTTCCCAGACATCCAGCAATACCTGCTTGTCCGGGTAGTCGTGCTGCACCTTGATCAGCGGCCGCGCCGTGGTGACCTGGATGCCCAGCTCTTCCTGCAATTCACGGGACAAGGCCGTGGCGACCGACTCATCGGCCTCCACCTTGCCGCCGGGAAATTCCCAGAGGCCGCCTTGATGCTGGGTATCGGCACGGCGCGCCAACAGGATCCTGCCGTCGACACCGCGGATCACCGCTGCTGCTACATGCACTCGTTTCACCACCAGTTTCCTCTTGGTATCAGGTACGGTATTCCGCGTTGATCTTCACGTATTCGTGGGACAGGTCGGTAGTCCAGATGGTTTCGCTGCACTCGCCGCGGCCCAGTTCGATGCGGATGGTGATTTCTTCCTGCTGCATCACCGCCGAGCCCTGGGCTTCGGTGTAGGTTTCGGCACGGGCACCGCGGCTGGCGATGCATACGTCGCCCAGGAACACGTCGATCTTGCTCACGTCCAGGTCCGGCACGCCGGCACGGCCAACGGCGGCCAGGATACGCCCCCAGTTAGGGTCCGATGCAAACAGTGCGGTCTTGATCAGCGGCGAGTGAGCCACGGTGTAACCCACATCCAGGCATTCCTGATGGTTGCCGCCGCCATTGACTTCAACCGTGACGAACTTGGTCGCGCCCTCGCCGTCGCGCACGATGGCCTGGGCCACGTCCATGCACACTTCAAACACGGCCTGTTTCAACGCCGCAAACAGCGGGCCTTCGGTGGACGTGATTTCCGGCAAGTTGGCCTGGCCAGTGGCGATCAGCATGCAGCAGTCGTTGGTGGAAGTGTCGCCGTCGATGGTGATGCGGTTGAACGACTTGTTGGCGCCATCGAGCATCAGGCGCTGCAGCACATCGCGGGAGACTTTGGCGTCGGTGGCGATATAACCGAGCATGGTGGCCATGTTCGGACGGATCATGCCTGCGCCCTTGCTGATACCGGTCACGGTGACGGTCACGCCGTCATGCACGAACTGGCGGCTCGCGCCTTTTGGCAAGGTGTCCGTGGTCATGATGCCGGTGGCCGCAGCCGCCCAGTTATCCACAGACAGGTCATCCAGCGCAGCCTGAAGGGCGCCTTCGATTTTTTCCACTGGCAGCGGCTCACCGATCACGCCGGTGGAGTACGGCAGCACTTGGCTGGCGTCCACGCCGGCCAGTTGCGCCAGCTTGGCGCAGGTGCGCGCAGCCGCCACCAGGCCAGGCTCGCCGGTGCCGGCGTTGGCGTTACCGGTATTGGTCAGCAGGTAGCGAATCGACCCGGCCACCCGTTGCTTGGCCAGGATCACTGGCGCGGCGCAAAAAGCGTTGAGGGTGAATACACCTGCCACGGTCGAGCCTTCGGCACAGCGCATCACTACCACATCCTTGCGCCCCGGGCGCTTGATGCCGGCCGAAGCGATACCGAGTTCAAAACCGGCGACCGGGTGCAATGTGGGCAAAGGACCAAGACCAACAGCCATGTATGCGCTCCTTGAAATAGATGATGTCTGTGCCGTCGCTATCGACGGTGGGAATTAATGGCAAAACGCCGCGACGGCTGGTGCCGGTCGCGGCGCAGGGGTGTTGCAGCGTCAGGCGAAAATCTTATTCGATCTGGCCGTGGCAGTGTTTGTATTTCTTGCCCGAACCGCAGAAGCACAGCTCGTTGCGGCCCAGTTTCTGATCATTGCGAACCGGGCTTTGAGCCAGGGCCACGTCGACTTCTTCGCCCAACGCTTCAGGCGCGTCCAGGCCCGGAGCCTCGTCATGCTGGAACTGCATGCGCGCAGCCAGCGCCTCGGCTTCCTGACGCAGGCGTGCCTCTTCCTCGATCGGGTCTTCGCGACGCACCTGAACGTGGGACAGCACGCGAATCGAATCGCGCTTGATCGAATCCAGCAGCTCGGAGAACAGCGTGAACGACTCGCGCTTGTACTCCTGCTTCGGGTTCTTCTGGGCGTAACCGCGCAGGTGGATGCCGTGACGCAGGTGGTCCATGGTCGACAGGTGGTCTTTCCACAGGTCGTCCAGCACGCGCAGCACGATTTGCTTCTCGAAGGTGCGCAGTGCTTCGGCACTCGCCTGCTCTTCTTTCTCGTTGTACGCGGCCAGCAGTTCGGCCATCAGTTTTTCGCGCAGGGTTTCTTCGTACAGGTGGTCGTCTTCGTCCAGCCATTGCTGAACCGGCAAGTCGACACCGAAGTCGCTCTTCAACGCGGCTTCCAGGCCGGCAACATCCCACTGTTCAGGCAGGGACTGTGGCGGGATATGGGCGCTGACGGTAGCGTTGAGCACGTCCTGACGGAAGTCAGCGATGGTCTCGCCAATATTGTCGGCGGCCAGCAACGTGTTACGCATGTGATAGATCACTTTACGCTGTTCGTTGTTGACGTCATCGAACTCGAGCAGTTGCTTGCGAATGTCGAAGTTGCGGCCTTCGACCTTGCGCTGGGCTTTCTCGATGGCGTTGGTCACCATGCGGTGCTCGATCGCTTCACCGGACTGCATGCCCAGGGCCTTCATGAAGTTCTTCACCCGATCAGAGGCGAAGATGCGCATCAGGCTGTCTTCCAGCGACAGGTAGAAACGGCTGGAACCGGCGTCCCCCTGACGGCCGGCACGGCCACGCAGCTGGTTGTCGATACGGCGCGATTCGTGACGCTCGGAGGCGATCACCTGCAAGCCACCGGATTCCAGCACGGCCTGGTGGCGCTTCTGCCAGTCAGCCTTGATCTGGGCGATCTGCTCAGGGGTCGGGTTGTCGAGCGAGGCCACTTCCACTTCCCAGTTGCCGCCCAACAGGATGTCGGTACCACGACCGGCCATGTTGGTAGCGATGGTCAGCGCGCCAGGGCGACCGGCCTGGGCAATGATCTCGGCTTCCTTTTCGTGGAACTTGGCGTTGAGTACCTTGTGCTCGATGCCTTCCTTGTTAAGCAGGTTGGACACGTGCTCGGAAGTTTCGATAGTGGCGGTACCCACCAGGATCGGGCGGCCCTTGGCCATACCGTCCTTGATGTCGTTGATGATCGCCGCGTATTTCTCTTCGGCAGTCAGGAACACCAGGTCGTTGTAGTCTTTACGCGCCAACGGTTTGTTCGGCGGAATGACCATCACGGCCAGGTTGTAGATCTGGTGGAACTCGAACGCTTCAGTGTCGGCCGTACCGGTCATGCCGGACAGTTTGTTGTACAGACGGAAGTAGTTCTGGAAGGTGGTGGACGCCAACGTCTGGCTTTCGGCCTGGATGTTGAGGTGTTCCTTCGCTTCGATGGCCTGGTGCAGGCCTTCGGACAGACGGCGACCGGGCATGGTACGACCGGTGTGTTCGTCAACCAGCACGACCTGGCCGTCCTGCACGATGTATTCGACGTTGCGATGGAACAGCTTGTGGGCGCGCAGGCCGGCGTACACGTGGGTCAACAGGCCCAGGTTGTGCGCGGAGTACAGGCTTTCACCCTCGGCCAGCTCGCCGATCTGGGTCAGCATCTCTTCGACGAACTGGTGACCGGCTTCGTTGAGCTCGACCTGGCGGGTCTTCTCGTCGATGGTGAAGTGACCTTCTTTGGTCACCACGCCTTCGACTTCCTCGATGTGCTGCTCCAGGCGCGGGATCAACTTGTTGATCTCGGTGTACAGGCGCGAGCTGTCTTCGGCCTGGCCGGAGATGATCAGCGGCGTACGGGCTTCGTCGATGAGGATGGAGTCGACTTCGTCGATCACGGCAAAGTTGAGTTCACGCTGGAATTTCTCATCCATGCTGAACGCCATGTTGTCGCGCAGGTAGTCGAAACCGAATTCGTTGTTGGTACCGTAGGTGATGTCGCAGGCGTACGCGGCACGCTTCTCTTCCGGCGGCTGGAACGGCGTTACCACACCGACGGTCAGGCCGAGGAACTCATACAGCGGGCGCATCCAGTTGGCGTCCCGGCGGGCCAGGTAGTCGTTCACCGTCACAACGTGCACGCCCTTGCCGGACAGTGCGTTGAGGTAAACGCCCAGGGTTGCCACCAGGGTCTTGCCTTCACCGGTACGCATTTCGGCAATCATGCCTTCATGCAAGGTCATGCCGCCGATCAACTGGACGTCGAAGTGGCGCATGCCCATGACGCGCTTACCGGCTTCGCGGGCGACCGCGAAGGCTTCGGGCAGCAGCTTGTCGAGGGTTTCACCTTTGGCTATGCGGGCCTTGAACTCTTGGGTCTTGGCGCGCAATTGCTCGTCCGACAGAGCAACCATCTGCTCCTCGAAGGCATTGACCAGCTGCACCGTCTTGAGCATGCGTTTGACTTCGCGCTCATTCTTGCTTCCAAAAAGTTTCTTTAACAAAGGCGCAAACATATCGGCAGGTTCTTCCACACATAGGGATGGAGGGCGCACCGTGAGTGGCCCGAGCAGCCCTCACGGCCGCATTGCGAACGCGCATTCTACCCGGAATCGTGGGTGAGGAAAGTAACGTTGTTTCCCGATGCAGGCGCGGCGCTATGAGAGGGCTTGTTTAAAATAAGGGCTTTTGCGCGAACTTCAACCCATAGAGCGCAGAAGTTACTTATTGATTTCATGGGTAAAGCCCAGCCAAGGCATGGCCGCGGGGCGTACCGGCGCTTTCTGGTAAGATAACCGCTCTGTTACCTAAGGTGTCTAAACATGGCATTTCGCCCTCTTACAGCCCGCGCTCCCGGCGTGTTGCTTCGCGAAGCCAAGCCGTTGAAAGCCATCTTTGGCCATGCGCAACGCTTGGGCCGTTTGCAGCGCCTGCTTGAAAGCCAGTTGCAACCGGCCGCACGTGAGCATTGTCATGTGGCGTCCTGGCGAGAAGGCAATCTGCTATTAATTGTCACTGATGGCCATTGGGCCACACGCTTGCGCTATCAGCAAAAACGCTTGCAGCGCCAGTTGATGGTCTTTGACGAGTTCGCCGGTTTGACGCGCATTCAGTTCAAGGTACAGCCGCCCACCGTGCCGCAAGGCGCAGTGGGGCATACGATGGACCTGTCGGAAAATGCGGCCGAAACCCTGCAGGCAACGGCCGAAGGGATCAGCGACCCAGGCTTGCGCGCAGCCCTGGAACGGCTGGCCGCCCATGCCCGGCCCAAAGCCTGAACACTACTTGCGTTTGCTGCCGCCCAGCAACGAGCCCAACAGGCCACGCACCAACTGGCGCCCCATTTGATTGGCCGCCTGCTGCATGGCTGACTTCAGCGCCTTGCCGGCAGTAGTCCCCAGGAATGCACCGGCCTTGTCGGTAAAGCTCGGTTCTTCGGCGGTCGGTGCGGTTTCCTCGGTGGGCCCAAGTTCCTTGCGAGCCATCAGCACTTCATAGGCCGACTCCCGGTCAACCGGCTTGTCATAGCGGCCCAACAGCGGCGAACTGGCGACCAACGCCGCACGCTCTGCTGCGCTGAGCGGCCCGATCCGCGATTGCGGGGGAGCAACCAGTACGCGCTGGACGACTTCCGGGGTGCCCTTTTCCTGCAAGGTTCCCACCAACGCCTCACCCGTCCCCAACTCTGTGAGCACCGACAAGGTATCGAAGGTCGGGTTGGGCCGGAAACCGTCGGCCACCGCCCGCAGGGATTTCTGCTCTTTGGCGGTGAACGCACGCAAACCATGCTGAATGCGCAAACCCAGTTGCGCCAGCACCGTATCCGGCAAGTCGCCCGGCGATTGGGTGACAAAGTACACGCCGACGCCTTTGGAGCGGATCAAGCGTACGACTTGCTCCAGACGTTCCTGCAAGGCTTTTGGCGTATCCGCGAACAGCAAATGCGCCTCGTCGAAAAACAGCGCCAGCAGCGGTTTGTCGGCATCGCCACGCTCCGGCAATTGCTCGAACAACTCTGCCAGCAGCCACAACAGGAAGGTCGCGTAGACCTTCGGCGCTTCATGCACCAGCCGGCTGGCATCGAGCAGATGAATGCGCCCGCGGCCATCGCTGGCCGGTTGCAGAATATCTTCCAGTTGCAGGGCCGGCTCGCCAAACAAGGCTTCGGCGCCCTGCTGCTCCAGCACCGCCAGGCGCCGCAACAGCGCCTGGCTGGAACCGGTGGTCATCAACGCCGCGTCGTCACCCAGCAGCTCCGGGTGATAGCGCAGGTGATTGAGCAGTGCCTTGAGATCCTTGAGATCCAGCAGCAACAGACCTTCGCGGTCGGCCACCTTGAAGGTCGCATAGAGCGCCGATTGCTGGCTGTCAGTCAGCTCCAACAAGCTGCCGAGCAACAACGGGCCCATTTCGCTGATGGTGGTGCGCAGCGGATGGCCGGACTGCCCGTGGATATCCCACAGGGTGACCGGATACGCCTGGGCCGTGTAATCCAGGAACGGCATACCGGCAATGCGCTCGGCCACTTTGCCCTGAGGGTTGGCGGCGGCGCCCAGGCCACAGAGGTCGCCCTTGATGTCAGCGGCGAACACCGCCACGCCCGCATCACTGAAGGCTTCGGCCAGGCGCTGCAAGGTGACGGTCTTGCCGGTGCCGGTGGCGCCGGCGATCAACCCGTGACGGTTGGCCAGGCGCATGGACTGGGCGATGGGCTGGCCGTCAAGGCCGGCACCGATAAGCAGTTGTGTGGAGTCAGGCATTTCGTCACCTATGGTTAATCTTTAGTGCCGCGAGGTCGATATAGACGGATGTAAGCCCGACAAAGACTAAAAAATGGTCAGATAATTCCGATATGGACCAACGGAGCTATCACCAGAAATACCACACCTTTTTTAACGCTGCCATTTTGCGCCTCCCCTATAGGACGCGCCTCGGATATTAAGACCTTAGCGGACCCTACAAGCCATGAATAAAAATCTGCGCTTCAGCCACAAGATCCTGCTTGCAGCCTCCCTTATCGTCATCGCCGCCTTCGCGTTGTTTACCCTTTACAACGACTACCTGCAGCGCAATGCGATTCGTGACGACCTCAATAACTACCTGCACGAAATGGGCGACGTTACCGCCAGCAATATCCAGACCTGGCTCACCGGGCGTATCGCCCTGGTGGAAAACGCTGCGCAAAACATTGCCATCAATCCTGAACCGTCCGTGGTTGCCAGCCTGCTGGAACAGAAAGCGCTGACGTCTTCGTTCATGGCGACCTACGTGGGTGACAGCCAGGGCACCTTCACCATTCGCCCTGACACCAAGATGCCCGACGGCTTCGACCCGCGTGTTCGCCCCTGGTACAAGGGCGCCCAGGCCAGCAATGGCTCAACCCTGACCGAACCTTATATAGACGCGGCCACCGGGCAACTGATCATCTCCGTGGCCACCCCCAGCGCCAAGGGCGGCCAAAGTATCGGTGTGGTAGGCGGCGACCTGAGCCTGCAAACCCTGGTGGATAACATTGGCGCGCTGGATTTCGGCGGCATGGGTTATGCCTTCCTGGTCAGTGCCGACGGCAAGGTGCTGGTGCACCCGGACAAAACCCTGGTGATGAAGACCCTGGCTGACGTGTATCCAAAGGACACGCCGAAGATCAGCAGCGACTTCAGCGAAGTACAAGCCAACGGCAAAACCAACATCGTGACCTTCACCCCGATCAAGGGCCTGCCATCGGTGAACTGGTACCTGGGTGTGTCGGTGGATAAAGCCAAGTCGTTCGCCATGCTCAGTGAGTTCCGCACATCAGCCGTGATCGCCACGATCATCGCGGTGGTGATCATCATCGCCTTGCTGGGCATGTTGATCCGCGTGCTGCTACAGCCGTTGCACCTGATGACCCGGGCCATGCAGGACATCGCCGACGGCGAGGGCGACCTGACCCGGCGCCTGATCATCCAGAACAACGATGAGTTCGGCACCCTGGGTACGGCCTTCAACCGCTTCGTGGAGCGCATCCACACCTCGATTCGCGAAGTCTCGTCAGCCACCGAGCAGGTCAATGAAGTGGCGCTGCGCGTGGTCAGCGCCTCCAATTCGTCGATGGTCAACTCCGACGAACAGGCCAACCGCACCAACAGCGTCGCCGCCGCCATCAACCAACTGGGTGCCGCCGCCCAAGAGATCGCGCGCAACGCTGCGCAAGCCTCCAATCAGGCCAGCGACGCCCGGCATTTGGCTGAAGACGGCCAGCAAGTGGTTGAGCGCAATATCAAGGCAATGACGCAGTTATCGAGCATGATCAGCGCCTCCAGCAGCAATATCGAAGCACTTAACAACAAAACAGTGAATATCGGCCAGATCCTGGAAGTGATCACCAGCATTTCCCAGCAAACCAACCTGCTGGCGCTCAACGCCGCCATCGAAGCGGCGCGCGCCGGGGAAGCCGGGCGTGGCTTTGCGGTGGTGGCCGATGAAGTGCGCAACCTGGCCCATCGCACTCAGGAATCGGCGCAACAGGTGCAAACGATGATCGAGGAGCTACAAGTGGGCGCGCGCGATTCGGTCAGTACCATGAGTGAAAGCCAGCGTCACAGCCTGGACAGCGTTGAAATCGCCAACCTGGCCGGTGAGCGCTTGAACAGCGTGACCCAGCGCATTGGCGAGATCGACGGCATGAACCAGTCGGTCGCCACCGCCACTGAAGAACAGACCTCGGTAGTGGAGTCGATCAACATGGACATCACCGAGATCAACACCCTCAATCAGGAAGGGGTGGAAAACCTGCAATCGACGCTGCGCGCCTGCTCGGACCTGGAACAACAGGCCTCGCGCCTGAAGCAATTGGTGGGTAGCTTCCGGATCTGAGGTCCCCCACCTTAATCCACCTGTAGGAGCGAGCAAGCTCGCTCCTACACAGTGCATTTTTCCGCTCCCGCCACCTTCATCCTGCGAATCTAAACCGAACATCTATCCTTACCTCAGGTCCATCTAGGGAGAGCAATGGATCGGAGGGATGTTCATCGTGCATATCGCTGACATAACCATGTTCTACGCCCCGGCAAGCGGTGGCGTACGCACTTACCTCGATGCCAAGCATCGACGTCTTGCGCTCAAGCCCGGGATTCGCCATAGCCTGTTGATCCCCGGCGCGCACTTGAGCGAACAGGACGGGGTCTTCAAAGTACCGGCCCCTGCCCTGCCCTTTGGCAAGGGTTACCGCTTCCCCCTTCGCCTGGCGCCCTGGCGAAATGTCCTGCACGATTTACAGCCCGATCTGATCGAAGTCGGCGATCCATACCTGACTGCCTGGGCAGCGCTGGATGCCCGGCGTCAGTTGGATGTGCCGGTCATCGGCTTCTACCACTCCGACCTGCCGCTGCTGGTGAGCAACCGCATGGGGCCCTGGTTTACTCCCAACGTTGAAGCCTATGTCAGCAAACTCTATGGGAATTTTGACCGAGTGCTCGCCCCCAGCCAGGTAATGGCCGACAAACTCAGTGGACTCGGGGTAAAAAACGTCTTCGTCCAACCTCTGGGGGTTGACCTGCACACCTTCACCCCGGATGCGCGCGACCCCGGCCTGCGTGCCGAACTGGGAATTGGCCAAGATACACGGCTGTTGATCTTCGCCGGACGCGGTTCCAAGGAGAAGAACCTGCCGGTACTGCTCAACTGCATGAAGCGCCTGGGCGAGGGCTACCACTTGTTGCTGGTGGGCTCCGGTATGCCAGCCAGCGTGCCGGACAATGTAACTGTGATAGATGGTTTCCGCCCCGCTCACCATGTCGCCCGGCTGATGGCCAGCGCCGACGCCTTGTTGCATGGCGGCGACCAGGAAACCTTCGGTCTGGTGATTCTGGAAGCCATGGCCAGTGGCATCCCGGTCGTCGCCGTCGCGGCCGGGGCCTTTACCGAGATTGTCGATGAGCGCTGTGGCCTGCTGTGTGCCCCCAACGACCCCAAGGCGATGGCCGATTCGGTGCGAGAACTGTTCAGCACCGACAGCCGGCGTTTGGGCGCCCAGGCTCGGCGCCATGTCGAGCAGCATTACGCGTGGGACACGGTGGTTGACAGCCTGCTGGGGCATTACCACGCGGTGCTGGGCAGTCATAAGCCGATGCTCGCCCATGGCTGAACCTGCGCTGATGCTGGTGCTGCACGACGTGGCACCGAGCACCTGGGCCGACTACCGGCCCTTTGTGGACGCCGTCGATGCCTTGGGCAACGTGCCCATCACCTGGCTGGTGGTGCCGGACTTCCATCACCATGATGCCCTGGCAGCCCACCGCGATTTTCGCCAGCTGCTCGACAGCCGCGTCGCCAAGGGCGACGAACTCGCCTTGCACGGCTATTACCACTGCGACGACCAACCTGCGCCGCGTTCGCCGAAAGAGTGGTTCATGCGGCGCATCTACACCCATGAAGGCGAGTTTTACCAGTTGTCCGAGGCCGAGGCGTTGCGGCGTCTTACTGCCGGCATCGAAATATTCCAGCGCAATGACTGGCCGTTGCACGGCTTTGTCGCCCCGGCCTGGTTGATGAGCGAAGGCACCCGCCAGGCGTTGCGCCAGTTACCGCTTTGCTACACCAGCGACCCGCAGCATCTTTATCGCCTGCCTGACTTCACCCCTATCGATGCCCCGGGTCTGGTCTGGAGTGCCCGCAGCGCCTGGCGCCGCAGGCTGTCCAAAGTGCTCAGCGACCGGCGCGAACAGCGCTGGCGCGAGGCCCCGCTGATCCGATTGGGATTGCACCCGGTGGACATGCGCCACGAGTTTTCCCGTCGTTACTGGCTGCAAACCCTGCAACGCCTGCTCAACGCGGGTCGTCGCCCCCACACCAAGGCCGCCTGGCTGAAGACGCAGTCATGGGCCGATTGATCTGGCTGCTGTTGGCCCTCTTGGTCGCACTGTTGATACCCGTATGGCTGGGCGGCGGCGAAACGGTTGCGCGCCTGCGGCAGTTTCCCTTGCCCCAACTAGTGGGGATGTTTGCCATGATTATCGGCTGCTGGCTGATCAACAGCCTGCGTCTGCGCCTGTTGCTGGGCGAGCAAGGCAGCCAACTGGGACGGCTCAAAAGCCTGGGGGCAGTGATATCGACCGAGTTCGCCATGTGCGCCACGCCCGGCGGCAGCGGCGGACCGCTGACCCTGATGGCGTTGTTGGCGCGCAATGGCATACGCCCTGCCCGTGCGAGCGCGGTATTCGCCATGGACCAGTTGAGCGATTTGCTGTTTTTTCTGTGCGCCTTGGCGGGAATCGTTTTGTATGCGCTGTTCCATAGCCTCAACCCGCGCCTGGAATGGTTGCTGGGGCTCAGTGTCATATCGATGATCGGCGGGATCATCAGTGGCCTGGCGGTGGTGCGTTTTCATCGTCGTCTGATTCGCCTGGCCGGCGCGATGCTCAAGGCCATTAGGGTAAGGGCCCCCACCCGTCGGCGCTGGGCTCGCAGGTTGCTGCGTTTTCTCGCGGCGTTCACTGCCACACTGAAATTACCCTGGCCCTTGTTGCTCGGTGTGTTCGCGCTGACCAGCCTGCATTGGTTGTTGCGCTACAGCGTGTTGTACCTGGCGCTGCGCGGTTTGGGCGGGGATGTGCAGTGGGCCTTGAGCTTCCTGATCCAGATGCTGTCCCTGACGGCGGGGCAGTTCAGTCTGTTGCCGGGCGGGGCGGGAGCGGCAGAGCTGACATCAGCGGCCTTACTGGCCCCCATGGTCGGCAAGTCCACTGCGGCAGCGGCAATCCTGATCTGGCGGGCGGTCACCTATTACTTCTATCTGCTGGCCGGCGCCCCGGTCTTTGTGCTGATGGTCGGCAAACCGCTGTTCAAGCGTCTTTTACAGGATCGACAGGCGGCTCGTCCTGCGCCTGCAGCTGTTCCCACAAACGGGCCGCATCGGGAAACTCAGTACCATCCTCGGCGCCCAGCGCCTGCGGGTCGTAGCGACTCAGACAACCCTCGCCCACCGTAGCGGGCGCCCTGGAGGTGGCTTTATCGAGTGGATCGGTCATAGAGGCCTCCTTGATAGCAGGAATAAAAAAGGGCCTGAGGAGTTTTACTCCCAGGCCCCTGCTTATTCAACCAAACCCGAACGATCAGAACACCACGGTCTTGTTGCCGTGTACCAATACCCGATCTTCCAGGTGGTAACGCAGGCCACGGGCCAGCACCATCTTCTCGACGTCCCGGCCAAACCGCACCATGTCTTCGATGCTGTCACTGTGGCTGACACGCACCACGTCCTGTTCGATGATCGGGCCGGCGTCCAGCTCTTCGGTGACGTAGTGGCACGTCGCGCCAATCAATTTCACGCCGCGCAGGGAAGCCTGGTGATACGGCTTGGCCCCAACAAACGATGGCAAGAAACTGTGATGGATATTGATCACCTTGCCGGCGTATTCGCGGCACAGTTCAGGTGGCAGGATCTGCATATAGCGCGCCAGCACCACCACATCCGCTTCGTGCTGCTTGACCAGGCGCGACACCTCGGCGAATGCCGGCTCCTTGTCTTGCGGGTTGACCGGTACGTGGTAATACGGGATGCCATGCCACTCGACCATGCTGCGCAGGTCGTCATGGTTGGAGATCACGCAGGCGATCTCGCAGTCCAGCTCGTCGCTGTGCCAGCGGTGCAGTAGATCTGCCAGGCAGTGGGATTCGCGGCTGGCCATCAGCACCACGCGTTTTTTCTGTTCCGTGTCGGTGATGTGCCAGGTCATCGAAAACTCTTCAGCGATGGGCGCAAACGCCTCGCGGAAAGCTTCCAGGCCAAAGGGTAGCGTATCGGCACGAATTTCGTGACGCATGAAAAACCAACCGCTGAGATCGTCCGAGTGATGGCTCGCCTCGGTGATCCAACCATTGTGGGAAGCCAGAAAGTTACTGACCTTGGCAACGATGCCAACCCGGTCCGGGCAAGCAATCACCAGCCGAAAAGTGCGCATTAGGGGGAAACTCCAGAACTTCGCAAAGGCCGCTATTCTAGCGATTGCGCAGAAAAACTGCAGTATTCCTTGCGCCTTATTCTGCAGCCGCCTGGTGGCAACAGCCCTTAATAGCGTAAGGCTTTACCATCGCTATATGACCGTACAACGGCACGCCCAGACAGTTAGCGAAAAATTAAGGTATTTATCTTTCGGCGTAACGGCTGCCAATTAACACTTTTGCATCGCTTTGCCACAAACATTCAATCTGCTTCACATAAATATTTTCTTAAATGTTTACTTGGTGAAATTGCCTGACTATTATTAGGCCACTCACCCTGTCAATCAGCGTTCTACATAAGGTAGTCCACATGTCCCTGATCAACGAATACCGCGCCACCGAAGAAGCAATCAAAGAGCTGCAAGCCCGTTTGAAGAACCTGTCCCAAGACGACAAGCTGCAAACCGAGCTGGAATTCGAAGGCAAACTGCGCACCCTGATGGGTGAATACTCCAAATCCCTGCGTGACATCATCGCGCTGCTGGATCCAGAGTCGAAAGTTAAAGCGCCGCGCGGCGCTGTAAAAACTACCGGCACCAAGCGTGCTCGCAAAGTCAAGCAATACAAAAACCCGCACAACGGCGAAGTGATTGAAACCAAAGGTGGCAACCACAAAACTCTGAAAGAGTGGAAAGCCAAGTGGGGCGGTGACGTAGTTGAAGGTTGGGCGACTCTGCTGGGCTAAGCCTGGTCGGACGTTCACCCGATACGCTACACATTAAAAACGCCAGCTTGCTGGCGTTTTTTATTGTCTGAATACTCAGCAATTACCGGCCTACAGGCTCAGGCGGGCCGCTAAAGAATCGGCATACTCCTGCCATTGATCCAGCACCTGGCACTGAAATGAGGTGGCACTAAGCGCCAACTCCTCGCGCGCCTGCTTAAATGCCATCAGGGTATTCGGTGCTCCCCACTGCGGATCTGACAAACGTTGCCGACAGAAAAGTCTCCAGCGTTGTTGTTCCTCTGTATTCAAGGTTTCAGGGAAGTTACGTGCGCGATAGCGAAATAATAATTCCGGCAAACGATGATCATCGAACGGCCACGATTGATGTGCTAATTGGGCGGGCTCTGCCATGCGAACTTGTTCACATAACCGGCGATCCCGATCGCCAATAAAACCATCGTAGAGCTGCTGCTCCGGGTCTGCATTCGAGGCAAAGTCTTCCTCGGCGTAAATGGCCGCCAACTTGTCGCGCCAAACTTCCTGTGCGTCAGTTAGCCGCAGCGCCCGCGCCTGATAGGTGTTCATATCCAGTTGCAGACGCTCGCGGTCTTGCGCACGCAACACCTTCAACGGTGCTACCACCGGGCAGCGGTTGATATGCAACAACTTGAGGGGCACCGGCAGTTCACCGTCCGCCAACTCATCACGGCGCGTATAGAGGCGCTCGCGCAAGGTCTGTGCATCCAGGTCCAGCAACCCCTGTGGGTCGAGCCCAAGGTCGCAGACGATCAACGCATTGCGGTTGCGCGGGTGCCAGGCCAGGGGCAAGACCACGCCCAGGTAATGGCGCTCGGCGGAAAAACGCCCGGAGATATGCACCATTGGTTGCAACAACCGCACCTCATCCATAACTCGCTGCTTGCTGCGCAGTTGAAATAACCACTCGTACAGCCTGGGCTGCTTTTGCCGAACCAATCGCGCCAGGGCGATGGTTGCACGCACATCAGATAACGCATCGTGTGCCTGACCATGGTCGATACCATTGGCGTGGGTCAGCCGCTCCAGCTTGAGCGTCACGCGCCCGTCCTGCTCAGGCCAGATAATGCCCTCCGGCCGCAGCGCATAGGCAGTGCGCATCACGTCGATCAAATCCCAACGGCTGTTACCGCCCTGCCACTCGCGCGCGTAAGGGTCGAAAAAATTGCGGTACAGGCTGTAGCGCGTCATTTCATCGTCAAACCGCAGCGTGTTGTAACCGGCGCCGCAGGTGCCTGGCGCGGCCAACTCGGCGTGCACCCGGGTCATGAAGTCGGCTTCGGCAAGGCCCTTCTGTGCCAGGACGCCTGGCGTGATACCGGTGATCGCGCACGCAGCCGGATGGGGCAGAATATCGTCGCCGGGCTGACAATAAAGATTGATCGGCGCACCGACCTCGTTGAGTTCGAGATCGGTGCGAATACCGGCTACCTGGAGCGGGCGATCGTTGCGCGGGTTGATACCGGTGGTTTCATAGTCGTACCAGAAAATCGAGGTCACGGGCTATTCCTGTGCTGAAGACCGACAAAGTCTAGGCGCTGCAAGGTGCCTGGGGCCAGCGATACCTTTACTGTATAAATATCCAGCAAAACCTTGAGTAGTTGCTTCCAGCGTCGACACTGCTAGCATCCGTGTCTCCTAACCACTTTGCACTGCCAGGGATCGCAATGCCGCCAGCTCCTTTGGATACCCATTACCAAATCGAGACCCCGGAGGGGATCGACCTGCCCTTGCGCCCTGCCGGCCTGCCATCCCGGGCATTGGCTTTTGCATTCGACCTGGGTGTGCGTGGCATCATCATGGGCATCCTGCTGGTGCCCCTGGCGCTGCTGGGCAATATTGGCATCGGGCTGGGGTCGCTGCTGCTGTTCCTGGTGAGCTGGTGGTACATGGTGCTGTTTGAAGTGCTCAACCAGGGCTGCTCGCCGGGCAAGCAGGTCATGGGCCTGCGGGTGGTGCAGGATGACGGCACCCCGATTGGCTGGTCGGCGTCGCTGATCCGCAACCTGCTGCGCTTTGTCGACATGCTGCCTTTTGGTTATTTCCTCGGTGCGATCAGCTGCCTGCAACACCCGCACTTCAAGCGTCTGGGCGATCTGGCCGCCGGCACACTGGTGGTCTACCGCGAACTACCGCTGGTGCGCCCGCGTATCCCTCAAGCCGCCGCGCTGCGGCTGCCCTTTGCACTGGAGTTGAGCGAACAGCGGGCCATCCTCGGTTTTGCCGAGCGCCAGGCCGAGCTGTCTGCCGAACGCGTGCAGGAACTGGCGGCGATCCTCGCCACGCCCCTGCAAGTGCCTCCGGCACGCGCCGTGGAGCAACTCAACGGTGTGGCCCGTGGCTTATTGGGGCCGACATGAAGCAGAGTCTTTTTGAAAGCCGCCACCAGCAGCAATGGCAAACCTACGCGCAGCAACTTGAGCAGTTGGAGCAAGGCAAAGCCAAGGCTGGCGGAGTGGCTGACTTCCCTCACCAGTATCGACGCCTGTGCCAACACCTGGCCCTGGCCCAACAGCGTGGCTACAGCAGCTACCTGGTAGACCGGCTGCAGCAACTGGCGCTGCGCGGCCATCAACAGTTGTATCGCCATCGCAGCCAACTGGCGGCCAAGATACTGGCGTTCCTGCTCGCCGATTTCCCATGCCTGGTACGCGAACAGTGGCGCTTCGTACTGATCGCCGGTCTGCTGTTCTTCGGCAGCCTGGTGGGCATTGCACTGCTGGTCTACCTGTTCCCCGACCTGATCTACAGCATCGTCAGCGCCCAACAGGTGGCCGAGATGCAGGGCATGTACGACCCCGCCGCCAGTCGTCTGGGGCGCGCTGCCGAGCGTGCAGCCAGCGAGGACTGGATGATGTTTGGCTATTACGTGATGCACAACATCGGCATCGCCTTCCAGACGTTTGCCGCCGGCCTGTTGTTTGGCCTGGGCAGCGTGTTCTTCCTGATTTTCAACGGCTTGGTCATCGGCGCTGTCTCAGGGCACCTGACCGACATTGGCTATGGTCAAACCTTCTGGTCATTCGTCATCGGTCATGGCGCATTCGAATTGAGCGCCATTGCGCTGGCCGGTGCCGCGGGTTTGCAATTGGGTTGGTCACTGATCGCTCCCGGGCGGCTGGCACGTAGCGAGGCCTTGCGCCTGGCAGCCCACAAAAGTGTGCGGATACTCTGCGGCGTCATGGTGTTTCTGCTGATCGCGGCGTTCATCGAAGCCTATTGGTCCTCCACCACCCACATCGAGCCCTGGCTCAAATACCTGGTAGGCACCGCGCTCTGGCTGCTGGTGGCCGTTTATCTGATCTTCGCCGGACGGACTCGCCATGCGCCTGACTGACGCCAGCGTGGTGATTCGCCCGCGTACTTCCTGGGAAGCCATGGACCTGGGCGTACTGATGGCCAGGGAACATCGTTTGCTGCTGATGGGCAGTTGGGCAATGGTGAGCCTGCCGGTGTTTATCTCGCTGACCGTGCTGCTGTGGAATTACCCGTCGCTGGCCATGTTTCTGTTCTGGTGGCTCAAGCCGGCCTTTGACCGCTTGCCGCTGTACATTCTTTCCAAAGCCCTGTTTGGCGAGCCCCCCCGTCTCAAACAGGCCGTTCGCCAGTGGCCGCAACTGCTCAAGGGCCAACTGTTCGCCAGCCTGACCTGGCGACGCCTGAGCATGAGCCGCAGCTTTACGTTGCCGGTAGGTCAACTTGAAGGCCTCGAGGGTCAGGCGCGGCAACAGCGCCTGGGGATATTGCTGCAACGTAACGCTGGTGCCGCCCGCTGGCTGACCATTATCGGCGTACACCTGGAAATCGGCCTGTGGTTCGGCGCCATGGCGCTGTTCTATTTATTCATCCCGCAGCAGCTGGAAATGGATTGGGACTGGCAACGCCTGGCACTGGCAACCAGCCCGAACGTGCTGTGGCTGGAGCACCTGGGCAATGCCTTTTACGCGCTGATCCTGGTGTTCTGGGAACCCATCTACGTTGCCTGTGGTTTCAGCCTGTACCTCAATCGTCGTACGGCTCTGGAAGCCTGGGACCTGGAGTTGGTATTGCGCCGTTTGCGTCAGCGCCTGAGCAGTGCTGCGTCGCTGTTGTTGCTGGTCGTCGGGCTGACGCTCATACCGTTCAGCCCACCCGCCATGGCCGATGAATCAACGGGCCATAAGCCACTCAATACCCAGGCTGCCAGTCAGTCCATCAAGGCACTGCTGGACAAGCCGCCCTTCAAGAATCCGGAAACCGTCACCCGTTATCGGTTTGGTGAAGAAAAAACACCGGTTAAAAGCACAGCCCGTGGCGACGGTAAATTACCCGGTTGGCTCCAGGCCTTACTCGACAACCTCAACAGCGATACCTTCAAGCCCCTCGCCAAAACCCTGGAAATACTATTGTGGAGCCTGGTGATTGGTGGGCTGGCCCTGGTGGTGTGGCGTTACCGTGAGTGGCTACGCACCTTTGTCAGCCGCAGCCGGCGCGCCCGCCCTGCAACCGCCACACCTACCCGCGCTCAGTTGTTCGGGCTTGAGCTGGGGCTCGATACATTGCCGCAAGACATCGCCAGCGCCGCCGAACAACTATGGCCCACTCAGCCAAGGCAAGCCCTTGGCCTGCTGTATCGCGGCCTGCTCAGCCGGCTGCTGCATGAATTCGACCTGCCGCTCAAAAGCGCCGACACCGAAGGCCAGGTGCTGGAGCGCGTTCGACACTTGCAACAACCGCAGTTGCTGGCGTTCAGTGACGAACTGACGCGTCACTGGCAAAACCTCGCTTATGGTCATCGCCTGCCGCCCTCCTCGACCCAACAAAAGCTGTGCAGCGATTGGCGCGCTCTGTTCAATGACGGAGCCAGCCAATGAACCGGCCATTATTGTGGGTGGCGCTGCTGCTGGTGTGCCTGCTGGGCATGGGTGGCTTGTACGCCTGGCATAAGGCAATCCCCTATGACGAAGTGGTGGATCGCGGCCCATCGCCGGATGCACTCGCCAATCCTTATCTGGCCGCCGAGCATTTCCTGCACCAGCAAGGCCTGGTGGTGGAACGCGCCAACGGCCTTGAACGGCTCGCGGACCTACCCGCCAAAGGTCATAGCCTGTTGCTGCTGGGGGAACGCAGCAACATGACCCCGCGCCAGGTCGAGCAACTGCTGGGTTGGACAAACGCCGGCGGGCACTTGCTGCTGGTCGCCGAGGCATTGTGGGACGAGGAGACCAGCAAGAGCGGCGACCTGCTGCTTGATCGCCTTGATATCCACCAGGCTTTGAGCGAAACCTTCGACGAACCGGCGCCTGCCCGTAAAAAGCCTGCGGCAGACTTGACCAGGCTTTATGTCGACAACGAAACCGCCCCGGCGTATTTCAGTTTTGACACCGACTTCAACCTCATCGACCCCAAACACCTGGCGCAGTTTTCCGCCAACAGCGCCCATTCAAGCCACCTGATGCAACTCAACCTGGGGCACGGCCGCGTCACTGTGATTACCGATAGCGACCTGTGGAAAACCCCAAGCATCGGCCAACACGATAACGCCTGGTTGCTGTGGTACCTGACCCAGGAGACTGACGTAACCTTGCTGTTCAACAGTGAAACGGACGATCTGTTTACCCTGTTGATTCGATATTTCCCACAGGCCCTCGTCGCCCTTGCGGCACTGGTTGCCCTGGCGCTATGGCAGGCCGCCTTGCGCCAGGGCCCGATCCAGGCACCGGCGCCCAAGGCACGTCGGCAGCTCCAGGAACATTTGAAGGCCAGCGCCGATTTCCTGCTGCGCCGCAGCGGCCAGGGCACCTTGCTGCAAGCCTTGCAGCACGACATCCTGCGCGCCGCCCGGCGACGCCATCCAGGCTTTGAGCATCTCGATACAGCAGAGCAGTGGCAGGTGCTGGAACACCTGACGCGACAACCCCCTCACATCATCAGCCAGGCGCTCGAACCACTGACGCAGAAACGGCTCTCCAGCGCCGACTTCAGCCGACAGGTTGCGTGCCTGCAAACCCTCAGGAATGCCTTATGAGCGACTCTCCAATGGCCACCGCCCTGACCGCCGAGAACCTGCAACGTGCCAGCCAGCAAGCCCAGGCCCTGCGTGTGGAATTGCGCAAGGCAGTGATTGGCCAGGATCAGGTGATTGACGATGTGCTCACCGCCTTGATCGCAGGCGGCCATGTACTGCTCGAAGGCGTACCCGGGCTCGGCAAGACCTTGCTGGTACGTGCCCTGTCCCGATGCTTTGGCGGTGATTTCGCCCGTATCCAGTTCACCCCGGACCTGATGCCCAGCGATGTCACCGGCCACGCCGTGTACGACCTGCAGACCGAACAGTTCAAACTGCGCAAGGGGCCATTGTTTACCCACCTGTTGCTGGCCGACGAAATCAATCGCGCCCCGGCCAAGACCCAGGCAGCGTTGCTCGAAGCCATGCAGGAACGCCAAGTCACCCTTGAGGGCGAGGCATTGCCCATCGGCGAGCCCTTCATGGTGCTGGCGACCCAGAACCCCATCGAGCAGGAAGGCACCTACCCGTTGCCCGAGGCCGAGTTGGACCGGTTCATGCTCAAGGTCCGCATGGACTACCCCGACGCCCAACAAGAACTGGACATGGTCCGCGAAGTGACGCGCTCATCCAGGGCAGACATGCTGGATGTGCAGCCGTTGCGCACTGTGCTGCAGGCCGAGGATGTGGTGCTGATGCAGCAGATCGCCAGTGATGTGCCCCTGGATGAACAGGTGCTCGATTACGCTGTGCGCCTGGCGCGCGCCACACGCAGTTGGCCAGGACTGACCATCGGTGCCGGGCCCAGGGCCTCTATCGCCCTGGTACGCGGCGGCCGTGCCCGGGCGCTGTTGCGTGGTGCAGAATTCGTGACACCCGATGACATCAAGGGCTGTGCCCTGGCAGTGCTGCGACATCGGGTACGCATTGCGCCGGAACTGGACATCGACGGCCTGGAGGTGGATCAGGTGCTCAAGCAGTTGCTGGATCAAGTAGCGGCGCCAAGGCAATGACACGCCCATGAAACCGACCCGTCTGCTCCTGATCTGGCTGGGTGTGCTGCTTGGCCTGAACACCTTGTTGGGCGCTTCCGTCGCGTTGCAGCTCAAGGTACCTGAAACCTTGCATTCAGTGGCCTGGGGCCTGCTGCTGGCTTTGCTGCTGCTGGCGCTGCTGGATGCCGCACGCTTGCACCGTCGCCCCACGGTGCGCGTCCACAGGAAACTGCCCGGCAGCCTGGCGCTGGGGCGCTGGGAAGAAGTGCGCCTGAGCCTGGAGCACGACTTTCCTCAGCCACTGACCGTGCAGGTATTCGATCACGTGCCCGATGGCCTGAGTGTGGATAACCTGCCTCAATCCATTGAATTGCGCCCCGGCGAGCGCGGCGAGTTGGGCTATCGCGTTCGCCCCTTGCGACGCGGACATTTCAGTTTCAGTCGCTGCGAACTTTGGCTGCCCAGCCCATTGGGGCTGTGGTCGGCACGGCGATGCATCGAAACCCACGACGCCACCCGGGTCTACCCGGATTTCGCCCGCTTGTATGGCGCGCAGTTGCTGGGTGTGGATAACTGGCTGAGCCAGTTGGGCGTGCGCCAACATCAACGCCGGGGATTAGGCCTGGAGTTTCATCAACTGCGCGAGTTTCGTGAAGGCGACAGCCTGCGCCAGATCGACTGGAAAGCCACCGCCCGTCAACGCACACCGATCGCCCGGGAATACCAGGACGAGCGCGACCAGCAAATCGTATTCATGCTCGATTGCGGCCAGCGCATGCGCAGCCAGGATGCCGAGCTATCTCATTTCGACCACGCCCTCAACGCCTGCCTGCTCTTGAGCTACGTCGCCCTGAGACAGGGCGACGCCGTGGGGTTGTGCACCTTTGCCAGCGACCAACCGCGCTACCTGAAGCCGGTCAAGGGCAGTGGCCAGTTGAACACTTTGCTCAATGCTGTCTACGATCTGGAGGCCACCCGAAACACCGCCGACTATGAGGCTGCCGCCCATCAATTGCTGGCACGCCAAAAACGCCGGGCACTGGTGATCATCATTACCAACCTGCGGGACGAGGATGATGAAGCGCTGATGAGCGCCGTCAAACGAATCGGTAGGCAACACCGCGTACTGGTGGCCAGCCTGCGAGAGGAAATCCTCGATCAACTGCGCCAGGCCCCTGTGCAAACATTGCCCGAAGCACTGGCCTACAGTGGCACCGTCGATTACCTCAACAGCCGAAACCAACTCCATGATCGCTTGAGCGCTCATGGGCTTTCAGTATTGGACACGTTGCCTTCAGAAATGGGCGCCACGCTGGTGACGCGCTACCTGGGATGGAAAAAAGCCGGGGTTTTCTAACTGCTGTGTTCAGACGGAGGCCTGTTGAGGATCAAAGCTGAAGTACTGCAACAGGGCATCAATCAATTGCCTGTACTCTTCGGATGCATTCTGCACCCGGAACCCGGAGTCATAGTGCTGAGGATTGACATCCTCATGACTCCATAAACAGGTCGCTGTGAGATCAATCGTCTGAAATTCGCCTTGTGCCGTTGGTACTTTCAGGCACAGCTCAAAATCCACATTGATCATCATGGGTAATTGGCTGATCAACATCAGCCCGTTTTCAGACACATTGCCCAAAAAACCGATTGGTTTGTCGGTGATACGGTTGAACACCTGCAAAAAGTAAGGCAATTGATGCCGTTCGATCCGTCGCGCAGTAAACATGATGAAAGTCGCCATCCAATAGCCAAAAGTCTGACTGTGCCAGTGATTCGGAGCGAGCAACCGCTCGCTCTCCCTGGATCCCGGTTTGACAACAGGTACCGCTCGTCACCAGACAGCTGCCAAATCCGGGCCTTGCATCCGTTCGAATGAAAACTTATACAAACAGACCTTCAAAGAATAGCCCAAGACTGGCAACGGGCCAGCCATGAAATGACAAATTTCATTACAACGACGCTGGCCGTGGTTTTGCGACGCCACCGCCCTGGTAATGCCCCAACTGCTGCAAGGTATCGAGCCGGGCGCGAGCGCGGTAGGCATACTCGCTCGACGGGTATTGGCTGATGATGAACTGATAGGTTTGTGCGGCATCGACAAACAGTTTCTGCCGCTCCAGGCACTGCCCGCGCAACATCGAAACCTCCGGTTGCACATAGCGACGGGTACGGCTTTCGCGATCGACCTGGGACAACTCCAGGGTGACACGTGCGCAGTCGCCCACCCCATAGGCACGGTAGGCGTTGTTCAAATGGTGGTCCATCGACCAGCGGGTACAGCCGACAACACTGACGGCCAGGGCAGCAACAAGCAAAATTCGCATGGGGGTTCTCCTGTCTTGTGCAGTGTATCGACCCCCGGGCGAAAATCTTCAAGGCTGTTTGCCCATCCAACTGCAGCAAAAACAAAGGCAATCGTCGATAAGTAGTGCAAACGAACAATGACTACAACGAAAGAGCATAGTAGCCTTCCCCAGCGCTTGAACTCAGGAGTCTGTGCATGTCCGTCCGTCGTACCAAAATCGTCGCCACCCTTGGCCCGGCCAGCAACTCGCCGGAAGTCCTCGAACAGCTGATTCTGGCTGGTTTGGACGTCGCCCGTCTGAACTTCTCCCACGGCACCCCGGACGAGCACAAGGCTCGCGCCAAGCTGGTGCGTGACCTTGCCGCCAAGCATGGCCGCTTCGTCGCATTGCTGGGTGACCTGCAAGGCCCGAAAATCCGTATCGCCAAATTCGCCAACAAGCGGATCGAGCTGAAGATCGGTGACAAGTTCACCTTCTCCACCAGCCACCCGCTGACCGAAGGCACCCAGGACGTTGTCGGTATCGACTACCCCGACCTGGTCAAGGATTGCGGCGTCGGTGACGAACTGCTGCTGGACGACGGTCGCGTGGTCATGCGCGTCGACACTGCGACCCCGACCGAGTTGCACTGCACCGTGATCATCGGTGGCCCGCTGTCCGACCATAAAGGCATCAACCGCCGCGGTGGCGGCCTGACAGCGCCGGCCCTGACTGAAAAAGACAAGGCCGACATCAAGCTCGCCGCCGAAATGGAAGTCGACTACCTCGCGGTGTCCTTCCCTCGCGACGCCGCCGACATGGAATACGCCCGTAAACTGCGCGACGAAGCCGGCGGTACCGCCTGGCTGGTAGCGAAGATCGAACGTGCCGAAGCCGTGGCCGACGACGAAACCCTCGACGGTCTGATCAAGGCTTCCGACGCCGTGATGGTTGCCCGTGGCGACCTGGGTGTGGAAATCGGTGACGCCGAGCTGATCGGTATCCAGAAGAAGATCATCCTGCACGCACGCCGCCACAACAAGGCGGTGATCGTCGCGACCCAGATGATGGAGTCGATGATCCAGAACCCGATGCCGACCCGCGCCGAAGTGTCCGACGTGGCCAACGCCGTGCTCGACTACACCGACGCCGTGATGCTCTCGGCTGAAAGTGCCGCCGGCCCGTACCCGCTGGAAGCCGTCCAGGCCATGGCACGCATCTGCGTCGGCGCCGAAAAGCACCCGACCAGCAAGACCTCCAGCCACCGCATTGGCAAGGTCTTCGAAAGCTGCGACCAGAGCATCGCCCTGGCAGCCATGTACACCGCCAACCACTTCCCGGGCGTTAAAGCGATCATCGCCTTGACCGAAAGTGGCTACACGCCGTTGATCATGTCGCGCATTCGCTCCTCGGTGCCAATCTACGCGTTCACCCCGCACCGCGAAGCCCAGGCCCGCGCGGCCATGTTCCGTGGCGTATACACCATCCCGTTCGACCCGGCATCGCTGGCACCGAACGAAGTCAGCCAGAAGGCTATCGACGAATTGGTCAAGCGCGGCGTCGTGGAGAAAGGCGACTGGGTCATCCTGACCAAGGGCGACAGCTACCACACCACCGGTGGCACCAATGGCATGAAGATCCTGCATGTGGGCGACCCACAGGTCTGAGTGACAGGCTGAAAAAACAAAAGCCCCGCCATGAGAATGGCGGGGGTTTTTTCATTTCAAATGCCGGCTGAGGTGTTGAACCGTCGGGCCTCATCGGGAGCAAGCCCCCTCTCACAGTTAACCGCGTACACCCGCAAAGCCTGTACTCGACAGTCAGCACTCAACCACGGGGCAGGAACACATCGGCCAACAGTTGATTACGCGGCAGCCCCGCCAGAAACAAGCGCTTGGAAAAGGCTTCGACGCTGGCAGGATGCCCGCAGACCAAGGCCAAGGTTTGTCGCGAAGCAAGCCTCAGTTGCCCCAATGCCTGGGCCAACTCATCTGCGGTCCATAACTCCACCACAAGGTTCTGATGCTGCGCGGCCAGCGCCGCCAGGGGTTCGGCCAGGTAGTGAGCCTGGGCATCATGGGCCAGGTGAATGACACGGATGGCACCCTGGTGATCCTGGCGCAACGCTTCGCGCAACACACCCCACAACGGACCCAGCCCAGTGCCGGAGGCCAGCAGCCACAAGGGCCGGGCTTGCCAGTCAGGGTCGTAGTGCAACGCCCCGCCGCGCAACTCGCCCAAGCGTAACGGCTCACCGACCTTGAAGTGGCGAGCAGCATCGCTGAATTCCCCGGGTTGACGGCAATCGATATGAAACTCCAGGTACGGGTCCTGCTGGGGCACGCTCGCCAGGGAATAGGGGCGTGCCACCTGCCCTGCCCACAACACCAGATGCTGCCCGGCGCGGTACCGCAGGCCACGCTCGGGTTGAAGGCGCAGGCGCAGCACCGTCGGACTCAGCCAATCGGCACCCTCCACCCGCGCAGGCAGGCCATCACGCAACGGATCAAACGCCTCGACCCTCAGATCAGCGCTGATCCGGCACTGACACGCCAGGCGCCACCCGTCCTGGCGTTGCGCCGAGCTCAGCGCGTCAGGCTGCTGGTCGTCGACTTCGCCCTGGCAACGCACCAGGCACGCATGGCAACTGCCGGCCCGGCAACTGTAGGGCACGGCCACACCTGCCTGATTCAAGGCATCCAGCAGGTTGCTGCCGGTGGTGACCGGCCAGTGGCGTTCGCCGACGTACAGTTCAGGCATATCAGGGTCTCAAGCATAAGGAGCGCGCACAGGGAATCATGCCTGCGACAGTTTGACCATAGTCGGGTGTATCGGCCACCGTGCCGGGTTATACTGCCGCGCCTTTTTAGCGTCGCGCCTGCACCACTTTGGCGTGCCTTGGAAAGGTGGGCTCAGCCGACCGATGCAGCACTGAACCCACCTTTATTGAATGTTCCCTTATAGAGGAGCGCGACTCATGACCGTGATCAAGCAAGACGACCTGATTCAGAGCGTTGCCGACGCCCTGCAATTCATTTCCTACTACCACCCCGTTGATTTCATCCAGGCCATGCACGAAGCCTACCTGCGCGAAGAATCGCCGGCGGCCCGTGACTCCATCGCCCAGATCCTGATCAACTCGCGCATGTGTGCCACCGGCCATCGCCCGATCTGCCAGGACACCGGTATCGTCACCGTGTTCGTGCGCGTAGGCATGGATGTGCGCTGGGACGGCGCCACCATGGGCCTGGACGACATGATCAACGAAGGCGTGCGTCGCGCCTACAACCTGCCGGAAAACGTTCTGCGTGCCTCGATCCTCGCCGACCCGGCAGGCGCGCGCAAGAACACCAAGGACAACACCCCTGCGGTGATCCACTACTCCATCGTCCCGGGTAACACCGTGGAAGTGGACGTGGCGGCCAAGGGCGGCGGTTCCGAAAACAAGTCGAAAATGGCTATGCTCAACCCGTCCGACTCGATCGTCGACTGGGTGCTCAAGACCGTTCCGACCATGGGTGCCGGCTGGTGCCCACCAGGTATGCTCGGCATCGGCATCGGCGGCACTGCCGAGAAAGCCGCGGTAATGGCCAAGGAAGTGTTGATGGAATCCATCGACATCCACGAGCTGAAAAAGCGCGGCCCGCAGAACCGTATCGAAGAGATGCGCCTGGAGCTGTTCGAGAAGGTCAACCAACTGGGCATCGGCGCCCAGGGCCTGGGTGGCCTGACCACCGTGCTCGACGTGAAGATCATGGACTACCCGACTCACGCCGCGTCCCTGCCGGTGTGCATGATCCCCAACTGCGCCGCCACCCGTCACGCGCACTTCGTGCTCGACGGTTCGGGCCCGGCGTCGCTGGAAGCGCCATCGCTGGACGCCTACCCGGAAATCGTCTGGGAAGCCGGCCCATCGGCCCGCCGCGTCAACCTCGATACCCTGACCCCGGAAGAAGTGCAGAGCTGGAAGCCGGGCGAAACCGTATTGCTCAACGGCAAGATGCTCACCGGTCGCGACGCGGCGCACAAGCGCATGGTCGAGATGCTGAACAAGGGCGAAACCCTGCCGGTGGACCTCAAGGGCCGCTTTATCTACTACGTCGGCCCGGTTGATCCGGTGCGCGAGGAAGTGGTTGGCCCAGCGGGCCCGACCACCGCGACGCGGATGGACAAGTTCACCCGTCAGATCCTCGAGCAGACCGGCCTGTTGGGCATGATCGGCAAGTCCGAGCGCGGCCCTACCGCTATCGAAGCGATCAAGGACCACAAGGCCGTGTACCTGATGGCCGTGGGCGGCGCCGCCTACCTGGTGGCCCAAGCGATCAAGAAGTCCCGCGTGGTGGCGTTCGCCGAGCTGGGCATGGAAGCCATCTACGAGTTCGACGTGAAAGACATGCCGGTCACCGTTGCAGTCGATAGCAACGGCGAATCGGTACACATCACCGGTCCTGCCATCTGGCAGAAAAAGATCAGTGAGAGCCTGGCGGTGGAAGTGCAGTAAGCGCTTTCTCCACAAGCATAAAGGCGACTGCGGCCCATGGCCCAGTCGCCTTTTTTATACCTGAAGCGATTGCCATGGCGAACGCTGTCAAATGTGGGAGCTGGCTTGCCTGCGATGACATCAATTCGGTGTGACTGAAGCACCGAGGTGTCTGCATCGCAGGCAAGCCAGCTCCCACACAAGCTCGTTCGCCACAAGATCCAGACAGCTCATGCTATGGTGCTCGCCCCTCACTGTGCCTGCTCATCATCGTATGATCGTGATCCCTCGCCCTCTGCGTCTGACGTTTTACTCGTTGCTGATCATCGCCGGCGCAGTGCTGGCCGCCGCCTTGGCCACCCGCCATGCCGAGCGCCAGGCCCTGGTGGATGAAGCCGCTCGAGCCAATCAACAGCTGGCGTTGTATGCCAACTCGCTGCATACCTTGATCGAACGCTACCGCGCCCTCCCCGCCGTGCTGGCGCTGGATTCGGAAATGATCAGCGCGCTGAAGGGCCCACTCGATAGCGCCACCCAGGATGTACTCAATCGCAAGCTCGAACGCATCAACGGCGCCGCCCAGTCCTCCACTCTGGAGCTGATGGACCGCACCGGCCTGGCGGTAGCCGCCAGCAACTGGAATTTGCCCAGCAGCTATGTCGGCCACAATTACGCGTTCCGCCCGTATTTCAGCCAGACCTTGAGCCAAGGCACCGGGCGCTTTTACGCGGTGGGGGTGACGACCGGCATTCCGGGGTATTTCCTGTCCAGCGCGGTGGTCGATGAACACGAGCAGTTCCTCGGCGCCATGGTGGTCAAGCTGGAGTTTCCCGAACTGGAACGCGAATGGGCTCAGGGCAATGACTTGCTGCTGGTCAGCGATGCACGCGGCATTGTGTTTATCGCCAACCAGCCGGGCTGGCGTTATCGCAACCTGCGGCCGCTATCAGAGAGTGACCTGGCGGAACTCAAGGCCACTCGCCAATACGACAAGAAGCAGCTGCAACCATTGGAGACCCAGACCCTGCAGCGCTTCGACGACAACAGCCACCTGATGCGCGTCAACGGCCCGGACGGCAGCGCCAACTACATCTGGGAATCCCTGCCACTGAAAGCCGAAGGCTGGACCCTGCACCTGCTGCGCAAACCGCAGTTCCCGTTTGAAGACCAACGCAATGCCGGCCTCGCCGCCGCCGGGTCCTGGCTGGCGCTGGTGTTTCTTGTGCTGTTCCTGAGTCAACGCTGGCGCCTGGCTCGCCTTCGCCAACGCAGCCGCGAAGAACTCGAACACTTGGTAGAAGAACGCACCCAGGCCCTGCGCACCGCCCAGGATGGCCTGGTTCAATCAGCCAAACTGGCGGCGCTGGGGCAGATGTCCGCCGCCCTTGCCCATGAGATCAATCAACCGCTGACCGCACAACGCATGCAGCTGGCCACCCTGCGGCTGTTGCTCGACCATGGCCGTGTGGACGACGCCTACAAGGCGCTCACGCCGTTGGATGACATGCTGACGCGCATGGCCGCGCTGACCGGCCACCTCAAGACCTTCGCACGCAAAAGCCCCAGCGGCCTGCGCGAACGCCTGGATCTGGCCACCGTGGTCGACCAGTCCCTGCACCTGCTTGACGCGCGCCTACGCGATGAGGCCATCGGCGTGGTGCTGGACCTGGCCCGCCCGGCTTGGGTACGCGGCGATGCGATTCGCTTGGAACAGGTGCTGATCAACCTACTGCGCAACGCCCTGGACGCCATGGCCGACAAGCCGCACAAACGCCTGGAAATCCGTCTGCACGCCGATCAGCAGCTGTGGCAGTTGAGCGTCAGCGACAGCGGTGGCGGGATTGCCGAAGAACATTTGAACAACGTATTCGACCCGTTCTTCACCACCAAACCGGTGGGTGACGGGCTCGGCTTGGGCCTGGCGGTGTCCTACGCTATCGTGCATGAATTGGGCGGGCGCCTGATCGCCGGCAATCTTGGCGACGGCGCAGTCTTTACCCTGACCCTGCCCGTCGCGCTGGAGACACCTGACCTATGTTGAACGCAGTGATTGTGGTGGATGACGAAGCCAGCATTCGTACGGCCGTCGAGCAGTGGCTGAGCCTGTCGGGGTTTGACGTTCAGTTGTACAGCCGTGCCGAGGAATGCCTGGCGCACCTGCCGAAGGACTTCCCCGGGGTGATCTTGAGCGATGTGCGTATGCCCGGGCTCAGTGGCCTTGAATTGCTGGCCGAGGTACAGCGGCGCGATGCCGACTTGCCGGTGATTTTGCTCACCGGCCATGGTGACGTGCCGATGGCCGTCGAAGCCATGCGCGACGGCGCCTACGACTTCCTGGAAAAACCCTTCAGCCCGGATGCCCTGCTCAACAGCCTGCGTCGGGCGCTGGACAAGCGCGGCCTGATCCTGGAAAACCGTCGCCTGCACCAACAGGCCGATCACCGTGCACAACTGGAATCCAGCCTGTTGGGGGTGTCCAAGGGCCTGCAAACCCTGCGTCGCCAGGTGCTGGACCTGGCGACACTGCCGGTCAATGTGTTGATCCGTGGCGAGACCGGCAGCGGTAAAGAACTGGTTGCCCGCTGCCTGCATGATTTCGGCCCACGAGCCAAAAAGCCGTTTGTGGCGCTCAATTGCGCGGCTATCCCCGAGCAATTATTTGAAGCCGAGCTGTTCGGCCACGAAAGCGGCGCCTTCACCGGCGCCCAGGGCAAGCGTATCGGCAAGCTGGAGTACGCCCATGGCGGCACCGTGTTCCTCGACGAAATTGAAAGCATGCCCCTGGCGCAACAGGTAAAACTGCTGCGCGTGTTGCAAGAGCAGAAGTTGGAGCGATTGGGTTCCAACCAGAGCATCAATGTCGACCTGCGCATCATCGCCGCTACCAAGCCGGACCTGCTCGAAGAAGCACGCGCCGGGCGTTTTCGCGAGGACCTGGCTTATCGCCTGAACGTCGCACAACTGCGCCTGCCGCCCCTGCGCGAGCGTCGCGAAGACATTCCGTTGTTGTATGAGCATTTCGCCCAAAGCGCTGCCGAACGTTTGGGCCGCCATCTTGAGCCATTGAGTGGGCCGCAGCTGAGTCGCCTGCTCAGCCATGACTGGCCGGGCAACGTACGTGAACTGGCCAACGTCGCCGAGCGCCAGGTGCTGGGGCTTGGAGAGCCTGAACCTGAAGGTATTGAACCTGGGCAATCGCTGGCCGCGCAGCAGGAGGCTTTCGAGGCGCATTGCCTGAAAGCCGCGCTGACCCGGCATAAAGGCGATATCAAAGCGGTGCTGGCCGAGCTGCAACTGCCGCGTCGGACCTTTAATGAAAAGATGCAGCGGCATGGGTTGGTGCGGGAAATGTTCCTCTGATCCTGCTTATGTAGCTCGCGAAGGGTCCAGCAGCCATAAGCGGATTTCCGCTCATCCCGCAAAAATCATCGGCGACTTTCCGCTCAAAAAAACCTCGCAACCCTTCTATTCCGGGCCTTCATCCACTTGGCACAGCTTCTGCTATAGCCCAAGCCAGGCAGTGCTCAAGCACGCTCCATAAAAACAACTAGATGAAGGATCCTTCAATGGATAACTCCAACTCCCTGCCTCTGGGATCGGCGTCTGCGCCGGCAAAAGAACGCACCACTTCCAGCCGCATCAAGTCGATCTTCAGTGGATCGGTCGGCAACATGGTCGAGTGGTACGACTGGTACGTCTACGCCGCCTTCTCGCTGTACTTCGCCAAGACGTTCTTCCCCAAAGGCGACACCACCGCCCAACTGCTCAACACCGCCGCGATCTTCGCCGTGGGCTTCCTGATGCGCCCTATCGGTGGTTGGCTGATGGGCCTGTATGCCGACAAGGTCGGGCGTAAAAAAGCCCTGATGGCCTCGGTCTACCTGATGTGCTTCGGCTCGCTGCTGATTGCCCTGAGCCCTGGCTATGAACTCATCGGTATCGGTGCGCCGATCCTGCTGGTGTTTGCCCGTTTGCTGCAGGGCCTGTCGGTCGGTGGCGAATACGGCACTTCCGCCACTTACCTCAGCGAGATGGCGACCAAGGAACGTCGTGGTTTCTACTCCAGCTTCCAATACGTGACCCTGATCTCCGGCCAACTCATCGCGCTGGCGGTGCTGATCGTGCTGCAACAACTGCTGACTACCGAACAGTTGTACGCCTGGGGCTGGCGTATCCCGTTCGCCATCGGCGCCTTGTGTGCAGTGGTCGCGCTCTATCTGCGTCGTGGCATGGAAGAAACCGAGTCGTTCACCAAGAAGGAAAAGGCCAAGGAAAGCGCAATGCGCACCTTGATGCGCCACCCCAAGGAACTGATGACAGTGGTCGGCCTGACCATGGGCGGCACCCTGGCGTTCTACACCTACACCACCTATATGCAGAAATACCTGGTGAACACGGTCGGCATGAGCATCTCCGACTCCACCACCATTTCGGCAGCCACGCTGTTTCTGTTCATGTGCCTGCAGCCGATCATCGGCGGGCTTTCGGATAAAGTCGGTCGTCGCCCGATCCTGATTGCCTTCGGTGTCCTGGGTACCCTGTTCACCGTGCCGATCCTCACCACCCTGCACACCATCCAGAGCTGGTGGGGCGCGTTCTTCCTGATCATGGCAGCGCTGATCATCGTCAGCGGCTATACCTCGATCAACGCCGTGGTGAAAGCCGAACTGTTCCCCACCGAAATCCGCGCCCTGGGCGTGGGCCTGCCGTATGCGCTGACGGTGTCGATCTTCGGCGGTACCGCTGAATACATCGCGCTGTGGTTCAAGAGCATCGGTATGGAAACTGGCTACTACTGGTACGTGACCGCATGTATCGCAGTGTCGCTGATGGTCTACGTGACCATGAAAGACACCCGCAAGCACTCGCGGATTACCACGGACTAAAAAATGTGGGAGGGGACAACCCCCCTCCCACATTGGATATGATGTGGGCCCCAGAATCGAGAGCAGAACAGGTCATGTCCGACGATATCCACTTCTACGAACCCGCCAACGGCCACGGCCTGCCCCATGACCCGTTCAATGCCATCGTCGGCCCACGCCCGATTGGCTGGATCTCCTCGCACGACAGCGAAGGCCGCCTGAACCTGGCGCCTTACAGCTTCTTCAATGCATTCAACTACATCCCACCGATCATTGGGTTTTCCAGTGTGGGGCGCAAAGACAGCTTGAATAACATTGAGCAGACCGGCGAGTTTGTGTGGAACCTGGCCACTCGCCCGTTGGCCGAGCAGATGAACCAGAGTTGCGCGGCGGTCTCACCGGATGTGAATGAATTCGAGTTGTCCGGCCTGACGCCGGTGGCTTCGAAAGTCGTCGCTGTACCCCGCGTCGGCGAGAGCCCGGTGTCGTTTGAATGCAAAGTGACGCAGATCATCCAACTGCAACGCGCCGACAAGGAGCTGGTGCCGAGTTGGCTGGTACTGGGCGAAGTGGTTGCGGTGCACATCGCCAAGTGGTTGCTAAAGGATGGGATCTACGACACTGCTGCCGCCGAGCCGATTTTGCGCGGCGGCGGCCCGGCGGATTACTTCCAGTTGGGGCCGCAAGCGCTGTTCAAGATGTACCGCCCAGGCGCCACAAAACCCTGACTGACATACAGTCAAATTGTGGGAGGGGGCTTGCTCCCGATGGCTATGTATCAGCTAAAAATTTGCTGGCTGATACACCACTATCGGGAGCAAGCCCCCTCCCACATTTGATCGGCAGCGTTCGTTAGTTGGAAGCCGTTGCCCAAGTCAGTTGACCTTCCGCGTCCACGTCGACCAGGTCCTCTAGCTGCACAGTGGCCGCATCATCGGCATCCGAAGCCGTCTTGAACTTCTGCCCGTCAAGGATCTTGTGGAACTTGGGGGCGCCCATGCCATCCAGTGCCTTGACGGCGATGGCAGCGCTATAGCCACCCTCTTCTTCACGCACCAAGGCGGAAACGGCTTCGTGGTGGGCAAATTGTTTACGTGCCATGTTGCAGGTCCTGGCCAATGGAAAAGTCGGCCATTGTAAACCGGTTCAACCGGCCAGTTGCAGGTACTCGCCGTAGGCGTTGACGGCAGATGCATCGGTGAAGGTCTGGAAGTCCATGCTGCGCACGACCATGTCGTTGAGCAACTCCGTAAAAATCATCAAGGTCGGTGAGCTGAAGTAGGCACTCATGGCCTCCTCGCTGCTCCAAAAACCTGATACCAGCCATATATCAGGATCGACCTGGGAATGCTGCAACGAAAATTGCAGGCAACCTGGGGCTTGGCGGCCCGGTTCGATCAAACTGCTCAAGCGTGCACCGAGTTCGGTGCTGCACCCGCTACGGGCGCGGATAAAGGCCATGTGGCTCGCGGGAATGGGGGTGGACATGTTCGACTCTCCCGTTGAGAAGTGATGCTCGGCAAGCACGGTGAGGGTGTGTTGCCACAGGATCAAAGATAGCGGCCCAGCTGTGGATGCGGTTAGTCGATTCCTGCAGGCTTATTGCACAATCCTGCGAGAAACATAGAGAGGACGTTTGGCCCCCGGGATTTATTCCATGCACCGGCCCAGTGTTTCAGGGAGATGACAGGCGGCCTGCTTGCCTGATTCACTACCTATCGCAGGATCAGGCAAGGATCCTGCAGAATCGACGTAACACTTTTTGAAAAGCTGCCGCTAAGCTGAGCCCATCAAAGCAGCGTGTAGAGGACGCCCCATGTCGTCGCCCGAACCAAAGCCCATCCCCGTCGATGCCGAGATGGAGAAACAACGCGCCGAGCTGGCCAGTATCGTGCACCGCCACACCTGGGAAGATGGCTCCTACGGCACGGCGATCACCTCGCTGTATCTGAACCGCCACAACACGCCACGCGATTTCATGCCGGTGCTGGTGGAACCTGCGCTGTGCATCCTCGCCAGCGGCAGCAAGGAAGTGCGCCTGGCCGACGAAATCTTTGCCTACGACCCGCTCAATTATCTGGTGTTCTCGGTCGCCATGCCGGTAGCCGGTAGAATCATCGATGCCACCCCGCAAGACCCCAACCTGTCGGTGCGCATCAATATCGATCCGGCCCAGCTCACCGCGCTGATTGCCGAAGCCGGGCCTATGGGGGTGCCGTCGCGTCCCACCTCTCGCGGCATGTATGTGGACCGCATCGACACCCCGTTGCTCGACGCCGTGCTGCGCCTGGCCCGCCTGCTGGACACGCCCAAAGACATCGCCATGCTCGCGCCGTTGATCAACCGTGAAATTCTCTATCGCTTGCTGCGGGGCCCACAGGGTTATCGCCTGTATGAAATTGCCGTGGCCAACAGCCAGAGCCATCGCGTCAGCCAGGCGATCAAGTGGTTGAACGGCAACTACGAACAACCGCTGCGCATCGACGACCTGGCCAAGGAAGTGAACCTGAGCGTCTCGACCTTGCACCATCGCTTCAAGGCGATTACGGCCATGAGCCCGCTGCAGTACCAGAAGCAGCTGCGCTTGCAGGAAGCCCGGCGCTTGATGATTGCCGAAGGGCTGGAAGCCTCGGCCGCGGGGTATCGGGTGGGGTATGAAAGCCCGTCGCAATTCAGCCGGGAATACAGCCGGTTGTTTGGGGCGCCACCGCTGCGCGACCTGGCCCGGTTGCGCCAAAGCATCTGATGTACCAGCTCAGGTGTTTGTTAGTCCAAGGTTCTTGGTAGTTGCAGGGTGACGCGCAGGCCGCCTTCGCGCAGGTTCTGCAAACTCACTTCACCGCCATGGCTATGGGCAATGTTGCGCGCGATCCCCAGCCCCAGGCCATACCCCTGCTGCTGGCCGGCCAGGCGAAAGTGCGGTTCGAACACCTGCTCCAGACGCTGCTCCGGCACACCGGGGCCTTCGTCATCCACATGCAGGACGAACTGCACACCATCGTCCTCGATATGCAGATGCGCGTTCTGCCCGTACTTCAAGGCGTTGTCGATCAGGTTACCGATGCAACGCTTGAGCGCCAGCGGCTTGCCCGGGTAGGCCGCCAGGGCCGCGCCTTCAAGGGTTACCCGCCCATTGCCGTTGGGCGCCAGGTACGGCTCCACCAGGCATTCGAGTACGTGATTGAGGTCCACCGGCTGGATGTTTTCGTGGATGTCGGTGTCTTTCACGCATTGCAGCGCGCCTTTGACCAGCAGTTCCAGCTCATCCAGGTCGCGGCCGAATTTGGTTTGCAGGTTCTCGTCTTCGAGCAATTCCACACGCAACCGCAGGCGGGTAATCGGGGTGCGCAAGTCGTGGGAAATTGCGCTGAACAACTGGCTGCGTTCGGTCAGGTAACGGCTGATGCGTTCGCGCATTGCGTTGAATGCGCGGCCCACCTCCACCACTTCACTGCCGCCGCCTTCGGCTACCGGTTCTACATCAGCTCCCAGCGACATATCCCGCGCCGCCCGCGCCAGGCGCTTGAGCGGCCGGCTTTGCCAATGCACCAGCAAACCGATAAACAGCAGCAAAAAACCACTGGTCAGCACGATAAACCACACCTGCTGGGACGGCAGGCCCTGTTCTTCAAGGCTGGTGTACGGCTCTGGCAACAGCGAGGCGATGTACAGCCATTCGCCGGGAGCCAGTTGAATCTGGGTGACCAATACCGGTGGGTTAACCGGCTCCAGGGTTAACGCGTAATGGGCCCAGGAGCGTGGCAGTTCGTCGAGCTTGAGGCCGGCATTGAAGATGCGCAGGTCTTCGGCGCTGACGAACTCCACCGAGATATGTACATCGGCGCCCAGGGTTTGGCGTAGCACCTCATCGACCGCCTCCAGCACCGCTTGCTTGCGTGGCGTCTGCGGCAGGATCGCCATATCCAGCGGGCGATCATTGAGGGTCACTACAAAGCGGGTACCGCCCATGCTGCGCAACTGATCAAGGACCAAAGGTCGATAGGCCACCGGCAGCGAACGGAAATAACTCACGCTGGCGGTCATCGAGTGCGCCAGGCTGCGGGCGCTGGTCACCAGGCCCTCAAGCTGGGTGGCGCGCAATTGCGACACCCAGATCACGCTGGACAGCGCCTGGGCGAACAGCACGGCGAGCAAGGTCAGCAGCAACATGCGCCCCAGCAGCGAGCGTGGCACCGGAAAGCGGCGGCGGCGCTCGGTCAAAGGTTCAGTGGGCATTGCCGGCAACCACGCTGGCTGCCAGTTGATAACCGCTGCCGCGCACGGTGCGGATCAGCCTCGGGGGTTTTTCGGTATCGCGCAGGCGTTGGCGCAGACGGCTGACGGCCATATCGACGATACGGTCAAGCGGCATCAGGTCACGGCCGCGGGTAGCGTTGCCGATAGTGTCGCGGTCGAGGATCTGTTGCGGGTGATCAAGAAACAACTTGAGCAAGGCAAAGTCAGCGCCGGAAAGGATGACCTCTTCGCCATCAACGTGAAACAAGCGGTGGCTGATCATGTCCAGGCGCCATTCATCGAAGACCAGCACATCACCGCCAGTGCTGCGCTCCTGGCCGAATTGGCAACGGCGCAGCAGTGCCTTGATCCGCGCCTGCAACTCGCGAGGGCTGAACGGCTTGCCGATATAGTCGTCAGCGCCCAGTTCCAGGCCGATCACGCGGTCGGCTTCGTCGGAACTGGCGGTGAGCATGATGATCGGTACCTGCGCCTGGCGCGGGTGCTGGCGGATCCAGCGGCACAGACTGAACCCGTCTTCATCCGGCAACATCACATCGAGGATGACCAGGTCGCACGGCGCCTCGTTCATCGCCTGGCGGAACCCCGCACCATCGGCCACGCCACGGACCTGGAAGCCGGCGCGACTGAGGTAGGTTTGCAGCAATTCGCGGATCTCCTGATCGTCGTCGACGAGGAGAATGGATTTACTGATTACGCTCACGGGGGCCTCCTTGTTGTTATGGGGTGTTCTGTAGGGCCTCATCAGGGGCAAGCCCCCTCCCACATTTGCCTGCATTCCAGAGTTGGAACGCGGCCAAATGTGGAAGCGGGCTTGCTCGCTAAGAGGCCATCACAGCCTATGCAAAAGCCTGCTCAAGCGCCACGCCAGCCCCGGTCAGCCCCGAATACGGCGCTGTCACCAACCACACCGGAATACCTTTGAAGTAGTCGCTCATGCAGCCTTTATCCGCAAAACTTTTGGCGAAACCGCTGGCGATAAAGAAGTCGGCAAACCTGGGTATCACCCCACCCACGATGTACACGCCACCGCGCCCACCGGTGGTCAAGACGTTATTGCCCGCGACCCGCCCCAGCCAGATGCTGAACTGGTCCAGCACTTCCATGGCGACCGCGTTACCGGCCAGGCCCGCTGCGGTGATGGCTTCGGGCGTATCCAGCACCGGCTCGTGCCCGTCCACCGCACAAATAGCGCGATACAGACGCGGCAACCCGCCGCCGCTCAATACGGTCTCGGCGCTGACATGGCCGATCTCCGTGTAAATATGCTGCCACAGCTGGGTCTCCCGCGGGCTGCTCAGGGGCAGGTCGACGTGCCCGCCCTCCCCCGGCAATGCCGCGAAACGCCCGGCGCCAAGGTCCAGCAAGGTGCCAACGCCCAGGCCAGTGCCCGGGCCGATCACCACCGCTGGGCGCAACGGCTCCGGCGTGCCTTCGCAGACCACGCGGAACTCGTCGGGCTTAAGACGCGTCATGCCCAGGGCCATGGCCGAGAAATCATTGACCAGCAGCAGTTCATCCACTTGCAGGGCTTGGCAAAACGCCGTCTTGCTCAGGCGCCAGTGATTGTTGGTGAACTTGAACTCATCGCCACTCACCGGCCCGGCCACCGACAGGCACACCGCACCGATGTCCCCGATTTCCAGGCCTTCCTCTGCGAGATAGACCTTGATCGCTTCTTCAGGGCTTTGGTGATCCGCTGTGGCATGCACGCGGATCGAATGCAGCTCCTGATCTCGCCATAACGCAAAACGGGCGTTGGTACCCCCGATATCACCGACCAGCGCAAGCTTCACTTAAGCGTCTCCAAGGCAGAGGTAAAGGCGCTGGCGCCCTGCTCTGCGGAGCTTGCGGCCAAGCGCATGAATGCAAACAGCTCGCGACCTGCTCCCACGTTATTGCCCAACAGGCCCGTGGCAGGCGTGCGCGCTGCAAATACTTCGGCGTCCACTTTAAGCTCCAGGGTGCCGGTGACGCCATCGACGCGGATGATATCGCCATCCTGGACCCGCGCCAGCGGCCCGCCGCTCTGGGCTTCGGGGTTGACGTGGATCGCGGCAGGGATCTTACCCGAGGCGCCGGACATTCGCCCATCTGTTACCAACGCCACTTTGAAACCACGGTCCTGCAACACGCCGAGAAACGGGGTCATCTTGTGCAATTCCGGCATACCGTTGGAACGTGGCCCCTGAAAGCGCATCACCGCAACGAAGTCTTTTTCCAGCTGGCCCGCTTTGAAGGCGTCGGCCAGGTCTTGCTGGTCCTGGAACACCACCGCCGGCGCTTCAACCACCTGATGCTCGGGCGCGACAGCCGAAACTTTCATCACGCCACGGCCAAGGTTGCCTTCCATCACGCGCAAGCCGCCTTCCGGCGAAAACGCACGGGCCACGGGGCGCAGGATGGTTTCGTCGAGGCTCTCGATCGGGCCATCGCGCCAGACCAGTTCGCCGTCCACCAGGAACGGCTCCTGGATATAGCGGCTCAAGCCCTTGCCGGCCACGGTGTTGACGTCTTCGTGGAGCAGGCCGGCTTCGAGCAGTTCGCGGATCAGGAACGACATGCCACCCGCCGCCTGGAAGTGATTGATGTCGGCCTTGCCGTTTGGGTACACGTGGGACAGGGTCGGCACCACCTCGGAGAGGTCGGCCATGTCTTGCCAGGTCAGGATGATGCCCGCCGACATGGCAATGGCCGGCATGTGCAGCGTATGGTTGGTGGAACCGCCGGTAGCGTTTAGCGCAACGATGGAGTTGACGATGGATTTCTCGTCGACGATCTCGCCGATCGGCGTGAAGTTGCCATTGGCCTTGGTCAAGCGCGTGACCTGGTGCGCCGCTTCGCGGGTCAAAGCGTCACGCAGCGGCGTGTACGGATTGACGAATGACGCGCCCGGCAAATGCAGGCCCATCACTTCCATCAACAACTGGTTGGTGTTGGCGGTGCCGTAGAAGGTACAGGTACCGGGGCTGTGGTAGGACTTCATCTCCGATTCCAGCAGCTCTTCGCGGCTGGCCTTGCCTTCGGCGTAGCGCTGGCGCACATCGGCTTTCTGCTTGTTGGAGATACCCGACGGCATCGGGCCGCCCGGCACGAAGATCATCGGCAGATGGCCGTAGCGCAGCGCGCCCATCATCAGGCCGGGGACGATCTTGTCGCAGATCCCCAGCATCAGCGCGGCGTCGAACATGTTGTGGGACAGCGCTACCGCCGTGGACATGGCGATGACTTCACGGCTGAGCAGGCTCAGTTCCATGCCCGGCTCGCCCTGGGTCACGCCGTCGCACATGGCGGGGGTGCCGCCGGCGAACTGGCCGACCGAGCCCACTTCACGCAGGGCTTTCTTTATTTGTTCAGGGAAATGTTCGTAGGGCTGATGCGCCGAGAGCATGTCGTTATAAGAAGAAACAATTGCCACGTTGGCGGCATTCATCATGCGCAGGCTGTTTTTGTCTTCGGTGCCGCAACCGGCCACGCCGTGGGCGAAGTTGGCGCATTGCAGCTTGCCGCGCATCGGACCGTCGCTGGCTGCGCCGCGGATGAGCGCAAGGTAAGCCTCGCGGGTGGCGCGGCTGCGGGCGATAAGCCGTTCGGTGACCTCAAGAACGCGGGGATGCATGTATAGAACTCCAGGCTAACGGATGTGGCGACCTGAGTGTCTATGCTGATCAAACGCCCACAGCTCATGGGATGGCAGGGGGTCGTTTGGATCATCGGACCAGTTGATTCAGGTCACTCGTTGTAGATTGAACAAAATATTGCCACTAAAAAGGCTTGTTTTCTATTTTTATGCGAATAATCTTGTAATTCTTACAACAAATCGACGACAGGCACTTTTCCAATGACTCTACGTATCGCAATCAATGGTTTTGGCCGTATCGGCCGTAATGTCCTGCGCGCACTGTATACCCAAGGCTATCGCCAGGATTTGCAGATCGTCGCCATCAATGATTTGGGCGACAGTTCGATCAACGCCCACCTGCTCAAGTACGACACCGTACACGGCACTTTCGATGCAGAGGTCGCCCACGATCAGGAAAGCCTGACCGTCAATGGTGACCGGATTGCCGTCAGTGCCATTCGCAACCCCGCCGACCTGCCGTGGGCTGCGCACAAGATCGACGTGGTGTTCGAATGCACCGGCCTGTTCACCGACCGTGACAAGGCTGCCGCCCATATTACCGCCGGCGCGCGCAAGGTGATCATCTCGGCTCCGGCCAAGGGCGCGGATGCCACTGTGGTTTATGGCGTAAACCATGACATTTTGCGTCAATCCCACCAGATCATCTCCAACGCGTCGTGCACCACCAACTGCCTGGCGCCGGTCGCGCAGGTGCTGCACCGTGAACTGGGTATCGAAAGCGGCCTGATGACCACCATTCACGCCTACACCAACGACCAGAACCTGACCGACGTCTACCACACCGACCCGTACCGCGCGCGCTCGGCTACCCAGAACATGATCCCGAGCAAAACCGGCGCGGCTGAAGCCGTTGGCCTGGTACTGCCGGAACTGGCGGGCAAGCTGACCGGCATGGCGGTGCGGGTACCGGTGATCAACGTGTCTCTGGTGGACCTGACTGTGCAGTTGAAGAAAGAAGCCACGGCCGATGAAGTCAACGCCCTGCTGAAACAGGCCAGCCAGCACTCGAAGATCCTCGGTTACAACACCCTGCCGCTGGTTTCCAGTGACTTCAACCATAACCCGCTGTCGTCGATCTTCGATGCCAATCACACCAAGGTCAGCGGCAAGCTGCTCAAGGTGCTGGCCTGGTACGACAACGAGTGGGGCTTCTCCAACCGTATGCTGGATAACTGCCTGGCGCTGTGCAACGCCGAGTAATCCCACCTGTGGGAGGGAGCAAGCCCCCTCCCACAGTTACATTTTGTCCAGAGTAGGTTCAGGGAAATAGCCACTTGCCATTTCAGTTGATGATAAGCATTATCATTCGCTGCAAATCGGTCTGGTATCACTGTGAGCCAATCTCGCTTCAACCAAGTCTTTCTCACCCAACGGGTGATTCTGCTACGCACCTTGCAGCGGATGGTGAATAACCACAGCACTGCCGAGGACCTGTTGCAGGAAACCTACCTGCGCGTCACTCGGGCCCTGAGCGAGCGGCCGATCGACCACCTTGAACCCTTTGTTTACCAGACCGCGCGCAACCTGGCGCTGGATCACCTGCGCTCGCGCCGGATCCAGGCCCGCACGTTGCAGGAAGACGTGCCGCTGGACGTACTGCAAAGCGTCGCCGCCCCTGCCAGCACGCCTGAAGAAGCCATTCAGGCCGAGCAACTGCTGGAGCATCTGAGCGTCAGCCTCGGCCAGTTGAGCGCTCGTCAGCAGCGGATTTTCATCCTCAGCCGCCTGCACGGTTGCAGCTACCAGGAGATTGCCGATCAGTTGAACGTGTCCTTGAGCACCGTACAAAAGGAACTGAAATTGATCATGGCCATCTGTGTAGGTGTGGCCGAACGGCTGGATCAGCCTTAAGCTCCATCCGACAGAGCTATCGATCCACGCTGTACGAAAAAATGAATAGAACGTGGCGAAGACCCGAGGAACACCGTGACGGACCCGAATAAACTGCGCCCCCATGCGTTGGCTCATGAGGTGCTGCAAGACACGGCCATGGACCAAGCCCTCGATTGGCTGATCGCCTTGCAGTGCCCGCAACCCGGGCAGCAGGCCGAGTTCGACGCCTGGCTGGCCGCGGACCCGGCGCATGTCCACGCGTTCAGCAAGGCCCAGGCGGCCTGGGCAGGTGCACCGGTACACAGCGCCGCCGTGGCCCTGGCGGTGCCACGCAAGCCAAGCGGCTGGCGCCGGATCAAACCGCACTGGAAGCCCTTGGCCACCGCGGCCGTGCTGTTGATCGGTCTGTTCAGCTTCAGCAACTTGCCGATGCGCTTGCAGGCCGATCACCTCACCGTGGTCGGCGAGCGCCAGCGCCTGCAACTGGACGATGGGTCCAAGGTGCTGCTCAACACCAACTCGGCATTTTCCAGCCGCATCACCGACCACCAGCGCATTGCGCGCCTGTACCAGGGCGAAGCGTTCTTCGACATAGCCCCCAGCCGTGGCCTGGCCCTGGAAATCGACGCAGGCCCCGTGCGTGCCAGCGTGCGCGACACCGCCTTCGCCGTGCGCTACCTCGATGGCGAGGCCCAGGTACAGGTGCAGCGTGGCGATGTCGACCTGAGCAACACCTTCGACGATGCCCGCGTACGCCTGAGTGCCGGGCAAAGCATCCGCATCGGCCCCAAGGGTTTCGGCCAACCGGCCAAGCTCGATGTCGGCAAGGATCTGGCGTGGGTGCAGGGTCGTCTGGTGTTCGAAAATTGCCCGCTGAGCGAAGTCCTGGCTGAACTGCGCCGCTATTACCCTGGCTGGATCGTCAACAACAATGAGCAACTGGCCAGCGTCGCCGTCACCGGCAACTATCGTCTCGACCAGCCCCTGGACGTGGTGCGCTCCCTGGCCCACATCACCTCGGCCAAGCTGTCGGAATACCCAGCGCTGGTGATTCTGAACTAAATGAGAATTATTTTTACTCGATGTTAACCGGCGATACGTCTCGTTATAGCCAATGCAACTGATTCCTATTTGGTTCAGTTCGCAACTATAAGATTCGTATCCCGGAGCGCTCTCGATGTCCTCTCGTTTCAACCGCCGGTGTTCTTCGCCCGTTTTGTCTTTGCTGACCGCTGCGATCCTGCTGGCTGGCGCGCCCGTCATGAGCGCCACCGCCGCCGAACCCGCCCCTCGCAGCCACGGTAATTACAACTTCAGCATCGAGCAGCAACCGCTGGTGTCGGCGCTCAACGCCTTTACCGCGGTGACCGGCTGGCAAGTCGGCCTGCCGGCAGAGCTGGGCCAGGGAGTGTCGTCCCCTGGTGTGCGCGGCCCGCTGTCGCCGGAAAAAGCCCTGGAGCGGTTGTTGGTGGGGACCAACCTGAGCTACCGCAAACTGGGTAATAACAACATCGTGCTGGAGAAACGCGCCGCGGGCGGCGCCCTCGCCCTGCAACAGGTGACCATCAGCGCCACCCGTAACGAACAGGATGTGAACAGCGTACCCAGCACCGTCAGCGTGCACGACCGCGAGGAACTGGACCGCCAGAACACCAACAACATCCGCGAACTGGTGCGCTACGAGCCCGGTGTCTCCGTCGGCGGCGCCGGCACCCGCTCAGGCAACGCGGGCTATAACATCCGTGGTATCGACGGCGACCGCATCCTCACCCAGGTGGACGGCGTCGAAGTGCCCAACAACTTCTTCAACGGCCCCTACGCCAAGACCCGTCGCAACTACGTAGACCCGGAAATCGTCAAGCGCGTGGAGATCCTGCGCGGCCCGGCCTCGGCCCTGTACGGCAGCAACGCCATCGGCGGCGCGGTAAGCTATTTCACCCTCGATCCGGACGACATCATCAAGCCCGGCAAGGACGTCGGCGCCCGCCTGAAGACCGGCTACAGCTCCGCCGACGAGAGCTGGCTGACCTCCGGCACCTTCGCAGGGCGGGTACAGGACTTCGATGGCTTGCTGCACCTGAGCCAGCGCAATGGTCATGAAACCGAATCCTACGACGGCAACAACGCCACCGGCCTGGCCCGCACCGGCGCCAACCCGGAAGACGCGCGCACCACCAACGTGCTGGCCAAGCTGGGCTGGAACTATGGTGATGAAAACCGCCTGGGCCTGACCTACGAGAAGTTCAAGGATGACCGCGACGTCAACCTGAAGAATGCCGTAGGCGGCCCGTTCATCGGCGGTCGAGGCATGAACCTCTACCGTGCCCGCTCGGGCAACGACACCATCACCCGCGAGCGCTTCGGCCTGGAAAACACTTTTGCCCTGGAGTCGCCGATCGCTGATCGCATCAAGACCAGCCTCAACTACCAGATCGCCAAGACCGACCAGACCACCGCCGAGATCTACCAGGCTGGTCGCCGCGTACTGCGTACCCGCGACACCCTTTACGAAGAAAAACAGTGGGTCTTCGACGCTCAACTGGACAAGGCGTTCAGCGTCGGCGAAACCGACCACCAGGTGACCTACGGCACCACCCTCAAGCAGCAGAAAGTCACCGGCTCGCGCGAAGGCTCCGCCTCGTGCCTGGCCATTGGTGGCGGCTGCACCGCCATCGGCGCGCCCAGCCCGCAAGCAAGCGACAGCGTGAAGAAGGCCAGCGACTTCCCCGACCCGACCATCAACACTTACTCCTTGTTTGCCCAGGACCAGATCAGCTGGGATAAATGGACCTTCCTGCCCGCCGTGCGGTATGACTACACCCGGCTCAAGCCCAAGCTGACCCAGGAGTTCCTCAACACCGTCAACCCGACCGGCGAATATGCCGTCGATGGCAAGGACAAAACCTGGCACCGCGTCACGCCAAAGTTCGGCCTGACCTACGCCCTGACCGATAACTACACCTGGTTCGGCCAATACGCCGAAGGCTTCCGCACTCCCTCGGCGAAGGCCCTGTATGGCCGCTTCGAAAACCTCAACATTGGCTACACCGTCGAACCCAACCCCGACCTCAAGCCGGAAACCAGCAAAGGCATCGAGACCGGGATACGCGGCAAGTTTGACGAAGGCTCCTTCGACATCGCGGTGTACTACAACAAGTACCGCGACTTTATCGACGAAGACAACGCCGTGGTCGGCGGCACCGTGGAGCAGTTCCAGGCCGTCAATATCAAGCGCGCCACCATCAAGGGCGTGGAAGCCAAGGGCCGCCTGAACCTGGATGCGTTCGGCGCGCCGAAGGGTCTGTACACCCAGGGTTCGATTGCCTACGCCCACGGTCGCAACGACGACAATGGCGAACCATTGAACAGCGTCAACCCGCTCAAGGGCGTGTTTGGCCTGGGCTACGACCAGGACAACTACGGCGGCCTGCTGAGCTGGACCCTGGTGAAGAAACAGAACCGCGTCGACAGCACCACCTTCCACGCTCCCGACGGCAGCACCGACGGCCCGTTCAAGACCCCGGGCTTCGGCATCCTCGACCTGACCGCCTACTACAAGGTCACCAACGACGTGACCATCAACGGTGGCCTCTACAACCTCACCGACAAGAAGTACTGGAACTGGGATGACGTGCGCAGTTACGACAGCGTCGGCGAAGCTGGCGTAACCGGCCCGGCCAACCTCGACCGCCTGACCCAGCCCGGTCGCAACTTTGCGATCAACCTGATCTGGGACATCTGATCCACCCGCCTCACCTCGCCGGAATCCATCAGCGGCGGGGGGAGGA
>NZ_SPKN01000045.1:221325-224994 GCF_023127765.1 Pseudomonas sp. W15Feb34
CGGGGTGAGGATTTTTTACTGTGCCACGTCTTCTTGTTCGTCTAGTTGATAACAGCTCTCTTTAAGGGCACCCAGGCGCTCCCTCTTTCAAGGACTTTTTACATGACCGCTTCTCCTACCGCAGAACGCCCAAGCCTGCGCTCCCAGCGCCTGAACCAGATCACCAATGAACCGCACACCAAGCTGGATGCGTTGGTGAAGGCTCATGCGCCGTTCGAAACCCAAGCCAACTTCGCCCGCTTCGTGGTGGCCCAGTACCTGTTCCAGTCGGAACTGGTGGCGCTGTACAACGATGCCGCGCTGAACACGATCATTCCCGACCTGGCCGCCCGCTGCCGCGCCGAAGCCGCCAAGCTCGACCTGGCTGACCTGGACACCGACGTTCCGGCTCCGGTCGCCGGCGCGGTGAAAAACCCAAGCCAGGCCGAAGCCCTGGGTTGGCTGTTCGTGTCCGAAGGCTCCAAGCTGGGCGCCGCGTTTCTGATCAAGCGCGCCGTCGGCCTGGGCCTGAGCGAAACCTTCGGGGCCCGCCACCTGGGCGAACCGGCCGGTGGCCGCGCCGAAGGCTGGAAAAGCTTCACCCGCACCCTCGACAGCCTGGAGTTCAGCGCCGAAGAAGAAGCTGCGGTAGAAAAAGGCGCGATCGATGCGTTTGTGCGCTTCACCGTGTTGCTGGAACAGGCGTACGCTAGCGCCCCAGAAATGGCGTAAATGTTCCGGTAGACATCGGTTCAATGTGGGAGCAGGCAAGCCAGCTCCCACATTTGAGTGCATTTCATGGCAGATAATGTGTAAACCCTCCCACCAGAAAACTGCAGCATGACCGGCAAAACCCAATCCTCCTCAAAGATCGCCCAACTTCTCTATGGCCTGCTGGCCTACGTCAGCCTGGGGATCGGTTTGGTCGCGATTGTCATACCGGGTTTGCCGACCACCGAATTCATCCTGCTGGCCGCCTGGGCCGCCACCAAAAGCTCACCGCGCTTAAGCGCCTGGCTGGAAAACCACCGCCTGTTCGGGCCGATCCTGTTCAACTGGCGCAACGGCAAGATCATTGCGCGCCGGGCCAAGGTCAGCGCCACCGTAAGCATGTTGCTGTGTGCCGTGTTGATGCTGGTGATGCTTGATCATGGCTGGCCCGTGTACCTGGCAATCGCCGGGATGAGCCTGGGCAATCTGTGGATCTGGTCCCGCCCCGAGCAGCTCGCACGGCCCGTATAACGCCCGGCGTAGGCATTTTCCTACCGCTCATCGCCTATTACTCATGAATTGATTTGTGACGCCGATGTTTCAGGAACGGCGCCGAATGGACTTGGCTCTGCTGCGTGCATACCCACAAGTCCATTCGTGAGTGAACCTATGTTCGACACCCTTTCTATCCGCTTGAAAATCGTGCTGCTGTCCGGCCTCTGCCTGCTGGGAGTGATCGCACTGGTGGTCGGCATCAATATCTACAACACCAACCAGAACGATCGGTTGGTCAGTGATTCAAGCTCACGAATGCTCACCGCCAGCGTGGAACAGCTGCTGCAAGCCAAGGCCGCCGAACAGGCCGGGCACTTGCAAAAGACCTTCGGTGAAAACCTGCTGGCGGTTACCGCCCTCGCCGACCAGATCAAGGACCTGCGTCAGTTGGGGACCAAGCGCTCCATTGAAGCCGGCGCCCTGCGCGAAGAAATCAACCAGAGCGTGAAAACCGCGTTCGAGCGCAACACCAAGGTACTGGGCATCTGGCTGTCGTTCGAGCCCAACGGCCTGGATGGCAAGGACAGTGAATTCGTTGACGACAAGGCACGCGTCTCCAACGAAAAAGGTCGCTTTTCCAGCTACTGGAGCCGTGCCGGCGGCGAAAGCCTGAACACCATCATGGTCGAGGATGACCTGACCAAGACCACCCTCAACCTCAGCGGCACGCCTTACAACATTTGGTATACCTGCCCACGCGACACCCGCAGCACCTGCCTGCTGGACCCGTATGAAGACACGGTGGCCGGCAAACCTGTGCTGATGACCACCATTTCCCTGCCTCTGATCGTCGACGGCAAAGTCATCGGCGTCGTGGGTGTCGATATCGCCCTCACTGCCCTGCAAGCCACCACCGATGCGGCACAAAAGGACGTGTTCAACGGGGCTGCTCACCTGGAAATCCTGTCCAGCACCGGCCTGATTGCAGCCTACAGCGGCGAACCGGCCAGGGTCGGCAAGAACCTGGTCGACACCCTCGGCGCCGAAGGCAAGGAGATCGTGCAACTGCTGGGCAATGATCGGCCCATGATCCGCGAACAGAACGACACGATTCGCGCCGTGTACCCGGTCAAGCCGATTGCCGATGCCAAATCCTGGGGTGTGGTGATCAAACTGCCTAAAAGTGTGATGCTGGCTGATAACGAAAAGCTGCAAGCCGTGCTCGACGAAGCCCAGGCTACCGGCACCCTCAAAGCCTTGCTGGTGGCAGCCGCCGCCGGCTTGCTGGGCTTGTTGCTGATCTGGCTGACCGCCACCGGCGTGACCCGTCCGATCAACAGCGTGGCGGCCATGCTCAAGGACATTGCCAGCGGCGACGGCGACCTCACCCAACGCCTGGCCTACACCAAGAAAGACGAACTGGGCGAGCTGGTGAATTGGTTCAACCGCTTCCTCGACAAGCTGCAACCGACCATCGCCCAGATCAAACAAAGCATCACCGAAGCCCGAGGTACGGCGGATCAATCCTCGGCCATTGCACGCCAGACCAGCGAAGGTATGCAGGTGCAGTTCCGTGAAATCGACCAGGTCGCCACCGCGTCGAATGAAATGAGCGCCACCGCCCACGACGTCGCCAACAGCGCCTCCAATGCCGCCAGCGCGGCACGCGGCGCCGATCAGTCGGCCCGCGAAGGCATGTCGATCATCGAGCAGAGCACCCGCGACATCACCACCCTTGCCGAGGAAGTCAGCAAGGCCGTGACCGAAGTTGAAGCCCTGGCAGTCAACAGCGAGCAAATCGGTTCAGTCCTGGAAGTGATCCGCAGCATTGCCGAACAGACCAACCTGCTGGCATTGAACGCCGCGATCGAAGCGGCACGCGCCGGCGAAAGCGGGCGCGGGTTTGCGGTAGTGGCCGACGAAGTACGCAACCTGGCCAAACGCACCCAGGATTCGGTCGAGGAAATCCGCGTGGTGATCGAGCGTATCCAGAGCGGCACCCGAGGCGTGGTAGCGACCATGCACTCCAGCCAGCAACAGGCCCAGAGCAATGCCGGGCAGATCCACCAGGCGGTGCAGGCCCTGGGCAAGATCAGTGACGCGGTCACGGTGATCAGCGACATGAACCTGCAAATCGCCAGCGCCGCCGAAGAGCAGAGCGCGGTGGCCGAAGAGGTCAACCGCAACGTCTCGGCGATTCGCACCGTGACCGAAACCCTCACCGGCCAGGCTACCGAGTCGGCGGCGATCAGCAGCCAGCTCAACGCGCTGGCCAGCCAGCAGATGAAGTTGATGGATCAGTTCAGGGTGTAATTCACACCACAGGTCCAATGTGGGAGGGGGCTGCGCGACAGCCCCACGTTGACGATGTGACCGGGTGGTTGGGTGGTTGGGCCGAGTACATATCCGTTATTTAGGTAACGGCCACTATAGGTTCCGCTCTTACAGCGGGTCACTTTCGAAAAGCGCGAAAGTAACCAAAGC
>NZ_SPKN01000045.1:225004-248866 GCF_023127765.1 Pseudomonas sp. W15Feb34
CGTGCCCGTAATCCGACATTGATTTGGGGGGCCGCCGCCACGCGCCATCCATGGCGCGGGGCGGCTAAACCGGCATCCCTGCCGGTTTACCCCCCAAATCCATGTCGAATTCCGGCCAGCGTGGTTTAACGGGGCGCCTAAGATCAAGATCAAAAGCACAGCGAGGCGGCCTTATAGCCGACCTGATCGTTGAAGCGTGCGCGTACCCCTGTGGGAGCGGGCTTGCTCGCGAAGGTCGTTAACGATGACGGGGGAAATCAGAATGAGCGCGGCGCCCTCAGGTTTTTCGCGAGCAAGCTCGCTCCTACAGAAAAGCAGAAGCGCCGCCAGCGTATCTACGATGCGAAGCGAGCCGCTCTTGATCTTGCTTTTGATCTCAAGCGCCCCGTTAAACCACGCTGGCCGAACGCAGGCTTGAATCCGTGGGTAACCCGGCAGGACGCCGGGTTAGCCGCACTGGGCCAGGGATGGCCCATTGCGGCGGCCCACGGATTCAAGCCTTCGTTCGGGCACACCGAGCCTAGGCGAGGTGCCGAGTGGTGGGGCGAGGACCTTTTGCTTACTTTTGGCTGGGCCGGCATTCCGGTCCTTCCAAAAGTGAGCCGCTGTAAGAGCGGAACCCTAAGTGGCCGTTACCGCAGCAATGGATATGTACTCGCCCCCCCCAACATCCTAGTTAGCTGTCAAGCCCCCTCCCACATTTTGACCGCACACCGCTTAGCGTCCGCTCCAGGCCTGGATAAACGGCGTCAGGTCTTCCTTCGGCGCCGTACGCGGCGGGTTCTGCGGCGTGCCCAGGTAAAGGAAGCCAATCACTTCTTCACCCGCCGTCAGCCCCAAGCCTTTGGCCACATGGGCCGAGTAGGACAACTCCCCGGTCCGCCACACCGCACCAATCCCCTGGGCATACGCCGCCAGCAGGATGCCGTGGGCCGCACAGGCCGCCGCCAGCAATTGCTCGGACTTGGGCACTTTGAAGTGCTCCTGCAAACGCGCAATCACCACAACTACCAACGGCGCACGCAGCGGGCCGTTCTGCGCCTTGTCGATGACGGCTTGCGGTGCATCGGCATCCTGCAGCCGGGCGGCTTCGGCCAACAGCGTGCCCATTTGCTCACGAGCTGCGCCTTCTACGGTGAGGAAACGCCAAGGGCGCAATTGACCGTGATCGGGCGCCCGCATGGCGGCAGCGAACAACAGTTCGCGCTGCTCCTGGGTCGGTGCTGGGTCGAGTAAACGCGGCACGGAAACGCGGTTGAGCAAAGCGTCGAGAGCCTGCATTGGCCACCTCCAAAAAAAATGTGTGGTCATTCTAGCGGGAAAGAATCGCGATGCCACCAAACGATAATTGCTCTTATTCAAACCGCCCGGCCCTGTTAGACTTTGCGACCAGATTTTGCCCCCTCGTCCAGGATTCTCGATGTCCCGTTCGCTTTCCTACCTGTCTGCAGCGTTGCTGGCTCTATGCCTGACGGCTTGCGACGACGCCCCTCGCTTCACCAAGGCCGAGCCGGGTGAATCGCGATCCGGTGGCGCGACGACGGTAAACAAGCGCGACCAGAACGCCTTTTCCCTGCCCTCGGCCAACCTGGCACCTAGCCGCCGCCTGGATTTCAGCGTCGGTAACAGCTTCTTTCGCAACCCCTGGGTGATCGCGCCGGCCACCACCACGGCACGGGATGGCCTGGGCCCGCTGTTCAATACCAACGCCTGCCAGAACTGCCATATCAAGGACGGCCGTGGCCACCCGCCGCTGCCTGATGCGCCGAATGCGGTGTCGATGCTGGTGCGCCTCTCCATTTCAAATGCACCGCCCTATGCCAAGCTGATCGAACAGCTCGGCGTGGTGCCCGAGCCGGTCTACGGCGGGCAGTTGCAGGACATGGCCGTGCCTGGCGTAACGCCGGAAGGCAAGGTGCGGGTCGACTACAGCCCTGTCCAGGTCAGCTTCAAGGACGGCACCGTCGTCGAACTGCGCAAACCCGACCTGAAAATTACCCAGCTCGGCTACGGCCCGATGCACCCCGACACACGCTTCTCGGCACGCATCGCGCCGCCGATGATCGGCCTGGGCCTGCTCGAAGCAATCAGTGACGCCGATATCCTGCGCAACACCGCCCCCGAGACCGCCGACAAAGACGCCATCGTCGGCCGCGCCAATTGGGTCTGGGATGACGCCCAGCATAAAACCGTACTCGGGCGTTTTGGCTGGAAAGCCGGGCAACCCAACCTCAACCAACAAAATGTTCACGCGTTTTCGGGTGATATGGGCCTCACGACCTCCCTGAGACCTTTTGATGACTGCACCGACGCCCAAGTGGCGTGCAAGCAGGCGCCAAACGGCAATGGCCCTGACGGTGAGCCGGAAGTCAGCGACAACATCCTGCGCCTGGTGCTGTTTTACACCCGCAACCTCGCGGTGCCTGCACGCCGAGACGTCAACACGCCTCAAGTGTTGGCCGGCAAGAACCTGTTCTACGAGGCCGGCTGCCAGGGCTGTCACAAGCCGACATTCACCACGGCTGCCAACGCCGCCGAACCCGAGCTGGCCAATCAGGTGATACGCCCCTACAGCGACCTGTTGTTGCACGATATGGGCGAAGGCCTGGCCGACAACCGTACCGAATTCAACGCCACTGGCCGTGAGTGGCGCACCCCGCCGCTGTGGGGCATTGGCCTGACACAAGCCGTAAATGGTCACACCCAGTTCTTGCATGACGGCCGCGCCCGCAACCTGCTTGAGGCCGTGCTGTGGCACGGCGGGCAAGCACAAGCGGCGCAGCAACATGTGTTGTCATTTAACGCCGAACAGCGTGCCGCGTTGCTGGCGTTCCTGAATTCTTTATAAGCTTTGCCCCACTTACAGAAGGGAGCTCGACATGTTTCGTCCCAAGTTGTTGTTCACCAGCCTGGCCGCCCTTGCCCTGGGCGCGTGCTCGCCCCAGGACCCGCAAGCGGTGACCTCGGCGGCCATCGCCAAGCAGGTGATCCTGCCGACCTACAGCCGCTGGGTTGAAGCCGACCGTCAGCTGGCCGTCAGCGCCCTGGCCTACTGCCAGGGCAAAGAAAGCCTGGACACTGCCCGCGCCGACTTCCTGCACGCACAAAAAGCCTGGGCCGAGTTGCAACCGCTACTGATCGGCCCGCTGGCAGAAGGCAACCGCGCCTGGCAGGTGCAGTTCTGGCCGGACAAGAAGAACCTGGTAGGTCGCCAGGTCGAGCAACTGGTCAGCGCCCAGCCGCAGATCGATGCGGCCGCCCTGGCCAAATCGAGCGTGGTGGTGCAGGGCCTGTCGGCCTACGAATACATCCTCTACGACGCCAAGCCCGACGTTGCCGACGAAGCCCAGAAAGCCCGCTACTGCCCGCTGCTGACGGCCATCGGCGAGCGTCAGAAAGCCCTGGCGGAAGAGATCCTCGCCAGCTGGAACAGCACCGACGGTATGCTCGCGCAGATGACCAAGTTTCCGAACCAGCGCTACGCTGATTCCCACGAAGCCATTGCCGATCTGCTGCGCGTGCAAGTAACCGCACTGGACACCCTGAAGAAAAAACTCGGCACGCCGATGGGCCGCCAGACCAAGGGCATCCCGCAACCCTTCCAGGCCGATGCATGGCGCAGCCAGTCCTCCCTGCAAAGCCTGGAGGCCAGCCTCGCCGCCGCCCAGACCGTATGGGTCGGTGTCGACAACAAAGGCCTGCGCGGCCTGCTGCCGAGCGATCAGAAGCCGTTGGCCGAGAAGATCGACGCCGCCTATGCTGCGTCCCTGAAACTGTTCGCCAGCAACCAGCGCTCCCTCAACGAACTGTTGAACGATGACGCCGGGCGCCAGCAACTCAACGATATCTACGACAGCCTCAATGTGGTCCATCGCCTTCACGAGGGCGAGCTGGCCAAAGCGTTGGGCGTCCAACTGGGCTTCAACGCCAACGACGGTGACTGATGATGCTCAGGCGACAGGCTTTGGCACTGGGTAGCGTGCTGCTCAGCGCCCTCACGTTGGGCGGCTGGACGCTGTTCAAAGGCAAAGACAAGGGACCGCTGCTGCTCTCGGCACGCGATGATGCCGACGGCAAGCACTACGCTGTCGGCTATCGCCTGGACGGCAAGCCCGTCTTTGCCACCCAGGTCGGCCAGCGCTGTCACGACATCATCAACCACCCCACACGGCCAATTGCGCTGTTCGTCGCCCGTCGTCCGGGCACCGAGAGCTACCTGATCGACCTGCGCGATGGCACGCTGCTGCAAACCATCACCTCAAAGGCCAACCGGCACTTTTACGGCCATGCGGTGATCCACAAGAGCGGCGAATGGCTGTACGCCACCGAGAACGACACCTCAGATCCCGGTCGTGGGTTGTTGGGTGTGTATAAGTTCGAAGGCGAGCGGTTGGTACACAGCGGCGAGATTTCCACCCACGGCATCGGCCCGCACCAGGTCTCCTGGATGCCCGACGGCGAAACCCTGGTGGTGGCCAACGGCGGCATTCGCACCGAAGCCGAAAGCCGCGTGGAGATGAACCTCAACGCCATGGAACCGAGCCTGGTGCTGATGCAGCGCGATGGCACCTTGATCAGCAAGGAAACGTTGGGGCAGCAAATGAACAGCGTGCGCCATATGGGGATCGCCAGCGATGGCACCATCCTCACCGGGCAGCAGTTCATGGGGCCGTCCCAGGAGCGTTCCGAGTTGCTCGCAATCAAGCGCCCGGGCCAGCCTTTTATGGCGTTCCCGGTAGCCGATGAGCAACTGCAAGCGATGGGGCACTACACCGCCAGCGTGGCGGTGCACAGCGAACTGCGCCTGGTAGCGCTCACGGCGCCGCGTGGCAATCGTTTCTTCATCTGGGATATGGACAGCGCCGAGCTGCGCCTGGATGGGCCGTTGCCCGACTGCGCCGGTGTGGGTGCAGTGGCGGACGGGTTTGTGGTTACGTCGGGACAGGGACGTTGCCGCTTCTATGATTGTCGTCAGGAACGACTGATGGCCAAGCCATTGGAATTACCGGCGGGGTTTTGGGATAACCACCTGCACCTGATCTGAAAATCGCCCCTCTGCAGGAGCGAGCTTGCTCCTACCGTTAAAGCGTCAGGCGTAAAAAAAGGGCCTCGCATCGCAAGGCCCTTTCCAGGAGTTTTACTCGTTTCAACTTTGCGGCCTCATTGCTTGAGACATCCCGAACATGAATAGCAGCAAATCATGATCAGGCCTGGCCGCCACACTTGCCTTGGCAATCCGCGGCAGCAGGCATTGCCCGCCACCGTCTACCGCACTGAGCACTTGTGTGCGAGGTTGTTCCCACGCTGCCAGGGCAAGGGCTGAAATGCCCAACGCCCCGACCAAAAACAAACCTCGTGCTATTTCTAGCTTCATCTGGTTAAACCCTTGATAGCGCTGCCAAACGCTGTCTCGTAAAAGTAGCTGAGTTTTTTCCAGTCGGTATCGTTCCACGACGAATGGCGGCGCAATTGCAGCATGTCATGGGACGCGGCCCGATAAGCGGTCAAACGCTGGCGACATTTTTCAAAATCCAGCAGGGCCACTTCCACAATCGCCGCATCAGGCTCACCGGTTACCCGCACGAAAATGTGCTTGATATACAAGCAACCGTGCTGCCAGCGACCCTTGTGCATACGGGCCAGGGTGCCGGCCAGCTCCTGGAGCAAACGCTCGTGGACCGCCTCGCCGTACTGCTCACGGCCACCGGCGGCGTACCAGTTTTCGATCTCGTCGAAACCGTCCAATGACGCGGTCACCAACAGGGCTTTCCATTGATGCTCCGGGTCGCGTCGCGCCTCGCAAAACACCAACTCCGGCACGCGCACATCCAGCAAACGCAGGCCCTTTAAGGCATCACGCTCACGCAGCACGGTCGGACGCCCGAATGGATGCAACCAACTGCGGTAGATGTGCCCGGTCTGACGCTTGCAATACAGCAAACGCCCATTAGGGCTGACCACTCGCTGCACACCACTTTCACCGCCACGCCGGCGATTGGGTTCTTCGACCCACTCACCCTTCTGGCGCCAGAAATAATCAAACCGCTCCTCGGGAGCTACATGACTGCCTGCTACGCACTCAACTGCCATCTGTTACCTCTTGCGCAATACATACACTCGCCACATGGCGTAGAGCGGTATGAAGTCCAGGGACTCCTGAACACGGAAACCGGCCTGCTCGAATTCTGCCTCGACAGTAGCAGCCGGTAACACAAACCGGTTTTGGTAACCTTCCTGCTCACCTCTTTTGCGACGACGTACTTCGCTGCGCTTGCGCTTCCAGGCCTTGAAATTGCCGTCCACCCACAGCGAAATAATCACGCTGTCACGGGTAACTCGCTGAAACTCACGCAGTATTGTCAGCCTGTGCTCCGCTTCACCGATGTGGTGCATCAAGCGCATGCAGAAAATACTGTCGACGGAGTTATCTGGCAAATCGATATCAAAGGCAGATGTCTGCAAAGGGCGTACCCGTTTCACCACCTCCGCCGGTTGCGCGGTGGTGGCGATCTTCAACATCGACGCCGAATTGTCAGCCCCGATAATCACACGGTTGGGTTTTTCGGCCAGCAACGGCCAGAAACGTCCAGCGCCACAAGGCAGGTCCAGCACCAGGCCCGGCTCACCGGCCATGGCCAGTGCACCACGCGCCAGTTGCTCGTCGCGTTTGTGGGACAACCGGCGAGCCAGATTGTCCTGATGTTTGAGCAAATATTGTTGCGCGTGTTGATCGTCGTACTTTTCGGAAAATTCCAACTTGATTGGGGAAGGCATCGTACGTCTCCGGTAACTGATGCCTGCAACCTTAAGCAGTTAAACGTAATCAACAGGTCAACTCATTGTGAAAATCTTGTCCTGTCCAACTGCATACATTTCAAGACTTTACAGAAACATTCAGTAGCATCGGGCCATCTTCGCTGAAAAGCAGGCAGTCTGCATCCGCAAAACGACAGACTGAACGGTCAGCTTTTGACCTGGCTCAGCTCCACATGAAAACGGCAGCCATTGGGCTCCATCGTCGTCAGGCTCACGCTCCAGCCCTGGCTCTCGCAGATCCGTTGCACCAGCGACAGGCCGAGCCCCAGCCCCTCGCCACGGTTCTCACTGCCGCGCACAAAAGGCTCGAACATCGCTTCGCGCTTGTCTTCAGGAATGCCCACGCCAGAGTCCTCCACCACAAAACCACTCGGCTCCAGCGTGAGGCGGATAAACCCTTGCTCGGTGTAATGCAGTGCATTGCGCAACAGGTTACCCATCACTGCGTGCAGGAACGTGGTGTTGTAGCGAGTATCCAGAGGATTGCCAGGGCAGTAGATCAACTCAAGGCCTTTTTGCTCGATGGGCCCACGCCAGATCCCAAGCAAATCTTCGGCGACCTGCGTCAGGTTGACCTGAGCCGACATGACAGCATCATCGTGTTTGGCGCGGGCCAGCATCAGGAAGGTCTGCACCAGTTCACGCATTTCCTCACAGGCCCGCGCGATTCGCTGGACCTGGTTACGGCCGCGTTGATCGATGGCGGGGTTTTCCAGCAGCAGCTCACAGGAGCTGGCCAACACCATCAAGGGCGTGCGCAACTCATGGCTTACATCGCTGGTAAACAACTGCTCACGGGACAACGCTTGCCGCAGGCGCCCCAGCGTGGCATCGAACGCCACCGCCAGCTCGCCCACTTCATCGGCTGCATAATCCGGTGCCAAGGGCGGCGCCAGCCCTAATAACTGGTCACGATGCCGCACCTGGCGAGCCAGGCGCACTACCGGCGCCATCACCTTGCGGGCCAGCACCCAGCCGAGGAACACCGCCAGCGCCAGGCTGAGCACGAACCCCACCAGCACCACGGCAAACAGCACGCGCTCGCGCTCTTCAAAATCGCTTTGATCCTGCAACAGCACATAACGCCGACCGTCGATCACCTCGACCATGGCGTGGTACGACAGAGACTCGCGAAATACTTCGTGGAAGCCCGGGTCCAGATGCCGAAGATCCTTGGGCAACTCGAAATCGCCTTGGCCGCCGCTAAAGTAAAACAACTGGTCCGGCTCCGGCCGATGTCGCCAGTCTTCCATGCTGTCCATCAACAGCAGGCGTTGCAGGTCACCGCCCAGGCCCGCCGAGATCAGCTTCTCTTCCACCAGGTGCACCGTCGCAACGATCCCCATGGCGAAGGCCCCCGCCACCAACGCACTCATCAAGGCAAAGGCGATGATGATCCGTTGGGCAAGGCTTTGTCTAAACTCCATCACGTCCCTCGGCCAAGCGATAACCCACCCCGTGCACCGTTTGCAGCAACGGCTTGGCAAAGGGCTTATCGATCACCTGGCGCAATTGGTGAACGTGGCTGCGCAGGCTGTCGCTGTCCGGGCAGTCATCGCCCCACAGGGCTTCTTCGAGAATTTCCCGGCGTAGCACGTGCGGGCTCTTCTGCATCAGCACGGCCAGCAGTTTCAGGCCGACGGGGTTGAGCTTGAGCAGGCGCCCTTCGCGGGTGACTTCCAAGGTATCGAGATCGTAGCTCAGGTCACCCACCTGCAGGGCGCGGCGGCCACCACCCTGGGCACGCCGCAACACCGCCTCGATCCGCGCGGCCAGTTCCGACAAGGCAAATGGCTTGAGCAGGTAATCATCAGCCCCGGACTTGAAGCCTTGCAGGCGGTCATCCAGTTGATCGCGTGCGGTGAGCATGATCACCGGCGTATCGCGCCGTGCGTCTTCGCGCAGGCGTTTGCACAGGGTGTAGCCATCGATGCCAGGCAGCATGATATCGAGCACGATCAGGTCGTAATGCTCGGTGGCCGCAAGGTGCAGGCCCGACAAGCCGTCCTGCGCACAGTCCACTGTGTAGCCTTTGAGCCCCAGGTAATCGGCCAGGTTGGCCAGAATATCGCGGTTGTCTTCAACCAATAAAATTCGCATGGGCAGTGTCTCCGTACGCGGTAACAGCCGTGTTGGCTCGCGCAGCTTAAGGCCAAGCGGGGCTCAGGGATAGAGCTGAAAGGCCCACTGATGAGGGTTTTCAACTGATTACAGGGACAAACGAGTTTTTCACTATAGCTTCACAAACAGACCACAGTGTCAGGGTGAAGATCGCGTCCATCGATCTAAGGAACCTGGACATGGGCTTTCTCAAAACAGCGCCAATGCGCTATTTGCTGTTGATAACCGCTGCCTGGTTATTGGTTTTCCTGCTTACTCGCAGCGTGTTGCTCGTGACTCACCTGAATGAAGTGGGCGGCAACTTGCTGCCGGTGTTTGGCGTGGGTCTGGTCTACGACCTGGGCTTCCTCGCCTATGCGGCCTTGCCGCTGGGCTTGTATTTGCTGCTCTGCCCACCCGCACTGTGGCGCCGCCGCGGCCACCGCTGGTTCTTGCAGGCGCTGCTGACAATCAGCCTGTTCGCCATGCTGTTCACCTCGGTGGCCGAATGGCTGTTCTGGGATGAGTTTGGGGTGCGCTTCAACTTTATTGCGGTCGACTATCTGGTGTATTCCGATGAGGTGCTGAACAACCTGCTGGAGTCTTACCCGATCGGCAAGCTGCTGAGCCTGCTGGCAATGCTGGCGATCCTCATGAGCCTGGCCCTGCGTAAACCCTTCAATGCCGCCATGGCGGCACCTTTGCCGGCACTGCGTGGCCGTTTGGTCAATGCCCTGGGCCTGTTGGTGGTCGCCGGCCTCAGCCTGCAACTGATCAGCCAGGACAGCCCGCGTGCCCAGGGCGGTAACGCTTACAAGAACGAACTGGCCAGCAACGGCCCTTATCAATTCTTCGCTGCGTTCCGCAATAACGAATTGGACTACACCCAGTTCTATCAGAGCCTGCCCACTGACGTGGTCGCCCGGCAACTGCGCGCCGAACTCAGCGAGCCCAATGCGCGCTTTATCGACCCGGACCCGCTGGATATTCGCCGCGCCATCACCAACCCGGGCACACTGCGCAAGCCCAACATCGTGCTGGTCACCATCGAAAGCTTCAGCGCCAAGTACATGGGCAGCAACGGCGATCAACGCAACCTCACGCCCAACCTGGATGCATTGCGCAAACAAAGCCTGTACTTCAATAACTTCTATGCCACCGGGACACGAACCGACCGGGGCCTGGAAGCCATTACCCTGGCGATCCCACCCACGCCAGGCCGCTCGATCGTCAAGCGCATCGGTCGTGAAAGCGGGTTCGCGAGCCTCGGCCAACAACTCACGGCCATCGGTTACGACAGCGTGTTTGTCTACGGCGGTCGCGGTTACTTCGACAATATGAACGCGTTTTTCAGCGGCAACGGGTATCGGGTCGTGGACCAAAGCAGCGTGCCCGAGTCAGAAATCTCGTTCAAAAATGCCTGGGGCATGGCCGACGAAGACCTGTTCAAACAGACGCTTAAACTGGCCGACGCCGACTACGCCAAGCAACAGCCGTTCTTGCTGCAACTGATGACGACTTCCAACCATCGCCCCTATACCTACCCGGATGGGCGCATCGATATCAAATCCGGCAAGGGTCGCGATGGTGCAGTGAAATACACTGACTACGCCATCAACCAGTTCCTTGAAGCTGCACGCCAGAAACCCTGGTTCGACAACACCATTTTTGTGTTCGTCGCCGACCACACGGCCGGCAGCGCAGGCAAGGAAGACCTGCCGATCACCAACTACCAGATCCCGTTGTTTATCTACGCGCCCAAGCTGATCGACGCACGGGAATCCGCGCAACTGGCCAGCCAGATCGACCTTGCGCCGACCTTGCTGGGCCTGATCAACCTCAGCTACGAGTCGACGTTCTTCGGCCGTAATCTGTTGCAAGACAACCCGCTGCCACCGCGAGTCGTGGTGGGCAACTACCAGCATCTGGGCTTGTTTGACGGCAAGGACCTGGCAATCCTCAGCCCGCGCCAAGGCTTGCGTCGCCACGACCAGGCCCTTGGAGAAAGCCAGGAGTTGCGCGTCGGCAGCGATGACCCATTGATCCAGCGGGCAATTACCTACTATCAGGCCGCCAGCTACGACTACAAACAGCAACTGCTGAGCTGGAAAGCGCTCAAGGAAGAGGCTCCAGTCTTAAGCAAACGCTAATCAAAAAGCCCCGTGCAGGTGAGCACGGGGCTTTCTCACCAAGGTTCGTGATGAAATCCCCCTCTTCTTTACCGGTTTCCAAACCGCTCAATTTCTGGCTGTGCCTGGGCCTGCCTGCCGGCGCCGCAGTGGTCTTGCTGTTGCTGGAACTGACCTCATTGGACATGGACCTGGCCAGGCGCTTCTACAGCGCGGAGGCTGGCGGCTTCATCGGCCGCTATAGCTTCTTCCTTGAAGACATCCTGCATGATCGGGCCAAGCAACTGGTGATCCTGTTTTCGGTACTGGCGATCCTGGGGCTGGTCGGCAGCTTCATTCTGCAACGACTCAAGCCGTACCGCCGCGAACTGGTGTGCCTGGTGCTGTCGCTGGGAATGGCGACGGCGTTCGTGTCGCCACTGAAAACCATCACCGCCGTGCAATGCCCCTGGAGTCTCAAAGAGTTCGGCGGCCAGGAAACCTACAGCGAACTGCTCAGCCCGCGCCCACCTACCGATAAACCTGGCCGCTGTTGGCCCGGCGGACATGCAGCCACCGGTTTTGCCTTGTTCGCCTGGTTCTTCGCGCTGAGGGATCGGCGACCACGACTGGCGCGCAACGCGTTCATTTTTGCCGTCAGCCTGGGCAGCGTCTTCTCAGTCAGCCGTATGCTGCAAGGGGCACACTTTTTTTCCCACAACGTGTGGACAGCGATTTTTTGCTGGCTGATTTGCCTGGGTTTGTATTGCCTGTTGCTGTACCGGCCTTCACGGCAAGCCGTAATGCCGATCAGTTAAGCGAATGCAATGCTCAACGCAACGAAGATCAAATGTGAGAGCTGGCTTGCCTGCGATTGGCATGGGTATCAACACAACTTTACAGTCGCCAACAGTAACCACGATGCGAAGCGAGTCGCTTTTGATCTGCTTTTGATCTCAGGCGCCCCGTTAAACCACGCTGGCCGGAATTCGACAGGGATTTGGGGGGTAAACCGGCAGGGATGCCGGTTTAGCCGCCCCGCGCCATGGATGGCGCGTGGCGGCGCCCCCCCCAAATCCATGGCGGATTACGGGCACACCGAGCCTAAGCGAGGTGCCGAGTGGTGGGGCAAGAGCGTTTTGCTTACTTTGCCGCTTTTGCAAAGTGAGCCGCCGTCAGGGCGGAACCCTAAGTGGCCATTACCGCAGGAATGGATATGTACTCGGTATAACTGTGTCGGCTGGCAGGCCGCCATCGGGAGCAAGCCCCCTCCCACATTGGGACCGAGGGGCGTCAGGTAGATAGGCGTCGGCTGGCAGGCCGCCATCGGGAGCAAGCCCCCTCCCACATTTGGATCGCGGGGTGTCAGGTAGATAGGCGTCGGCTGTCAGGCCGCCAGCGGGAGCAAGCTCCCTCGCCACAGGTCCAGTGTCCTACCGAAGTTGAGTAGATACAGCCGCTCACAAAAAAGCCCCGCCTGCATCACTGCAGGCGGGGCTTTTTATAGCGCCGGGTAAGGCTGGCTTACATCATGCCGCCCATGCCACCCATGCCGCCCATATCTGGCATACCGCCGCCAGCTGCGCCTTCAGCCTTCGGCTTGTCGGCGATGGCAGCTTCGGTAGTCAGGATCAGGCCACCGATGGAGGCTGCCGCTTGCAGCGCGGAACGGGTCACCTTGGTAGGGTCCAGGATGCCCATTTCGATCATGTCGCCATAGACGCCAGTCGCAGCGTTGTAACCGTAGTTACCTTTGCCGTTCTTGACTTCGTTGACCACAACGCTTGGCTCGTCGCCGGAGTTGGCAGCGATCTGGCGCAGCGGTGCTTCAACGGCACGACGCAGCACAGCGATACCAACGTTCTGGTCGGCATTGTCGCCGGTCAGGTTGGTCAGGGCTTCCAGAGCACGGATCAGCGCAACGCCACCGCCAGGTACCACGCCTTCTTCAACGGCTGCACGGGTTGCGTGCAGGGCGTCTTCAACGCGGGCCTTCTTCTCTTTCATTTCAACTTCGGAGCCAGCGCCAACCTTGATCACTGCAACGCCGCCGGACAGCTTGGCCAGACGCTCTTGCAGTTTTTCACGGTCGTAGTCCGAGGAGGTTTCGGCAACCTGGGCACGGATCTGCGCGATACGGGACTCGATGTCGCCTTCAACGCCAGCACCGTCAACGATGATGGTGTTTTCCTTGGAGATGGTCACGCGCTTGGCGCTGCCCAGGTTTTCCAGGGTGGCGCTTTCCAGGCTCAGGCCGATCTCTTCGGAGATAACGGTACCGCCAGTCAATACGGCGATGTCCTGCAGCATGGCCTTGCGACGGTCGCCGAAGCCTGGAGCCTTGACGGCTGCAACCTTGACGATGCCACGCATGTTGTTCACAACCAGGGTGGCCAGGGCTTCGCCTTCAACGTCTTCGGAAACGATCAGCAATGGGCGGCCGGCTTTGGCAACGGCTTCCAGTACTGGCAGCATTTCGCGAATGTTGGAGATCTTCTTGTCAACCAGCAGGATCAGCGGGTTGTCCAGCTCGGCAACCATGGTCTCTGGCTTGTTGACGAAGTACGGAGACAGGTAGCCACGGTCGAACTGCATGCCTTCTACAACCGACAGTTCGTTTTCCAGGCCCGAGCCTTCTTCAACGGTGATCACGCCTTCTTTACCGACTTTTTCCATGGCTTCGGCAATGATGTCACCGATGGAGCTGTCGGAGTTGGCGGAGATGGTGCCGACCTGAGCGATGGCCTTGGTGTCGGCGCATGGCTTGGACAGGTTTTTCAGCTCGGCAACGATGGCGATGGTCGCCTTGTCGATGCCACGCTTGAGGTCCATAGGGTTCATGCCGGCAGCGACGGCCTTGTAGCCCTCGTTGACGATCGCCTGAGCCAGTACGGTAGCGGTGGTGGTGCCGTCGCCTGCGTCGTCGTTGGCACGGGAGGCAACGTCTTTGACCAGCTGCGCGCCCATGTTCTCGAAACGGTCTTCCAGTTCGATTTCTTTGGCGACGGAAACGCCGTCCTTGGTGATGGTCGGAGCGCCGAAGCTCTTCTCGATGATCACGTTACGGCCTTTCGGGCCCAGGGTCGCTTTTACTGCGTCAGCCAGGACGTTGACACCGGTGAGCATTTTCTTGCGGGCGGAGTCGCCGAATTTAACTTCTTTAGCAGCCATGATCGATATTCCTTAAATACTTTGTAGTAACGGGAAAATGAGCGAGGAAATCAGTCTTCCAGTACGGCGAGAATTTCGTTCTCAGCCATGACCAGCAGGTCTTCGCCGTCGACTTTCACAGTGTTGCTGCCGGAGTAAGGGCCGAAAACAACCTTGTCACCCACTTTCACGGCCAGTGCGCGTACATCACCGTTCTCCAGGGTCTTGCCTGGGCCAGCAGCGACGATCACACCGTGGTTGGCTTTTTCAGCAGCCGAACCTGGCAGAACGATCCCGCCAGCGGTTTTCTTTTCTTCTTCGCTGCGACGGATTACGACGCGGTCGTGCAGAGGACGAAGCTTCATTGTCGATCTCTCCTAATTGTGTTTTTCATCGGCCGGTATCAATTCCGGCGGGTTAAATTCCGGCGGTGCCGGTCGCGGCTCGCTGGGCGAGACGCGGAAGTCTGTCTGATGTCACCACCAGAAACCTTGCGGTGACCGTTACATAAGGGCGCATACGCTTATTACAAGGGGGCCGGGAGGAAATTTTTTCTCAGATCGCTCCCCGGGCCAATGCAACACGGCACCCGAAGGTGCCGTGCCAGTGAAGCAGTTATTTGTTGTCGCGGTGTTCGAACTCGCCTTCGATCACGTCGCCTTCACGCCCCAGCGGTTGACGCGGGGCCGGGCCGCCACGGGGTTGCAGGTCGTCGGCAAACGCGCGTTGGCGAATCGCCGCTTCTTCGGCGCGCTGGCGCATCTTGCCGGCCAGCAGTTTGCGGGTAAACGGCAGCAGCAGGACCAGGCCGAGCACGTCGCTGATAAAGCCCGGCAGGATCAGCAGGCCACCGGCCAGGGCCATCATCAGGCCCTCAAGCATGGTCTGGGCCGGCAGTTCGCCGCGGTTCAGGCTTTCACGGGCACGCAACGCCGTGGCCAGGCCGGCCACGCGCAGCACCAGGACGCCGAGCATGGAGCCTGCGATGATCAGCAGCAGCGCCGGGAAAAACCCGATCGCACCGCTGACTTTGACGAATACGAACAGCTCCAACACCGGGAACAGCAGAAAGAGCAATAAAAAAGGGCGCATCAAATGGTTCCTCAACGCAAGAATGCCTTGCCAGTTCACCTTAGATGACGTCGCCATTGTGTGAATTCAAGCGTCGGCAGTGGTTTTTTTCGGCCACACCACGGCGTGAGCCAATGAAACCAGGGCCTCGCGTACTTGTGTCGGTGTGTTGCAAGGCGTCTCGAAAGGCAACCAATGCAAGCTTTGGCCAATACGCAGGTGCATGCCTTCGCTGTCGATGCCGGCCAACTGCGCAGGCTCGCCAGTCGGCAAACCGCTGAGGTCGACGTAATGGGCGATGGCCTTGGTGTGATCGCTGTTCATGTGCTCGATCATGCTGCGCTCGGCCTTGCCGGCGAACGGATTGGCCAGGGTCAACTGGTCGACCCAGTGAATCGCGCCAAACCCACCGATATAACGGTGGCGCACCGGCTTGAGCACCCAGAAATCGAAATCGTGGGCCTTGTGGTAGTTGGCCGAATCGGGGAAGTAGCGGTAGTAACGCTCGGCGGCCGCTTCAATGGCTGCGCCGTCTTCCAGTTTCTCGGCCTCGGCCAGGTAGGTCAGACGCCCCACGGCCTGCACATCATCAGCCTCGCGCTCACCCACCAGCAATGAGCACTTGGGGTCTTTTTGCAGGTTATGGGTGTGCTGGGCGATGCGGCTGATCAGGATCAGCGGGCGGCCCTGCTCATCGAGGCAGTAGGGCACGACCGAGCCGAAGGGAAAACCGGGCATGGCTTTTGACTGTGTGGCCAAAGCCCCACGGTATTCCTTGAGCAACAGCTCTCGGGCGTTCTTGGCAACGTGCGCGCTCAACGTATGACTCCTCGGGTGTTCCGCCGCCCATGGCATATGGGAATGGATCTCAACACAAGGTAATCAATATCCGCGCAGGTTGCCAGAGTGGCCGACGCAGCTTTTACCAGGCCACACCAAAGCCTGCGGTGTAGCGAGTCTTGCTCAGGCTGCTCTCGGAACTGCCGCTGACCTCGTTGCGCTCGGCCTTCAAGTTGAGCGAGGCCCACTCGGTAACCTTGTAGCGCAGGCCCATTTCCGCATCCAGGGAATACTCGGACGGCCCGGCAAGGGGTTTGCCCAATTCGCCGTTGGTGAAGAACTCGACGGTCTTGCCCACCAGGTAGCGGTTGTAGTTCCACTTCATGGCCAGGGAATAGAAGTTGTCCTTGCCGCCGTCGGCGTATTCGTAGTCGGTGCGGTTAACCAGCGAACCGAGGGAGAACGCGCCCAGTTCATCGTCCCAGAACTGATAGCCCGGGCCGGTACCGACAACGCGCTGACGGGCCAGGTCTTCGACCTTGTCGCGCTTGTAGGTCAGGCGACCCTGCCAGAACCAGTGCTCGGTGATGAAGCGGTCCAGGTTGTACTCCAGCGCCCAGTTATCGGTGGTGGTAACGTCGTCCTGGAACTCGCGGTTGTATTCGCCCTTGCCCGTATGACGCCATTGGCCATGACGGGCCGAGGTCTTGAAGTCGATGTCGTAATCGTTGGTGTCTTTGTCGGCACGCTTGTAGTCCAGCGCCAGGTCGACGTTGCCCTTCCACACCAGGTCTTCGATCACTGGCTTGGGCTTCATGATCTGTTGGATGCTTGCCAGGTCGACCGTCTTGGGTGCCTCGCCATTGGCCAGCACAACCTTGCCGTCATCCGACGCCTGCAACGACTTGGCCTTTTCGCCGCTGTAGGCGTCCTGCTTGACCAGCAACTCCTGATCGCTTTCCAGGGTCTTGACCTGCTTCCAGTCCACCGGGATCGAGCCCGCGTAGGTGGTTTGGATCAGCAGTTTGCCACCGTCGAAGACTTTGATCTTGCCGGTCAGCCGGTCGCCGTTTTTCAACCAGACGGTATCGGCGAGCAAGGGCGTGGAAGCACTGAAAACAGCAAGGCACAACAGGGTTCTGGACAACATAAGCAGATACGGGGCTCAGGGGTGGCAAAAAATAGGGGCGTTATAGTGTTACATGGCTAGAACTGACTCAAGGATTTATATTGAGTTCAATGCTCATCGTCATGTTTACAGACGTTTCTGACAAAACCGCGACGATCTCAACGGATATCCCCATAGTGAAGCCACCTGCCGATACGCCGCAAAGCCCCGCCGAAATGCGGCGTACCGCGCTGTACCTGACCTTGTCGCAAGTGCCCGAAGGCTGTGTGGTGAGCTACGGCGAGCTGGCTCACCTGGCGGGTCTGGGCCGTGCCGCCCGATGGGTCGGGCGCACCCTGAGCCAGTTGCCCGAAGACACCCGATTACCTTGGCATCGGGTGTTGGGCGCCGGTGGTCGGATAAGTCTGCCGGCGGGCAGCGCCTCAGGCGACGAACAACGTGCGCGTTTGCGTAGCGAAGGCGTCACTATCTTGAACAATCGTGTTGATATTCAGCGCCATGGCTGGCGTCCGGTAGAGCACAGCGGTTAGAGTGCGCGCTTTGTTTCCGCAAACCTGAGGCAGACTCCAGCCCATGCCCCGTAAAACCTGGCGCGCCGCGCTCGCCGCCTATGCCAGCCCCTCGACATTAGTGCTGTTGTTGCTCGGCTTCGCCGCCGGCATGCCTTACATGTTGGTGTTCTCGACGCTTTCAGTGTGGCTGCGTGAAGCCGGTGTGGCCCGCGAGACCATTGGCTATGCAAGCCTGATCGGCCTGGCCTACGCCTTTAAATGGGTCTGGTCGCCGCTGCTCGATCAATGGCGCTTGCCGTTGCTCGGTAAACTGGGGCGTCGTCGCTCCTGGCTGGTGCTGGCCCAATCGCTGGTGATCCTCGGATTGATCGGCATGGGTTTTTGTGACCCGCAAAAACACCTGTCCTGGTTGATCGCCATCGCGGTGATCGTCGCCTTCGCGTCGGCCACCCAAGATATCGCCGTGGATGCCTACCGCCTGGAAATCGCCGACGACAGCCGCCAGGCCGCCCTGGCCGCGAGCTACATGTCCGGCTACCGCATTGCCGCCCTGCTGGCCACGGCCGGTGCGCTGTTCTTTGCCGAAGGCTTTGGCTCCACCGGCTTCAACTATAAACACTCGGCCTGGACCGGCACCTATGTGCTGTTCGGCGTGTTGATGGTGCCGGCGTTGCTCACCACCTTCCTCATGCGTGAACCTGATGTGCCACTGCGCACCCAGTTGCAGGCCGGGCGCTACAGCTTCGCGCACCAACTGGTGTCGGTGTTTGTGCTGATCGTGCTGTTGGTGTCGGTACCGGCGATGTTCACCCAGCTGTACAACACCGACTTCGCCAGCGTGCTGTTCCAGGGCGTGAGCCTGTGGGAACTGCTGATGGAAGACCGCGCGTTCCTGCGCGCCATCCTTTATATCATCCTCACCACCCTGTGCCTTTCGGCCATGGGCCGCCGGGGCCTGGCGCCGGTGCTGACGCCGGTCAACGACTTTATCCTGCGCTATCGTTGGCAGGCGCTGCTGCTGCTCGGGTTGATTGCCACGTATCGCATGTCCGACACGGTGATGGGCGTGATGGCCAACGTGTTCTATATCGACCAGGGTTTCACCAAGGACCAGATCGCCGGAGTGAGCAAGATCTTCGGCTTGATCATGACCCTGCTCGGCGCCGGCATGGGCGGCCTGTTGATTGTGCGGTTCGGGATCCTGCCGATCCTGTTCATCGGTGGCGTGGCCTCGGCCGGCACCAACCTTTTGTTCGTGATGCTCGCCGACATGGGCCCCGACCTGCAGATGCTGATCGTCACCATTTCCCTGGACAACTTCAGTTCGGGCATGGCCACCTCGGCGTTCGTGGCGTACCTGTCGAGCCTGACCAACCTCAAGTTCTCCGCTACCCAATATGCGTTGCTCAGCTCGATCATGCTGTTGTTGCCACGCCTGATCGGCGGGTATTCGGGGGTGATGGTGGAGAAGTTCGGTTATCACAACTTCTTCATGATCACTTGCCTGCTGGGGGTGCCGACGCTGCTCCTGATTGCATTGCACTGGTTCCAGGAGAACCGGCGCGCCCGGTTGAATCCGCCGCAGGAAGACTGATACGACTCGGTCAATGTGGGAGCTGGCTTGCCTGCGATAGCGATGGTGAACCCAACGCCGCTATCGCAGGCAAGCCAGCTCCCACACAAGCGACGGTTACGACAGATACGCCCCGCCACCTCACGCCTGTACTCCAGCAGCAACCGCCCGTACAATCCCAAGTCATTTCAAGTCCAAGCAACCGACAACGGCCTACCATGCGTACCAGTCAATATTTGCTCGCCACACAGAAAGAAACGCCTTCCGACGCGGTTGTGATCAGCCATCAGCTGATGCTGCGCGCCGGCATGATCCGCAAACTGGCCTCGGGCCTGTACACCTGGTTGCCCATGGGCTTGAAGGTGATGCGCAAGGTCGAAGCCATCGTTCGCGAAGAAATGAACGCTGCCGGCTCTCTGGAAGTGTTGATGCCGAGCACCCAACCGGCTGAGTTGTGGCAGGAATCCGGGCGCTGGGAAGAGTACGGCCCTGAGTTGCTGCGCTTCAAGGACCGTCATGGCCGCGATTTCTGCGCCGGCCCGACCCATGAAGAAGTCATCACCGACCTGATGCGCAACGAGTTGAGCAGCTATAAACAGTTGCCGCTGAACCTGTATCAGATCCAGACCAAATTCCGCGATGAAATCCGCCCGCGCTTCGGCTTGATGCGTGGTCGCGAATTCATCATGAAGGACGCCTATTCGTTCCATGCCGACCAGGCTTCCCTGCAAGCGACCTACGACCGCATGCACCAGGCCTACTGCAATGTATTCACGCGCCTGGGCCTGAAGTTCCGCCCGGTTGAAGCGGACAACGGCTCCATCGGCGGTGCCGGCTCCCACGAATTCCACGTGCTGGCCGAATCCGGTGAAGACGATATTGTGTTCAGCAACGGTTCCGACTACGCGGCGAACATCGAGAAGGCCGAAGCCATACCACGTGAAACCTCGCGCCCTGCTCCCGCCGAGGAGCTGCGCCTGGTCGACACGCCGGACACCAAAACCATCGCGGCCCTGGTGGAGAAATTCAATCTGCCGATTGAAAAGACCATCAAGACCCTGATCGTGCGCGCTGAAGAAGAAGGCAAGCTGATCGCCCTGGTGATCCGTGGCGACCACGAGCTCAACGAAATCAAGGCCGCCAACCAGCCTGGCGTAGCCAGCCCGCTGGTCATGGCCACCGATGCCGAACTGCGCGACGCCATTGGTGCCGGTGCCGGTTCCCTAGGCCCGCTGAACCTGCCGCTGCCGATCATCATCGACCGTTCCGTCGAGCTGATGAGCGACTTCGGTATCGGCGCGAACATCGACGACAAGCACTACTTCGGCGTGAACTGGGAGCGTGACCTGCCGGTTCCGACCGTGGCCGACCTGCGCAACGTCGTAGCCGGTGACCCAAGCCCGGATGGCAAGGGCACCCTGGAAATCAAGCGCGGCATCGAAGTCGGGCACATCTTCCAGCTGGGCAACAAGTACAGCAAGGCGATGAAGTGCGAAGTGCTGGGCGAGAACGGCAAGCCGATCACCCTGGACATGGGCTGCTACGGCATTGGTGTTTCCCGCGTGGTCGCCGCTGCCATCGAGCAGAACAACGACGAGAAAGGCATCATCTGGAGTGACGCTTTGGCGCCGTTCCAGGTGGCCCTGGTGCCGTTGCGCTATGAAACCGAGCAAGTACGCGAAGCCACCGACAAGCTATACGCTGAACTGACCGCTGCCGGTTTTGAAGTGCTGCTCGATGACCGGGACAAGAAAACCAGCCCGGGCATCAAGTTCGCCGACATGGAACTGATTGGCATCCCGCACCGGATCGTGGTCAGTGACCGTGGCCTGGCCGATGGCAATCTGGAATACAAGAGCCGGACCGAAGCGCAAGCCCAACCGTTGCCGGTGGCTGACGTGCTGTCTTTCCTTCAGGCGCGTATTCGTCGCTGAAAACCAGATCAAGAGAAGTCATGTTCAAGCGAAACACCAAAGCCCTGGGGGGCGCCGCCTTGTGCGGCGCCCTGCTGGTCAGCGGCTGCGCCAATCAGATGTCGCAACGCAGTGAGCACGAGGAGCGGATCGAGCGTAAATTGCTCGATCACAGCCTGCAGATCGATGTAGGCGAACCCAAAGTGCTGGAGCTGCCGCAACGCCGGGTTCGCATTCATGAGCAGAAGACCTTCGAGGTCACCGAATTCGAAGTCACCCGTCGTTACGATCGCTACACGCCCTACCAGCCCTGGCGCAAACTCTATGAGATGCCGCTGGGTGCCGTGGCGTTGGTCGCGGGCGTGGGTGCCAACGTGGCGAATATCTTCGCCCTCGGCAACCTGCCCACGAGTGTGACGCGAGACTGGCTGAGCTATGGCGTGGACGGCATCAACCCGTTCATGAACGTGCAATCCCATGGCCGTGCGCAACAGAACCTGGCAGCTATCGATGAAGTCCAGCGCGACAAGCGCCTGGAGTATTCGAGCCTGCCGTGGAGCGAGCGCCCGGTACAAGTCACTGCCGGCAAGCAGACCCATGAGCTGACCACCGACCGCAACGGCATCCTGCGCCTGAACCTGTTGGACAGCCCGTTTGCCGAGCAGGACCTGAACCGCGTCACGACCTTGAAGATCAGCGTGGCAGATGGTCAGGACGATGTGCACACAGACTCGACCCTGGCGGTCAGCAACGGCCTGCGTGGCAAATTGCTGGAAGCCCATGCCTTGATCTACGACGACCTGGAAGATGACGAAGTGAACCAATGGGTGCACCGCGTCAAGCGCCTGTCGGAACTGGGCCTGGAAGAAGAAGCCAGCGAACTGGAACAAAGCCTGATCGAGCTGACCCGCAATGATCCGGAATTGCAGCAGGAGTTTGTGCAGGCACTGACCAAGGATGCGGGGCGGTTGGTCGCAGATCCTGGCGCACGCTGAAATCTGCAGCCTGTTGGAGATCAAATGTGGGAGCAAGCCCCCTCCCACACTTGAGTCTCCCACACTCTCTAATCCCGGTTTCTACCAGGAAAATTCGAGCTGTTCGTTACCGCCGCTCAGGTCCAGCAACCGCACCCCAATCCCCAACAAACGCACCGGCTTGCCCCCGCGATTAAACGCCTGGGTCAGCAACTGCTGATAACTCTCCAGATCCCGCCCTGCCCCCGCCTGCTCCAGCGTCGTCTGGGTAAAGTCATGAAACTTAACTTTGACGAACGGCTTGCCCGGCCGGTAGCTGCTGTCGATGCGTGCCATACGCCCCGCCAGGGTTTCCATCAATTCGGGGAGTTTAGCCAGGCAGCTTGAAAGATCCGGCAAGTCCACATCGTAGGTGTTTTCTACGCTGATGGACTGTCGACGACTGTCGTTTTGCACCACGCGATCATCAATCCCACGGGCCAGGCTCCAGAGTCGTTCGCCAAAACTGCCGAATTCGCGCACCAGCGCCAGTTTGTTCCACTCGCGCAGCTGCAAGCAGTCTTCGATGCCCAGGCGCGCGAGCTTATCGGCGGTGACCTTGCCAACGCCGTGCAGCTTGCTGACCCGCAGCTGCGAGACAAAGTCTTCGACCTGGTCCGGGGTAATCACGAACAGGCCGTTGGGTTTCTTCCAGTCGCTGGCGATCTTGGCCAGGAACTTGTTCGGCGCCACCCCGGCAGACACGGTGATATGCAGCTGGTTGGAGACCCGCCGACGGATGTCCTGGGCAATACGCGTGGCGCTGCCGCCAAAATGCGGGCTGTCGGAGACGTCGAGGTAGGCTTCATCCAGCGACAACGGCTCGATCAAGTCGGTGTAGTCGCGAAAGATCGTCTGGATTTCCTTCGATGCTTCTTTATAGGCATCCATGCGCGGCTTGACGATGGTCAGGTCGGGGCACAGCTTCAAGGCGTGGCGCGACGACATCGCAGAACGAACTCCATACGCACGCGCTTCGTAGTTGCAGGTAGCGATAACCCCCCGCCGGTCCGCCGAGCCGCCCACAGCCAAGGGCTTTTGCGCCAGGCTCGGGTCGTCACGCATCTCGATGGCGGCGTAGAAGCAATCACAGTCGACGTGGATGATTTTGCGCTGCGTCATATAAACGGGGTGTGAACCAACGGGTGGCCAGTATCGCATTCACCCCTGTATATAGCACCAGTAGTTTGATTCTTCCTTCCAAGTGGTAGGAAGTTTCCCCGATGAATTTATTTTCTCAATCGAATTCAGCCTTCCGATAGAGCTGAAAGCCTCAGCCTGACTGGCCCGAAGCGCTTCATGACCCCGCCTTGGAGAGCTAACCGATTGAACCACAAGCGCTTTTGTTTGATTTACAGGTTGACACACTCGCGTTCCTCTGTAGAATGCCGACACACAGACGCGGGATGGAGCAGTCTGGTAGCTCGTCGGGCTCATAACCCGAAGGTCGTCGGTTCAAATCCGGCTCCCGCAACCAAACATCAAAAAAGGCTACTCGAAAGAGTGGCCTTTTTTGTGCTCGCGTGTTTTCTCCCGCTGCGCCTGAAAACACCGCCAACACTTTGATTTCAGAATAATTCGCGCTTATTTGGTCCATCGGCTCATTAACGGTTGACACCTCGCCGCTTGGCTGTAGAATGCCGCCCACAGACGCGGGATGGAGCAGTCTGGTAGCTCGTCGGGCTCATAACCCGAAG
>NZ_SPKN01000045.1:248876-354070 GCF_023127765.1 Pseudomonas sp. W15Feb34
ATCCGACGAAAAAGTTCTTCTGAAACAATGGCATGGCATCTTTCATGAAACCGTAGTCGGTTTGTAGAGTCCATCTCATTGCACGCTAGGCTCAATGCTCAAGCGCTACCCTCTACGACCAATGGCCGCAGTCGCCGACCCCGGTGATCCGCGTTAATATTTGTAATTATTTTGTCCATAGGGATTGGTAACTTGGCCGGATACCCCCATCCTGTCGCGCACAATCCACGAGGTGATTGATGCGCGCCAACTCGTCTGAACCACAAGACACCGTCACAGCAGAACAACCGATCACGCCGACCCGCTTGCGATGGCTGGATTTGTTGAGCAAGTATCGCCAGCCCATTGGCCTGGCCGTAACGCTGCTGCTGTTTGCAATCGCCCTGATCGCCTGCCGACACCTGCTGCTGGAACTGGACCTCTACGCACTCCACGATTCGATTCTGGAAGTGCCCAAGCCAGCCTTGCTCGGTGCGTTTGCAGCGGCAGTCGCAGGCTTCATTATCCTGCTTGGTTATGAATTTTCCGGCGCACGCTATGCCGGCGTGAAGTTACCCGCCAAGACCCTGGCCCTGGGCGGCTTCACCGCCTTTGCCATCGGCAACGCCATTGGCTTGTCGATGCTCTCGGGCGGTTCGGTGCGCTACCGTTTATATGCACGCCACGGCATCGGCGCATCGGAAGTGGCGCACATGACCGTGTTCGCCAGCCTGGCCCTGGGCTGTGCTCTGCCGCCACTGGCCGCATTGGCCACGCTGAGCAATTTGCCGGCGGCTTCGACTTACCTGCATTTACCGCAAAGCCTGCTCGGGGGGATTTCCGGCGCCGTGTTGGTGTTGTCGGCCATGCTGTGCATCGGCATCTATCGTCGTCGCCTGCCGGAACAGCCCTACCCCGATAACCTGCTGGTCAAGGCCGGGCGTCGCACCCTGCGCCTGCCGGGCCGCCGCCTGACCTTCCTGCAGTTGATCATCACCGCCCTCGACGTAGCCGCTGCCGCTGCCGTCCTTTATATGCTGTTGCCGGAAGCACCGCCCTTCGGCCCGTTCCTGCTGGTGTACCTGCTGGCACTGGCCGCCGGTGTGCTCAGCCATGTGCCGGGGGGCGTGGGTGTATTCGAAGCGATCCTGCTGGCGGCCTTCGCCGACAAACTCGGTGCCGCGCCCCTGGCTGCCGCCTTGCTGCTGTACCGGATGATCTACGTGGTATTGCCGCTGCTGATCGCCTGTGTGTTCCTGCTGGTCAACGAGGCCCAGCGCCTGTTCCAGACCCAGCAAAGCCTGCGGGTGGCGTCGGGGCTGGCAGCGCCGGTATTGGCCGTCCTGGTTTTTTTGTCCGGCGTGGTCCTGCTGTTTTCCGGCGCCACGCCAGAGATCGACTCACGCCTGGAAAACATCGGCTTCCTGATTCCCCACCGCCTGATTGACGCCTCGCACTTTGGTGCCAGCCTGATCGGCGTGTTGTGCCTGTTGCTCGCCCAGGGCCTGCGTCGACGTTTGTCGGCGGCCTGGATGCTGACCATGGTGCTGCTGCTGGTCGGCGCCCTGCTCTCGTTGCTCAAGGGCTTCGACTGGGAAGAAGCCAGCCTGATGACCATGACCGCGGTGCTGCTGGCGATCTTTCGCCGCTCGTTCTACCGCGCCAGCCGCTTGACCGAGCTGCCGTTTTCGCCGCTTTACCTGGTGGCCAGTGTCTGTGTACTCGGCGCCTCGATCTGGCTGCTGTTGTTCGCCTATCAGGATGTGCCTTACAGCCATCAACTGTGGTGGCAGTTCACCCTCGACGCCAACGCCCCCCGCGGTTTGCGCTCGTTGCTGGGCGCTGCGGTGCTGCTGGTGATCGTATCGCTGACCTGGCTGCTGCGCACGGCGCGCCCGGTCATCCACTTGCCCACCCCGGAAGAACTGGAGCGCGCCAGCAAGATCCTGATGGCCTCGTCCCAACCCGACGGCGGCCTGGCGCTGACCGGCGACAAGGCGCTGCTGTTTCACCCCAACGATGAAGCCTTCCTGATGTACGCCCGTCGCGGGCGCAGCCTGGTGGCCTTGTACGACCCGATCGGCCCGACCCAGCCGCGCGCCGAGATGATCTGGCAGTTCCGCGACCTGTGCGATATCCACCACGCAAGACCGGTGTTCTACCAGGTACGCGCCGAGAACCTGCCGTACTACATGGACATCGGCCTCACCGCGATCAAGCTGGGCGAAGAAGCCCGCGTCGACCTGAAACGCTTTGACCTGGAAGCCAAGGGCAAAGAGATGAAGGATTTGCGCTACACCTGGAACCGTGGCACCCGGGACGGCTTGTCCCTGGAAATCTTCGAACCGGGCCAGGCGCCGATGGATGAATTAAAAGTCATCTCCGATGCCTGGCTTACAGGTAAGAATGTGCGGGAAAAAGGCTTCTCCCTGGGCCGTTTCAGCGACGACTACCTCAAGCACTTTCGTATCGCGATCATTCGCTTCGAAGGGCGCCCGGTGGCCTTTGCCAACCTGCTCGAGACCTACAACCATGACCTGGCCAGTCTTGACCTGATGCGCGCCCACCCCGACGCGCCCAAGCTCACGATGGAATTCATGATGGTGGGCCTGATTCAACATTATAAGAACCACGGCTACGCCCGCTTCAGCCTCGGCATGGTGCCGCTGTCGGGCTTGCAACCGCGCCGTGGCGCACCGCTGACCCAGCGCCTGGGCTCGATGGTGTTCCGCCGTGGCGAGCAACTGTATAACTTCCAAGGTTTGCGCCGCTTCAAAGACAAGTTCCAGCCCGACTGGGAACCCCGTTACATGGCCGTGCCCGCAGGACTTGATCCGCTGGTGGCACTGGCCGATACCGCCGCCCTGATCGCGGGCGGCTTGACTGGATTGGTGAAACGCTGATGATTCGACGCTCCTGGCGGTATGTATTGGCCTTTGTAGTGCTGCTCGCGCTGGTCGTGGCGGGTGGTTTTTGGTACTGGAATCGCCCTGCCCCGCAACCGACCCTGGAGCAATTGCCCCAGGCCGATGGCTCGGTAATGACCCGCGTCACCCCCGCCAGCGCCGCCAAAGCCCGTGTGGCTGTGGCCGTGATGGCCGATGAAGCGCTGACCGACAGCCAACTGGTTGCCCTGAGCCAGGGCGGCGCGGCGCAAATCGTTCAGGTGATCCTGCCTAAGGATGACTGCAAGCTGCAGGAACAAGCGCTGCAAGGCGCCCTGGCCCAGCTCAAAGGCCCGGCGACCCTGGTCAGCGGCATCGGCCCTGGCGCTGCGCTCGCCTGGCGCTGGCTGGCCACTCAGAATGATGACAAGGCTAACGCGATCTCCGTCGGCTTTGCCCTGAAACAGGAAGGCTGCAACGACCCGCTACCCACGACCTCTGCCCACGGCAACTGGCTGGTGGCGTGGAACGACAATCCCGACGATGAAAGCGCCAGCTTCGTACGTGACACGCCGCGTGCCACCACCAGCATCAGCGACTACGACATTCATTACCCGCAAGTGCTGAACAACGAGCTGCGCAAGCAACTGGTCGGTTCGGACAACGGTGGCCTGGCGATTCCCGTGGTGGAAGTTCCTGCCGGGCAGGCCAAAGACACCGTGACCCTGTTCCTCTCCGGTGACGGCGGCTGGCGTGACCTGGACCGCGATGTGGCCGGCGAGATGGCGAAGATCGGCTACCCGGTGGTCGGCATCGACACACTGCGCTACTACTGGCAGCACAAGAGCCCGGAGCAAAGCGCCAAGGACCTCACCGAGTTGATGCAACACTATCGGCAGAAGTGGGGCACCAAGCGCTTCGTGCTGACCGGTTATTCGTTCGGCGCCGATGTACTGCCGGCCATTTACAACCGTATGCCGGAAAACGAACAGCAGCGCGTCGATGCGATCATCCTGTTGGCATTTGCGCGCACCGGCAGCTTTGAAATCGAAGTGGAAGGTTGGCTGGGCAACGCCGGCAAAGAAGCCGCCACCGGCCCGGAAATGGCCAAGCTGCCACCTGAGAAGGTCGTGTGCATCTATGGTGCAGAGGAAGTCGACGAGAGTGGCTGCACCGACAAGACCGCAGTGGGCGAAGCCATGAAGCTGCCGGGCGGGCATCACTTCGATGAGAACTACCCGGCGCTGGCCAAGCGCTTGGTGGATATTATCGTCAAGCACCAGGGCAAAACCGAGTAGCTCCAGGCTGCACACAGGACCCAATGTGGGAGGGGGCTTGCTCCCGATAGCAGGGTGTCAGTCAATGATGTATGACTGATCCACCGCTATCGGGAGCAAGCCCCCTCCCACATTTGTTTTGTATTGTCAGTAATATCTAGCGCGGTTCGATGTGGGCAATCATCAGCTGCACAGTCTCATTGCCGCGAAACTCGTTCACATCCAGCTTATAGGCCAACTCCACCCAACGCACCGTCGGGTTCGGCCACACCTCGCGGTCCACGCCGAAGGCGATGCCATCAAGCTTCACTGACCCGCATTCGCTCTTGAGCACCACCTTCAGGTGCCGCTCCCCCACTACCCGCTGCTCCACCAACTGGAACACACCGTGAAACAACGGCTCCGGAAAGTGTTGCCCCCAAGGGCCGGCATGGCGCAGGGCGCGGGCCAGCTCCAGGTGGAACTCTTCCACGGCCAAGGTGCCGTCGGAGAGCAGGCGGCCGGTGAGGTCCTCTTCACGCAGCTGCCGACGCACCTCGGCATCAAAGGCTTGCGCAAACAGCGGGAAGTTCGCCTCGGGCAGGGTCAACCCGGCGGCCATGGCGTGACCGCCGTACTTGCTGATCAGGTTGGGATGCTGGCTTGCCACAACCGCCAGCGCATCGCGGATATGAAAGCCTTGCACCGAGCGGCCAGAGCCCTTGAGCAGGCCATCGCCTGCATCGGCGAAAGCGATGGTCGGGCGGAAATAGCGCTCCTTCATGCGCGACGCGAGGATGCCGATTACCCCTTGGTGCCACTCCGGGTCGAACAGGCACAAACCGTACGGCATCGACTCCACCGGCAAGTCCTTGAGCTGGGCCAGGGCCTCGCGCTGCATGCCTTGTTCGATGGATTTACGGTCCTGGTTCATGCCGTCCAGTTGCGCAGCCATTTCCCGTGCGGCGCCAGCGTCGGTGGTGAGCAGGCATTCGATGCCCAGGCTCATGTCATCCAGGCGCCCGGCCGCGTTCAGCCGCGGGCCGAGGATAAACCCCAGATCGGTGGAGGTGATGCGAGCGTGGTCGCGCTTGGCCACTTCCAGGATCGCCTTGATGCCTGGCCGCGCCCGACCGGCACGAATGCGCTCCAGGCCTTGATGAACGAGGATGCGATTGTTGGCGTCCAGCGGCACCACGTCGGCGACGCTGCCCAACGCCACCAGATCAAGCAGTTCACCGATGTTCGGCTGGGGTTTGTTGTCATACCAACCCAGGCTGCGTAACCGCGCGCGCAGGGCCATCAACACGTAGAAGATCACGCCGACACCGGCCAGGGCCTTGCTGGGAAACGTGCAGCCCGGCTGGTTCGGATTGACGATGGCGTCGGCGGCCGGCAGTTCATCGCCGGGCAAGTGGTGGTCGGTGACCAGCACCTTCAGCCCCGCCGCTTTCGCCGCCGCCACACCTTCGACGCTGGAGATGCCGTTGTCCACGGTAATCAGCAACTGGGGCTCGCGCTGCAACGCCACCGCGACGATTTCCGGCGTCAGGCCGTAGCCGTACTCGAAACGGTTGGGCACCAGGTAATCGACATGGGCCGCCCCAAGCAAGCGCAGGCCCAGGGTACCTACGGTGCTCGCCGTGGCGCCATCGGCGTCGAAGTCACCAACGATCAGGATGCGTTGGCGCTGCTCCAGGGCGGTCACCAGCAAGTCCACCGCCGCGTCGATCCCTTTGAGCTGCTGGTAGGGAATCAACCGCGCCAGGCTCTTGTCCAGCTCAGCTTCCGATTGCACCCCGCGCGCGGCATAGAGACGGGTCAACAGCGGCGGCAATTCACCGAGAAAAGGCAGGACGGCGGGCAATGGGCGGGGATCGATACGCATGGGGTGACGGGCGCTTCTCTTCTAATACATCGGTTAAACACAGATATTGAACGCAACAAAGATCAAGTGTGGGAGCTGGCTTGCCTGCGATGGCATCCACTCGGTGTGTCTGATGTACCGAGTGGTATGCATCGCAGGCAAGCCAGCTCCCACCTTTTCAACCGCGCTCGCCAACCAGCCATTGCAGTTGCACTTCATGCTGGCCACGGTCGTCGGTCACGAAGATCGTACCTTCGCTGATCATCACATCCCACTTGATCACCCGCGGCATGTCCTTGGCCAGGGTCTCCAACACTTCCTGGGGCACGGCAGCGATGTGCACGTTCTTCAGGTTATTGGCCACCGGCACTACCTTGCCTTCCCACACACGCAGGCTGCCATAGGCCAGCAGGCTGGTGCGCTCGGTGCGGCGCGAGCACCAGGTCAGGCGATCGGCATCCGGCTGGCCGACTTCGATCCAGTGCAGGACCCGATCATCCAGGCTTTTTTCCCACAGGGCTGGTTCGTCTACATCCGACAGGCCACGCCCGAACGCCAGTTGCTCGTTGTACCAGAGGGCGTAGGCCAGCAGGCGCACGGTCATGCGTTCTTCGGTTTCCGAAGGGTGGCGGGCAATGGTCTGTTTGACACTCTCGTACACCGAACGGTCGAGGTCGGTGAGGTTGAGTTCGAACTTGTAGGTCGTGGACGGCTGGGCCATGAACGGGCTTCTAAAGACAAGGAAAGGCGGCCAGTCTAACCGATGGCGAGGTCATTCAACGAATACTGCGCTGCATCCGGGCGGCTCGCCTATGTTAAAAAGCAGGACACCATCGTCCCGCGCTTGTAAGGATCCCCATGTCGCTCAACGCCAAACCACTTGCCGGCCTGAAAGTCATCGAACTGGGCACCCTGATCGCCGGCCCGTTTGCCTCACGCATTTGCGCTGAATTCGGTGCCGAGGTGATCAAGGTCGAATCCCCGGACGGCGGCGACCCGCTGCGCAAATGGCGCAAGCTGTATGAAGGCACCTCGCTGTGGTGGTTCGTACAGGCCCGTAACAAGCAGTCGCTGACCCTCAACCTCAAGCACCCCGACGGCCTGGCAATCCTCAAAAAACTATTGGCCGACGCCGACATCCTGATCGAGAACTTCCGCCCCGGCGTGCTGGAAAAACTCGGCCTGAGCTGGGAAACCCTGCACGCTCTAAACCCCAAGCTGGTGATGGTGCGCCTCTCGGGCTTCGGCCAGACCGGGCCGATGAAGGATCAGCCAGGGTTTGGTGCCGTGGGTGAATCCATGGGCGGCTTGCGCTATATCACCGGCTTCGAAGACCGCCCGCCGGTGCGCACCGGGATCTCCATCGGCGACTCGATTGCCGCGCTGTGGGCGGTGATCGGCGCGCTGATGGCGCTGCGTCATCGCGAGGTCAACGGCGGCTTGGGCCAAGTGGTGGATGTGGCGCTGTACGAAGCCATCTTCGCCATGATGGAAAGCATGATCCCCGAGTTCGATGTGTTCGGATTTATTCGCGAGCGTACCGGCAACATCATGCCCGGCATTACACCGTCTTCGATCCACACCAGCGCCGACGGCAAGCATGTGCAGATCGGCGCCAATGGCGATGCAATCTTCAAGCGCTTTATGGCGGCCATCGGCCGTGACGACTTGGCGAACGACCCGCAATTGGCCAGCAACGATGGGCGTGACAGCCGCCGCGACGAGCTGTATGGCGTGATCGACCGCTGGGTCAACTCGCTGCCGCTGGAGCAGGTGATTGAGCAACTGAACAGGGCTGAAGTACCCGCCAGCCGTATCTACAGCGCCGAAGACATGCTGGGCGACCCGCAATTTCTGGCCCGAGAGATGTTCCTCAAGGCTCAGCTCCCGGACGGCAAGCACTTCAAGATGCCAGGCATCGTGCCCAAGCTTTCGGATACACCGGGCAGTTGTGAATGGGTGGGCCCGCAACTGGGTGAACACAACAATGTGCTGCTCAATGCCCTGGGCTACGACGCGGCGGCTATTGCGCGTCTGCGTGAGAATGGCGCGATCTGAGAATCGCGGGCAAAAAGAAACCCCGAGCAGTGGGGAGACAACTCGGGGTTAAACGTGGCCTTAACAAGGCACGCACAGCAAGCGACAAACACCGGAGCACAATGATTGCTCTTGCTGTTACGGACTCTGACTGACCGCCGCGTAGGAAGGTTCCGAAGAAAAATAATGTTTCATGCGAGTGCGCCGCCACGGGTTTGGGCAGCATTGCGCAAGGCAGCAATGACCGAGGGTTCCAGGCGCCCTTCGGCGATTTTCACGTCGCGAAGCAGGCAATCCGCGACATCCACCAGCGCACGCTTGTCGGACAATTGCGCGCGATCGACGTCGCGCTCGACCACAATCGCGCCGCCGGGATTCTTTACGGTTACCAGGCAGTCTTCCCGCACACCAGAAGTGGTCAGCGTAACCTGATAAGGGCTCAGTGCTTCACTGAGCAATAGGTGGATACTTTCCATCTCGATCACCACTCAATCATTCGAAAAAGGTTCGAAAAACAAAAATGTCACGAAGAGGCTGACATTCAAGTGACCCGTGCTCAAAGCAGAAAGTTCTACCTTTTGTGTAATCCACTGCTTGAGGAAAACGAGCATGCACGGAAAAGATGACAGAGAAAAAACACAGGCTCACACGCTAGAATCCCTGGATTACCTGGGAGCCTGCCTTGAGAGCTGCGTCTGAAACACCTTTGCGCGTCGTCATTGCCGACGATCATCCGATTTTCCTGATTGGCCTGCGCGCCGTGCTTGAGCGTGACCCGCACATCAGCATCGTCGGGGAGGCCAACTCGCCGCAGGCCCTCAATGCGTTGCTGCAAGACTGTGCCTGCGATGTGCTGGTGACCGACTTTATGATGCCTGCCGAGCCCCATGCCGACGGGTTGCGCCTGATCGACCAACTGCGCCGACACTACCCGGACCTGCCGATTGTGGTGGTCACCATGCTCAACAATGCCGGTTTGTTTCACTCGATTCTGACATTGGGCGTGATGGGCCTTTTGAGCAAGGCCAGCCTGGCCGATGAACTGCCGCAGGCGATTCGTCAGGTCCGCCAGCAACGCACCTACGTGGCCCAGACCATTCGCCAGGCGCTGAGCCTGGCCGGAGAAGTCGGTGCCGATCGCCTGCACTCCCAGGAACAGTTGTCACCCCGGGAGCTGGAGGTGATTCGCCTGTTGGCCACTGGCATGACGGTGGGCCAGATCGCCGCGCATCTGCATCGCAGCAAGCAGACCGTCAGTGCGCAAAAAGTCAGCGCCATGCGCAAACTGGGGCTGACCAATGATGCCGCCCTGTTTATTTATGTGCAGGAACACGGGCTGGCCTAGCCTGGAACGCAATCCACTGCTTGAGCGCCTCGGCCTCCATCGGCCGGGCAATGAAGCAGCCTTGCAGCCACGCCGCCCCCAGCTCACCCACAGCGTGGTAGTCGGCAGCACTTTCAACCCCGGTGACGACCACGGCGATATCCAGGCGCGCGGCCATGCTCATGGCCCCCGCCACCACCGCCGCCTTGCGATCGTCATCGGCCATTCCGCAGGCAAACGCTGGGGGGATTTTCAGTTCGGTGAAAGGCAACTCCAGCAAATGTTGCAAGCTGGTGCCACCCATGCCGAAATCCCCGATGGACAACTGGCAACCCAGCATCCGCAGGCGCAGCAAGCCAGTGAGGTGGGCACTGTCGGTTTTCAGCGTTGAGGTTTCCACCAGCTCCAGGGTGAGGCTATGGGCGGGTATGCCGTGAAGTTGCAGCAGCCCCTGCAATATCTGTGGGAAGTGTGTGCGCTCAAGCATACGTCCGGGAATGTTCACCGCCACCGGCAGCACCTGGCCGGTCTCGCCCATGACCTGGTTGGCCAGGCCAAGTGCCTGTTCCAGCACATGCCAGGTAAAGGCCTCTTCCATGCCGGCAAACTCCAACACCGGCAGGAACTCTTCGGGCAGCAGCAATTGAGCGTGCGGCAACTGCCAACGCGCCAGCGCCTCCACCCCTTGCAACACCCCGGCCTGGCTGACGATGGGTTGGTACCAGGCCCTGCCGCAGGCTGCGATAGTGGCCTGGCTGACATCCGCCGACGGTGGCAGTTGTTCTCGCGCGCTCAACCCCAGCAACTGGCGCACACGCTCCCAGGACAGCACCGCTGGCCCCGGGCGCAAGTGCCGCTGACAATCGGCCAACACCTGCCCGATCAGCGTTGCCGAAGCCGGCTTGGGCAAGCACGCCAGCACGTTGAGGCCCAATTGCCGGGCCATGTTCGCCACGCCTTCGAGCACATCGGGCTCAGCATTGCTGAGCAGAACCAGCACTTGAGCCAAACGGCGCTCGGCGAGTTCGCGGATCAACTCCAGCCCATCGCCCTGCTCCAGATACAGATCGCAGATGGCGATATCCACCGGGCCTTTGCTGTCCAGGGACTGGCGAGCCGTTTCAACATCTTCAGCAGTTAGTACATTAAACACGCCATTGGCATTGAGCATCTGGTGCAGTGCCATCAGCTGAAACGGGTTGTCTTCGAGGATCAGGACATTGAGAGAGCGCATGGGTCATGGAGTCGGTACTGGGAAAAGTCCTTCACAGTAGCCATAAGACGCGAAGCGTCCCATAGGACGTGTCCGAAACAAGTCACCCTGTAGGAGCGAGCTTGCTCGCGAAAAACGTTAACGATAATGGGTGCTTCCTGAATAAACGCGGCGCCTGTGAGGTTTTCGCGAGCAAGCTCGCTCCTACAATGGAGCTGGCCTCTTCCCACATTTGGAACGAGGCGTATCAGCCGTCAGTCCAGATAAGGCTGCAGATCGCGACGAAACACCTTCAACACCTCAGACAACCTCAACCACGGCTCCTCAAGCTCAGCCCCACGCTGCTCCCGCGCGCATTGCTCAAGCACCACACAAGCCTTGGCCAACGGCAGCGCATCCACCAGCGAACAAATACCCTTGAGCCGATGCAGCGCCGCATTCAAGCGCGCCACATCACGCTCGGCCAATGCGCTGGCCAATACCTCATGCTCGTGGTCCAGGCTTTTTGCCAGTTCTTGCAACATGCTATGCAGCACAGGCCCGTCAGCCTGGGTCATGGTACGCAGGGCCTGGATATCAAACGAACGCTGCGGCGCCACCCGCGCCAGCACGCGCGTCCAATCCTCCAGAGTCACCGGTTTGACCAGCAGCTCATCCATACCCGCGTCCTCGCAGCGTCTTTGTTCATCTTTCATCGCGTTCGCCGTGCAACCGATCAACGCACAACGGGGCCGTTGTTCTTCGGTTTCGATACGCCGGACCGCCTCGCTCAAGGCATAGCCGGACATACCCGGCATCTGGCAATCGGTCACCAGCACGTCGAAACGCTGCTCACGCCAACGCTGCAACGCGGCCTCGGCCGAATCCAGAGCAATCACCTGATGCCCCAGGAACTGCAACTGCTGCGCCAGCACCAAGCGGTTGGCCGCCAAATCATCCACCACCAGCACCGACAGGCTACGCCCCGCTGGGGGCAACGCTGGCGCTGGCGTGGCCGGCACATCGTCGGTGCTGACCCGATCAAGGCGCAGGTCGATGCACACCTCGGTGCCCTCACCCACCACGCTTGCCAAGTGAATGCGACCGCCCATCAACTCCACCAATTGCTTGCAGATACTCAGGCCCAGCCCGGTGCCGCCATGTTCCGCCGCGGTCAATGCGCTCACTTGGGTAAACGGCTTGAACAACCTTGGCTGCTGTTCGGCGCTGATCCCCGGGCCGCTGTCTTCGACGCACAGGTGCAGGTATTCGGTATCAGACTCATCCCGCTGGCAGGTGACGCTGAGCCGCACCCCGCCCTGCTCGGTAAACTTCAGCGCATTACCCAGCAGGTTGTGCATCACTTGGCGTAAACGCAGCGGATCGAACCAGTAATAGCCCTTGGCCGCAGGATCAAACGCCAGGGTCAAATGCAGGCCCTTTTTTTGCGCCGTGGCTTCGAACAGACGCTGGATGCCTTCGAAAAAACCCTTCAACTCGGTGGTTTGCGGAACCAGTTGCAGGTGACCGGCCTCGATCTTGGCCAGGTCCAGGCTGTCGCCCATCAGCGCGATCAGCTCGCGCGCCGAACGATGGGCCACCTGTAATGCTTCAGAGACGGGCTGGCCGCTTGCCAGGCAGCGTTCCTTCTCCAGCTCGAGCAAACCGATGATGGCGGTCATGGGTGTGCGAATTTCATGACTTAGCGCAGAAAGAAATGCACTTTTGGCGTAGTTCGCTTCGTCGGCAGCCTGGCGGGCATCCATCAGTTGGTGCTCCAGGTCTTTGCGTTCGTTGATATCGATCCAGCCGCCCAGCAGCCCCTGCAAGCGGCCCTGGGCATCGAAGAACGGAACCGTCCACTGGTAAACGTGAAAGCTGCCGCCGTTGAACTCCAGCTCGCGATCGACAAACAACGACTGTTGCGTGGCCAGTTGTTCCATATGGCCGGCGTGCAGGCGCGCCGCCGTGGCCTCGGGCATTACCCCGCTTTCCATCAGCGTCAGCCCCTGAATCAGCTCAAGCCGGGTCGCCAGTTGCTGTTCATAGCTTTTGTTGCAGGTCACCAGCCGCCCGGCCAGGTCGCGCACAAACAGCGGGTTGGGCATGCCGTCGAGCAACGCGCGTTTGAACGCCAATTGGTCATTGAGCCGCTGCTCGGCCTCCAGCCGCTGGCGAATCTGACGCTTGAGCCGGCTGTTCCACACCAGCGATACCAGCACAAACAGCAGCGCCGTGACCACCATCCAATACGCCCAGGGCGGCACCCGTTGCCAGGCCGGTAGGGGGATCGCCACAGCGCCGATCCAGCGCAGGCGCAGTGCGCTCAACTCGGCCACCGGCAAGGCTTCCAGGGCCTTGTTCAGGATACTCAGCAGCTCAGGCTGGTCCTTGCGTACCGACAAGCAATTGGATGACCACTTGCCGTCGACACTGCGGCCAATACGCAAGCCTTCCTGGGAGTAACTCTGGACCTCCACCTCAGTCTGCAACGTGGCAGCGGCCTCGCCCCGTTGCACCAGTTCGCGGGCCTGGGCGTAATTGTCCACCAGGCGCAGCTTGATCTGCGGGTGCATCTGGCGGATGTAACTCTCCAGCACATGGCGCGCCGGCAGCGCCAGGACCTTGCCTTCCAACTGCTTCAACCCAGTCAGCGGCGTGGCATCGGCGCGTTCGACGAACACCCAGCCGGAGCCGCCAAAGCCATGACTGAAGTCGAGCAGCGCCCTGCGCTCCTGATTCGACGCCAGGGTGGTGTTCATCTGCGCCCTGCCGGTTTCCAGCCATTCCAGGGTTTGCGCGGTGGAGTGCACCTCTTCGAAGACAAACTGCAAACCGGTCATGCGCGAAATGCGGTGCAGCAGGTCGACATTCAAACCCACCCAGTGACCGTCCTTGTCCTTGAATATGTAAGGTGACATCTGCTGCGCCACCACCACGACATGGGGATGCTGCAACAGCCAGGTGCGCTCCGAGGCCGACAATTCAACGCGCTCACCCCTGAAGCCGACGCCGAGCCCTGTGGTCCAGCGGCCCAGGATCTCCCGCTGCACCGACTCGTCAATGCTCGCCAAGGCGCGGTTCATCATCGCCCCCAGCAATGGGTCGGCCTGGCGGGTGGCGAAAGCAAAGCCGATGGGCGCCAGCCGGCTTTGTTCCTTGATCTGCAACCCCAGGTAAGGCCGCAGCGATTTGTAGGCCCGCACAATCACTTCATTGCCGATAAACGCATCGGCATCACCTTGCTTGAGCGCCTCCAGGCCGCTGTAGAGGTTGGGCGCGAGCATGATGTGGCTATCGGGGTAGGCCGCCTGCACGTTGTGCACATTGGCGTAGCCATCGAGCAATACGACTTTCTTGCCCGCCAGGTCGTCCTCTTGAAGCTCATCGCGACGCAGCACCACCACTGACCGATCGGGCATGTAGTCCTGGGTGAACTGCAAGCCGGGCACATCGCGCTCATAGCCGTTGGCGCTGGTCAGGATATCGATGGATCCACTGCGCAGCGCCTCGACCGCCTGGGCCCGCTCGGCAAAGCCCAGCACCTGCATCGGCACCTGCAAGCGCGCGCCGACCAGGCTCAGGTAATCGGCACTGATACCCTGGTAGCGGTTGCGGTCGCGGGTGATATCGATCGGCTGATAGTCATCAATGGAAATACCCACCTTCAACGTCCGATGCGTCGCCAGCCACTGCTGCTCTGCGGGCGCCAGGGGCAAAGGCTCAAGCGGGATAAACGCCGGCACCAGCTTGAAAGGCAGGCTGACGGCCGCCAGGCTTACCGGTAGTTGGGTAAGCCACAGCATGCACATCAGCCGCACTGTCCATTGAATCAAAACCTGCACCGATTTGGCTTCCTTGATTGGGCGAAGGAACAAGTATGGCTCGCCAAAATAAAAAAGCCCGTCACGAGGACGGGCTTGGCCGACTGCAAAAAAGCTAACTGCCGGATGTAATCTGATCAACCGCGGGCATCAGAGCGGCTTGCCACGATTGCCATGCTGGCTGACAAACGCCTGCACCGCCTTCAGGTCGTTAGCCAGCACGGTGCAGCGCTCTTCACGCTCGAACAGGTCGGCCAGGTGCTCCGGCAATTCCAGTGCCTTGCCAACACCGGCCTTCTCCACCGCTTCGGGGAATTTGACCGGGTGCGCGGTACCCAGGATCACCATCGGAATATCCAGGCTACGGCGGCATTCGCGCGCAGCCTTCACGCCGATAGCTGTGTGGGGGTCGAGCACTTCGCCGGTCTGGGCATAGACCTCGGCAATGGTTTCGCACGTCTGCGCATCATCCACGGCCAGGGAGTCGAACAGCTTGCGGGTTTCGGTCCAGCGCTCTTGCTCGACGCTGAAACCGCCACCCTGCTTGAAGCTGCTCATCAACTCGGCCAGCGCCGCGCCATTGCGACCGTGCATGTCGAACAGCAAGCGTTCGAAGTTAGACGACACCATGATGTCCATGGATGGCGACAGTGTGGCGTGCAGGGTTTCCTTGACGTACTGGTTGCCGCTCATAAAGCGGTGCAGGATGTCATTGCGGTTGGTAGCAACGATCAACTGATTGATCGGCAGGCCCATGTTGCGTGCCAGGTAACCGGCGAAGATGTCGCCGAAGTTGCCGGTCGGCACCGAGAACGACACCGAACGCGCCGGGCCGCCCAGCTGCAGGGAGGCGTGGAAGTAATAGACGATCTGGGCCATGATCCGCGCCCAGTTGATCGAGTTCACCGCCACCAGGCGTGTGCCCTTGAGGAAGCTCTGGTCAGCGAAGCTGTTCTTGACCATTTCCTGGCAGTCATCGAAGTTGCCTTCGATGGCGATGTTGTGGATGTTCTCACCGAAGATGGTGGTCATCTGGCGACGTTGCACCTCCGACACGCGCTTGTGCGGGTGCAGGATGAAGATGTCGACGTTTTCGCAGTGCTTGCACCCTTCGATGGCAGCCGAACCGGTGTCACCGGAGGTGGCGCCGATGATCACCACGCGCTCGCCGCGCTTTTCCAGCACGTAGTCCAGCAGGCGCCCCAGCAATTGCAGGGCGAAGTCCTTGAACGCCAGGGTCGGGCCGTGGAACAGCTCCAGCACCCACTCGTTGCCGTTCAGCTGGCGCAAAGGCGCGATGGCGCTGTGGGCAAACACGCCGTACGTCTCTTCCAGGATCTTCTTGAAGTCCGCATCCGGAATGCTGCCGGTGACGAACGGGCGCATCACTCGAAATGCCAGCTCGTGGTACGGCAGGCCGGCCCAGGAAGCGATTTCCTCCTGGGTGAAGCGTGGCAGGTTTTCCGGCACGTACAGGCCGCCGTCGGTGGCAAGGCCTGCCAGCAGGACGTCTTCGAAATTCAGGGCCGGTGCCTGGCCGCGGGTGCTGATGTAACGCATGACTGGCTCCTCTAAAACATTCTCGAACAGAGGCCGCCGAAGGTGCGGGGCCCCTGGAACAAATCGGTTAGTTCAAGTGCTCGACGCGAATGCGCACCACAGGGCCGACCACACCTTGCAGGGCTTCGAGGGCGTGGATGGCATCGTTGATATGCTGCTCGAGCACGCGATGGGTCAGCAGGATCATCGGCACCTGGCCGTTTTGCTCCTCGACTTCCTTCTGCATGATCGATTCGATGTTGATACCGCGCTCCGACAGAATGCTGGCGACCTGGGCCAGCACGCCCGGATGGTCCTGGGCCTGGATGCGCAGGTAGTAGGCGCTTTCGCAGGCTTCGATCGGCAGGATCGGGTGGGCCGACAGCGAGTCCGGCTGGAAGGCCAGGTGCGGCACGCGGTTTTCCGGGTCGCTGGTCATGGCGCGAACCACATCCACCAGGTCGGCGATCACCGACGAAGCGGTCGGCTCCATGCCGGCACCGGCGCCGTAGAACAGGGTGGAACCGGCGGCGTCACCGTTGACCATCACCGCGTTCATCACGCCGTTGACGTTGGCGATCAGGCGGTCGGCTGGAATCAGCGTCGGGTGCACACGCAACTCGATACCGGCCGGGGTGCTGCGCGCCACGCCCAGGTGCTTGATGCGGTAGCCCAGGGCTTCGGCGTAATTCACGTCGGCGGTGGTCAGCTTGGTGATGCCTTCGGTGTAGGCTTTGTCGAATTGCAGCGGGATACCAAAGGCGATGGAGGCCAGGATGGTCAGCTTGTGTGCCGCGTCGATCCCTTTTACGTCGAAGGTCGGGTCGGCTTCGGCGTAGCCCAGGGCCTGGGCTTCGGCCAGTACGTCTTCGAAGGTACGGCCCTTCTCGCGCATTTCAGTGAGGATGAAGTTACCGGTGCCGTTGATGATGCCGGCCACCCAGTTGATGCGGTTGGCAGACAGGCCCTCACGGATCGCCTTGATCACCGGGATACCGCCGGCCACCGCGGCTTCGAACGCCACGATCACGCCCTTCTCGCGAGCCTTGGCGAAGATCTCGTTGCCGTGCACGGCGATCAGCGCCTTGTTGGCGGTGACCACGTGCTTGCCGTGCTCGATGGCCTTGAGCACCAACTCGCGGGCCACGGTGTAGCCGCCTACCAGCTCGATGACGATATCGATCTCAGGGTTGGTGGCCACGGCGAATACATCGTTGGTAATCGCAATACCGGTCGTTTCGAACTGAGGCTTTGGCGAACGCGTGGCAATTTGCGCCACTTCAATCCCGCGACCTGCGCGGCGGGAAATTTCTTCAGCGTTACGCTGAAGTACGTTGAAGGTACCGCCACCGACGGTCCCTAACCCACAGATGCCTACTTTGACCGGTTTCACTGAAGAACTCCCCATGAAACGGCCGACGCTAGGTCGGCCGTGAAAACAGCCGCACAACTGCGGCTCTCAATTAATGACCCGTCGACAGTTCGGCGGGTCATGATCGTCAAAGGCTCGACGATTAATGCTTACTTGGCACCCAGTGCCAGTTTGGCAACTTGCGGCGCCGGCTGGTAGCCCGGTATCACCTGGCCGTCGGCCAAAACGATGGCCGGTGTACCGTTCACACCAATGGACTGGCCCAGGGCGAACTGCTTGGAAACCGGGTTGGCGCATTTGGCCGATTTGATTTCCTTGCCGTCGACCATTTTGTCCATGGCGGCCTTCTTGTCGGCCGAGCACCATACGGCTTGCAACTGCTCGTCACCCGGCGAACCCAGGCCCTGGCGCGGGAACGCTACATAGCGCACTTCCACACCCAGCTTGTTCAGTGCCGGTATCTCGGCGTGCAGCTTGTGGCAGTACGGGCAGGTGGTGTCGGTGAACACGGTGATGTGGGTCTTGGTTTCGCCGATGGCGGGGTAAACCACGGTTTCAGCCACCGGGATGCCGTTGATCAGCTTGGACACGCCCAGGCGCTCGGCCTTCTCGGTCAGGTTGACCGGCTTGCCGTCCTTGAGCTGGAACAGGTAGCCCTGCACGATGTACTGCCCATCGGCACTGGCGTACAGCACACGGCTGCCCTTGAGCTTGACTTCATACAGGCCGGCCATGGGGCTGGCGCTGATGCTTTCGATCGGGGTGTCGAGCGCCAGGTTGGCCAGGCTCTTGCGAATGGTCTGCTCGGCCGCATCATCGGCGACAGCAAAGGTGGAAACCAACGCAATGGCTGCGGCGGCAATAATCTGGGTCAAGCGCATGGGAACTCCTGAAGGCAGAGGCAGGGACGGGAGCAGAATACTGATCTGGAACACAACGGGTGCCGTCCCCTTTGCTAACCGGCAAAGCCTACCACAGTTGGGCGGGAGGGCAGACCGCGACAAGTAAAATGGGCCATTTCTGACGTTTTTATCCGCGCGGGTGATGCTTGGCGTGCATATCCTGCAAACGTGCGCGTGCCACATGGGTGTAGATCTGGGTTGTGGATAAGTCGCTGTGCCCGAGCAGCATCTGTACCACACGCAAATCGGCACCATGGTTGAGCAAATGGGTGGCGAACGCATGGCGCAGGGTGTGAGGCGACAGGGCCTTGCCGATTCCAGCCACTTTGGCCTGGTGCTTGATGCGGTGCCAGAAGGTCTGGCGGGTCATCTGCTCGCCGCGCAGGCTGGGAAACAGCACATCACTGGGGCGCCCACCGAGCAATTCGTGGCGCGCATCGCGCATGTAGCGCTCGACCCACACAATCGCCTCCTCGCCCATGGGCACCAGCCGCTCCTTGCTGCCCTTGCCCATCACACGCAATACGCCCTGACGCAGGTTGACCTGCTCCAGCGTCAGGCTGATCAGTTCGGTCACCCGTAGGCCGCAGGCGTAGAGCACTTCCAGCATGGCGCGATCACGTTGGCCGATGGCTTCGCTGAGATCCGGCGCAGCCAGCAAAGCCTCCACGTCAGCTTCCGACAAAGACTTAGGAAGAGGCCTACCTAATTGCGGCATATCGACTTGTAGAGTTGGATCGGTCGCGATGAGCTTTTCCCGCAACAGGTAACGATAAAAGCCACGCACGCCGGAAAGGAATCGTGCAGTAGAGCGTGGCTTATAGTTCTGCTCCAGGCGCCAGGCCAGGTGATCGAGGATCAGCTCGCGCCCGGCGTTGATCAGCTCAAGGTTTTTTTCCTGCAACCAGCCATTGAACAGGGCCAGATCACTGCGGTAGGCCTGGCGCGTGTTATCCGAGAGGCCTTTTTCCAGCCAGAGGGCGTCGAGGAAACGGTCGATCAAAGGGTGGTCGATGGCGGGCATGGGTACTCAAAGCGGCGCAGCATGGGGGCTGTGCGAATTATTTAGTGAACTGTGACAAGGGCCGCTAGTCTTTCATAGCCCGCTACTTCAAGGAACAGGAAGCTTCAATGAATGAACAACAGATTTTGCTGGCCTTTGGTGGCATTGGAGTGGCGGCGCTGGGCTGCCAATGGCTGGCCTGGCGGCTCAAGTTGCCGGCGATCCTGTTTCTGTTATTGACGGGTATTTTGGCGGGGCCTGTACTGGGCTGGCTCGACCCGCAGGAGATGTTCGGCCCCCTGCTGATGCCGTTGGTGTCCCTGGCTGTAGCGCTGATCCTGTTCGAAGGCAGCCTGACCCTGCACCTTTCGGAGTGGAAGGAAATCGGCAGCGTGGTGCATCGCCTGGTCACGGTTGGCGCCCTGTCGACCTGGGCAGTGATCACCCTGGCCACTCACTGGCTGTTGGGCTTTGACTGGATGCTCGCGCTGCTGTTCGGCACGCTGACCCTGGTGACCGGGCCAACCGTGATCGTGCCGATGCTACGCGTGGTGCGCCCCAAAGCCTCCATCGCCAATATCCTGCGCTGGGAAGGCATCGTCATCGACCCGATTGGCGCGTTGCTGGCGGTGGGGGTCTACAGCTTCATCATTGCCCGGGCTTCCGGCGACGGCTTGAGCCATAGCCTGCTGACCTTTGGCGGCGTCATCCTCTGCGGTAGCCTGTTCGGGATCGCCGGCGGCTGGGTACTGGGGCAGATCATGCGCCGCCAGTGGTTGCCGGAATACCTGCATAACTTGGCGACGCTGGCGGGTGTGCTGGGCATCTTCATTGCCGCCAACCAGGTGATGCATGAGTCCGGCCTGCTGGCGGTCACGCTGATGGGCATGTGGATGGCGAACATGAAGGGTGTGGATGTAAGACACATCCTGCACTTCAAGGAAAACCTCAGTGTGCTGCTGATTTCCGGGCTGTTCATCCTGCTGGCGGCGCGCCTGGACCTGAATGCCTTGATCGCTCTGGGGCCATTCGTGCTGATTCTGCTGGTGATCATCCAGTTTATTGCACGCCCACTGAACGTAGCGCTCTCAACCTTTGGCTCCGGACTCAACTGGCGCGAGCGAGCGCTGCTGGCCTGGATCGCGCCACGGGGCATTGTGGCGGCGGCAGTATCGGCGATCTTTGCGATTCGCCTGGACGAGGCAGGGCATGAAGGCGCGTTATTGCTGGTGCCGCTGACCTTTGCGGTAATCATCGGCACCGTGGTGCTGCAAAGTGCCACGGCGCGCCCCTTGGCGCGCCTGCTGAAAGTCGCCGAGCCAGCGCCCAGCGGCTTCCTGATCGTCGGCGCGAACGGCCCGGCGCGGGCGCTCGGCAAGGCATTGCAGCAATTGGGCAGCCGCGTGTTGCTGACTGATTCCAGCTGGGAAAATATCCGCGCCAGTCGCATGGAGGGCCTGCCGACCTACTTCGGCAACCCCGCCTCCCAACATGCCGAGTCCCATCTGGATCTGGTCGGCCTGGGGCATTTGCTTGCGCTCTCCCCGTCCGGCGAGCTGAACGCCTTGGCGACCATGCGTTTTCGCCATGACTTCGGCCATCGTCTGTTCGCCCTGGCCAGCAGCCAGGAAAGCCGCCGCACCGACAAACACAAGGCCAGCCACGAACACCGCGGCCACCTGCTGGGCAGCCAACCCCTGAGCTATACCAAACTGGCCAGCCTGTTGGGCCAGGGCGCCGAACTGTATAGCACCAACCTCACCGACGGCTTTGGCTGGGAGCAGTACCAGGCGTTGCACGGGGAGCGCGCCACCTTGCTGTTTGCCCGGGACACCAGCGGCTGGGTGCACGTGGTCACGCCCGAGAGCAGCTTGAAGCCGGCGGCCGGCTGGACCCTGCTGGCGGTGATTCAGCCGGAGAACGGCAGCGCCACGTAATCAGTCGGCAAACCCAGGCAGTACCGGTACAGGGCGTTTGTCCGCGTCAATCGCGACAAAGCTGAACACGCCCTGGATCGCCTTTTCACGGCCATCAGCGCTCATGCTCTCGACAAACACTTCCACTTCAACCTTGAGGCTGGTGTTGCCGACTTTGATCACCCGGCCGATCAGCTCAACGATGGAGCCGGCCGGGATTGCGTGATTGAAGTCGATACGGTCGGTGGAGACCGTCACCAAAGGCAAGCGACAGAAGCGCGTGGCGGCGATGAACGACACTTCGTCCATCCATGCCAAGGCGGTGCCGCCGAACAGGGTGTTGTGGTGGTTGGTGGTAGGCGGGAACACGGCCTTGGTCACGCGGGTGACGGACAGGTCGGTGCGGCGCTGGATTTCTTCGAGACGGGTGGTCATGGTCAATACCGGCAAATGGACAAATTTCAGACACAAAAAAGCAGCCCGTAGGCTGCTTTTTTCTGCATCGGGAAGCTGGACTTAAGCCAGTTTTTCCTTGATGCGAGCTGCTTTACCGGACAGGTCACGCAGGTAGTACAGCTTGGCTTTACGTACGTCACCGCGACGCTTGACGGCCATGCTGTCGATTTGCGGGCTGTAGGTCTGGAAAGTACGCTCTACGCCAACACCGTTGGAGATTTTACGAACAGTGAAAGCACTGTTCACACCACGGTTACGCTTGGCGATTACCACGCCTTCGAACGCTTGCAGACGCGAACGGTCGCCTTCCTTCACTTTCACCTGAACGACAATGGTGTCGCCCGGGGCAAAGGTAGGGATCTCTTTGGTCATCTGCTCTGCTTCGAGTGCAAGGATGATTTTGTTAGTCATGCTGTGCTCCTAAGGTAAGTCAATGGACCTACCATCGATACGTTGTTAACTATCGTCCCGCGCGAGGATGTATTCCTCGAGCAGCTTCTTCTCTTCTCCAGAAAGCGAGCGGCTTTCCAGAAGATCGGCGCGTCGTTCATAGGTCCGACCAAGGGACTGCTGTAAACGCCAACGCCGGATGTGTGCGTGATTGCCACTTAGCAATACGTCGGGAACACGCTGATCCGCATACACCTCCGGTCGGGTGTAGTGCGGGCAATCCAGCAAACCATCCGTGAAGGAATCCTCCTCCGCAGAGTCCACATGCCCTAAAGCTCCAGGCAGCAGTCGTGTAACCGCATCTATCAGGACCATTGCCGGCAGCTCGCCGCCAGACAATACATAGTCCCCAATCGACCACTCTTCATCGACATGAGCTTCAATAAAACGCTCGTCAATGCCTTCATAGCGACCGGCAATCAGGATCAAACTTTCCTCATTCGCCAGTTCGCGTACCGCCGCCTGTTTCAGCTGACGGCCTTGAGGGGACAGGTAAATTACCTTCGCCTTCTCCCCGGCGGCTGCCTTGGCCTGAACCAATGCATCTTCCAGGGGCTTGATCTTCATCACCATGCCCGGGCCACCGCCAAATGGGCGATCGTCCACAGTGTGATGTCGATCCGTCGTGTAGTCTCGCGGGTTCCAACAGGTGAGCTGCAACAGCCCCTGTTTCACCGCCCGACTGGTGATGCCGTACTCGCTGATGGCGGAAAACATCTCGGGAAACAAACTGATCACTTCAATGCGCAAATTAGCCACGCTTAGAAGTCCGCGTCCCATTCCACCTTCATCTCGCCCGCTGCCAGGTCGACGGCCAACACGCATTGCTCGGTATAGGGCAACAGGCGTTCGCGATCATCCAGGCTGCCAGCGCAAGGCTTGACCACCATTACATCATTGGCGCCGGTTTCCAGAAGATGATCGATTTTCCCCAGCAATTGCCCGAGTTGATCAATAACCTTCAGACCTTCCAGCTGGTACCAGTAGTACTCGCCGTCGGTCAATTCAGGGAACAGGTTGCGCGGCACGCAGATCTCGTAACCGGCCAGAAGACGAGCTTCTTCACGATCATCAAGACCCTTGAGCTTTGCGACCAGGAACTTGTCGCTCCCGCGTCCACTGACCAGCTCGACCTGTTTCACACTCCCTTCGCGCTTGAGCGTCCAGGTTTTGTACTGCAACAGGTTTTCAGTCGGATCAGTAAAGGAATACACCTTCACTTCGCCGCGAACGCCATGAACAGAGTAAATCTTGCCGATAACGATCAAATCATCAGCAACAGCTGGCGTCGCGTTCATATTGCTCAGGCTGCGGCCTTAGCCGAGTCCTTCAACAGTTTTGCAACGCGCTCGGATGGCTGTGCGCCAACGCTCAGCCAGTAGGCTACGCGCTCTTGGTTCACGGACAGACGAACTTCTTGACCACGAGCAACAGGGTTGAAGAAACCAACCTGTTCCTTGTGCGAACCGTCACGCGGGTTGCGGCTGTCGGTTACGGTCAAGTGGTAAAACGGGCGCTTTTTGGAGCCGCCAAGGGCAAGACGGATTGTTAGCATGTGAACATCGTTCCTGTAGTCGGTGCTGCAAATCTAAATGCACAGCGGGCATAGGTGCCCGAAAGGCCGCATATTCTAAGGAATATCCGGACTTTTGCAAATGTCTTTTTCTGGCGCCTATCAGCGTGCCATTCAGATCTGCTATAGAGCCGTCGGTTAAAACGGCGAGTCAGCCCCCGCCAACGGCGGGTTTGCTGGAGATCCCACATCCCTGTGGGTCGGAGCAAAGGCGAGCCCTTGCTCGAATTCTTTACATTTTGGGCATGCCGCCGCCGGGCAACATACCGCCCATGCCACGCATCATCTTGGCCATCCCGCCTTTGGCGGAGAATTTCTTCATCATCTTCTGCATCTGCTTGTGCTGCTTGATCAAGCGACCGATGTCCTGCACCTGGGTGCCGGAGCCCATGGCGATCCGGCGCTTGCGCGAACCGCTGATAAGCTCAGGGTCGCGGCGCTCGGCCGGGGTCATGGAGTTGATGATGGCTTCCATCTGCTTGAACTGCTTCTCTGCCGCGCCCTGGGCATTGCCCATCTGCGCCAGGTTTACACCGCCGATGTTGGGCAGCTTGTCCATCAGGCCGCCGAGGCCGCCCATGTTCTTCATCTGTTGCAGCTGGTCACGGAAGTCTTCAAGGTCGAAGCCCTTGCCCTTCTTCAACTTCTTGGCCAGCTTGTCGGCCTTGTCCTTGTCGAGCGTGGCTTCGGCCTGTTCGATCAGGCTGAGCACGTCACCCATGCCGAGGATACGCGAGGCGATACGCTCGGGGTGGAACGGTTCGAGCGCGTCGCTCTTCTCGCCCATACCGATGAACTTGATCGGCTTGCCAGTAATGGCACGTACCGACAGCGCGGCACCGCCGCGTGCGTCGCCGTCGACCTTGGTAAGGATCACGCCGGTCAGCGGCAGCGCATCACCAAAGGCCTTGGCGGTGTTGGCCGCATCCTGGCCGGTCATGGCATCGACCACGAACAAGGTTTCGACCGGGTTGATCGCGGCATGCAGCGCCTTGATCTCGCCCATCATCTCTTCGTCGATGTGCAGGCGACCGGCGGTATCGACGATGACCACGTCGATGAACTTGAGCTTGGCTTCTTTAATAGCCGCGTTGGCAATGTCGACCGGCTTCTGGCTCAGGTCGGACGGGAAGAAGGTCACACCCACTTCGCCCGCGAGCATTTCCAACTGCTTGATGGCCGCCGGACGGTACACGTCGGCCGACACCACCATCACGGATTTCTTCTTGCGCTCTTTAAGGAAGCGCGCCAACTTGCCGGCGGTGGTGGTCTTACCCGCACCTTGCAGACCGGCCATCAATACGACGGCTGGCGGCACGGCGCTGAGGTTCAAGTCTTCGTTGGCCGCGCCCATCAGGCTTTCGAGTTCGGCCTGGACGACCTTCACGAAGGCCTGGCCCGGGGTCAGGCTGCGGGACACTTCGGTGCCGACCGCGCGCTCTTTGACCGAGTTGACGAAATCCTTCACCACCGGCAAGGCCACGTCGGCTTCCAGCAACGCCATGCGCACTTCACGCAGGGTGTCTTTAATATTGTCCTCGGTCAGCTTGGCCTTGCCGGTAACGTGGCGCAGCGTCTGCGAGAGACGGTCAGTCAAGTTTTCAAACATGCGCGATCCTTTCAGGCCCTACTCATCGAAATGCAGGTAGACCGAGGTAATGGCGGCCCAGGCTGTGGTCAATCGCTATTAAAAACAGCGCTCGCCGAGCCTGCGGCGTGGGCAGGTCGCGGATTATAGCGAAGACTGCGCCCATGCACACCCGCTGTCTGGCCCGGGAGTCTTTCTTGCAACGCAGGTGTGTGCCAAACTCAACGCCTTTCGGGCTTGCCTACCAGGATTTATGCTCCCCTTGTCACCCAGTTTGCTACCCAGCCTCGCCGCCGCCATTCTGTATGCCGCTGCGACTCTCTATCAGGGCACTCGTCTGGCCCAAGGCGTCAAAGCGGACAAACGTCTGCTCGTCGGCCTTGGCGTGCTGGCCCTGCTGGCCCATGCCGCCAGCCTGTTCACTCACCTGATGACGCCGGTGGGCCTGGGCCTGGACTTTTTCAGCGCCGCCAGCCTGATCGCCGCGGCCGTCATCGCACTGACGTTGCTGGCCTGCTACCGCATTCCCGTCGAGAACCTGCTGGTGCTGCTATACCCCTTGGGTGTGCTGACGGTATTGCTGGCGCAGTTCACGCCCACCGGTACCGTACAGGTGATTGACGAAGAGCCGGGTATCCTTGCCCATATCCTGTTGTCGATCCTCGCCTACGGCATGTTCACCATTGCGGTGTTCCAGGCCCTGCTCCTGTTGCTGCAGGATCACCAGCTCAAGCACAAGCACCCCTCAGGGCTGATCAAGAACTTCCCGCCGCTGCAAACCATGGAAAGCCTGCTGTTCGGGTTCCTGTGGGCCGGCTGGACCCTGCTGTCGCTGTCGCTGATTTCCGGCTGGCTGTTCGTCGAGAACCTGTTCGCCCAGCACCTGGTGCACAAGACCCTGCTGGCGTGCCTGGCCTGGGTGGTGTTCAGCGTGCTGCTGTGGGGCCGCAACCGCCTCGGCTGGCGTGGGCACAAGGCAATACGCTGGACCCTGGCCGGGTTCTGCCTGCTGATGCTGGCCTATTTCGGCAGCAAGCTGGTTCGCGAATACATCCTGCATATCTGACGGGCAGCGATCATGGATAACTTGCCTTTGGAGCCGATGCTCGCCGTCATTGCCTTGCTGATTTTATGGGCGGCGCTGTTTACCGCCATCGAAGCAGCACAACAGCATCTGTTGGCCCTGCGCCCCGGTACCCGCCAGGGCGACAAGGCTGCCGCACGCCTGAGCTTCCCGCGCCATAGCCTGATTCTGTGCAACAGCCTGTGCCGCGCCGCCGTGGTGATCCTTTGCACGCTGCTGGCAATCTATGCCTGGGCGCAGAACGGCCCATGGCTGGGTTGGCTGGTCTCTTGTGCACTGCTGCTGATTCTCGCCGACTACCTGCCTCGCATCCTGGCCACCCGCCATCCGCAAGCGGTGTTGGGTTTCGGTAACGCCCTGCTGGGCGTGCCGCTGAAAATGCTCTACCCGCTGGCCTGGCTGCTCAACGGCATCAGCCTGTTGCTGCTGCGCCCGTTCGCGCGCAAATCCGGTGTGGTGAAAAACAGCGATGAGCCGCTGCCGGACCATGACGACCAAGTCCCGCCCGAGGCCGACGAAGACCGTGCGCCCGGTATGCCCGGCATCCACGCGCTGGATAACATCACCGTCAACGACATCCTGGTGCCCCGCAGTGAAGTGGACGGCATCAACCTGGATGACTCGATCGACGAGATCATCGAGCAGCTGCGCAGTTCCCAACGCACGCGCCTGCCGGTGTTCCACAGTGATATCAACCAGGTCGAAGCGGTGCTCAACACGCGCCAGGTCCAGCACCTGCTCCCCGACGCCAGCCTGACCAAAGAGGCGCTGCTCGCTGCCTGTCACGAACCCTATTTCGTTCCGGAAAGCACACCATTGCAGCTGCAACTGCTGAATTTTCACAAGCAGCAACGGCGCCTGGGCATGGTGGTGGACGAATACGGCGAAGTGCTGGGCATCGTTACCCTGGAAGATATCCTGGAAGAAATCGTCGGCGAGTTCGAAAGCGATCAGGCTGTGGATAACCCCCACATCGAGGCCCAGCCCGATGGCCGCTACATCATTGACGGCGCCGCTTCGATCCGCGAACTGAACAAAAGCCTGGGCTGGCACCTGCCCAGCGACGGCCCCAAGACCCTCAACGGCCTGGTGACCGAAGCGCTGGAAACCATCCCCGATTGCGCGGTGTGCCTGAAGATCGGCCGCTATCGCCTGGAAATCCTCGAAACCGAGGACAACCGGGTGAGCAAGGTGTTGATCTGGCATACCAGCCATGTGCCCGTGGCCGCCTGACCTCAGCAGGCTCAACCCGGTCAATGTGGGAGCTGGCTTGCCTGCGATGCAGGCGACTCGGTCCTTCAGTTGAACCGAGGTGATGCTATCGCAGGCAAGCCAGCTCCCACATTGATCCAGTTCCAGGCCATAGATCCTCACCAGCCCCTTGTTGGATCCTTAGCCCCCTTCCTATAATCCATCCGGCTTACCCAAGCCCCGCCCGACCGCGTGCTACCCGCACTCAGCGTGTCCAGGCACCGCTTTATCATGTCCGACCGGTGTTTGCTCCCATCCCGAGCCGCCCCGCGCACAACCCTGATCCATGGGTGTTCGACCAATAATAATCCGCGTCCAAACGCGCAATGACCGTCAGGGATACTGCCATGAGCACCACCTACCAAGAGGCTGCGACCGCCGCCCCGACCAATTCGACCGCCCGCGTCGCCACGGCGAGCATCGTCGGCACCGCCATCGAGTTCTACGACTTCTATATCTACGCCACGGCTGCTGCGCTGGTCATCGGCCCGGTGTTCTTTCCCCAGAGCTCCGGTACGGCGCAGATGCTGGCGTCGTTCCTGACCTTTGGCATCGCCTTTATCGCACGCCCGCTGGGGTCGGCGCTGTTCGGCCATTTCGGCGACCGAATCGGGCGCAAATCCACTCTGGTGGCCTCGCTGCTGTTGATGGGTGTGTGCACCACCTTGATCGGCTTGCTGCCCGGCTATGACAGCATCGGCGCCTGGGCACCGATTCTGTTGTGCGTATTACGCTTCGGCCAGGGCCTGGGCCTTGGCGGGGAATGGGGCGGCGCGGCATTGCTGGCGACCGAGAACGCGCCCAAGGGCAAGCGCGCCTGGTTTGGCATGTTTCCGCAATTGGGCCCATCGATTGGCTTTCTGGCGGCCAACGGTTTATTCCTGATCCTGGCCATGAGCCTGAATGACGAGCAGTTCCGTAGCTGGGGCTGGCGTATTCCGTTCATTCTCAGCGCCGCACTGGTGATGGTGGGCCTGTATGCACGCCTGAAGCTGCATGAAACCCCAGTATTCGCCAACTCCGTAGCCAAAGAAGCACCGGTGAAGGTGCCACTGGTGGAACTGTTCAGCCAACATTGGCTGCCGGTGCTGCTGGGCGCTGCGTCGATGGTGGTGTGCTACGCGCTGTTCTACATCACCACGGCGTTTTCCCTGAGCTACGGCGTTTCCACACTGGGCTACAGCCGCGAGACGTTCCTCGGCTTACTGTGCTTTGCCGTGCTGTTCATGGGCTTGGCGACGCCGCTGGCAGCGCTGGCCAGTGATCGTTATGGACGTAAGCCGGTGCTGATCGTTGGGGCGATCCTGGCGATTCTCTCGGGCTTTACCATGGAGCCACTGCTGACCCACGGCTCGACCTGGGCCGTGGCGCTGTTCCTGGCGTTGGAGCTGTTCTTGATGGGCGTGACCTTCGCGCCGATGGGCGCCCTGCTGCCGGAGTTGTTCCCGACGCGTGTGCGTTATACCGGTGCTTCGGCGGCGTATAACCTGGGTGGGATTGTCGGGGCGTCTGCAGCACCGTTCTTCGCGACCAAGCTGGTGGCGATGGGTGGGCTCAGTTATGTCGGTGGGTATGTGTCGGCGGCAGCGTTGCTGAGTTTGATTGCGGTGCTGTGCCTGAAAGAGACGCGGGATAATGATTTGAACAAGGTCGCCTGATAAACCGCTATCGGGAGCAAGCCCCCTCCCACATTCGACCGCATTCCAAAGGTTATACGCGGTTAAATGTGGGAGGGGGCTTGCTCCCGATGCTTTTAGAGCTCTACAACAACCGCTTGGGAGGCCCGGGTCGCCTTGGCACGAGCCGCTTCAATCGACTCATCCCGCGCCAACGCCACACCCATGCGGCGCTGGCCGTTGACCTCTGGCTTGCCAAACAGACGCAACGCCGTGTCCGGCTCGCTCAATGCAACGCCGAGGTTGGCAAACGCCGTCTGGGTCGACTGCCCTTCCACCAGGATCACCGCCGATGCCGAAGGCCCGAACTGACGGATCAACGGGATCGGCAAGCCCAGGATGGCGCGAGCGTGCAGCGCGAACTGCGACAGGTCCTGAGAAATCAGTGTGACCAAACCGGTGTCATGTGGGCGCGGCGACACTTCGCTGAACCACACCTGATCGCCCTTGATGAACAACTCCACACCAAACAGACCACGGCCGCCCAGGGCTTCGGTTACCGCCTTGGCAACGCGCTCGGATTCGGCCAGGGCGATCGGGCTCATGGCCTGTGGCTGCCAGGACTCCTGATAGTCGCCCTTCTCCTGACGATGGCCAACCGGCGCGCAGAAGGTGGTGCCGCCAATGTGGCGCACGGTCAGCAGAGTGATTTCGTAGTCGAAATCGATAAAGCCTTCGATGATGACTCGACCCTTACCGGCACGCCCGCCTTCCTGCGCGTAATCCCAGGCTTTCTGCACGTCATCAGTGCTGCGCAACAGGCTCTGGCCCTTGCCCGACGAACTCATCACCGGCTTGACCACGCAGGGGAAGCCCAGGTCCTGGACGGCCTTGCTGTAGTCTTCGAAGGTGTCCGCGAAGTGGTACGGCGAGGTCGGCAGGTCCAGTTCTTCGGCGGCCAGGCGACGGATGCCCTCACGGTTCATGGTCAACGACGTGGCGCGGGCGGTCGGGATAACCGTGAAGCCTTCAGCCTCCAGTTCCACCAGAGTGGCGGTGGCGATGGCTTCGATTTCCGGCACGATGAAGTGCGGCTTCTCCGCCTCGATGACTGCACGCAGCGCCGCACCGTCGAGCATGTTGATCACGTGGCTACGGTGCGCCACCTGCATCGCCGGCGCGTTGGCGTAGCGATCCACGGCGATCACTTCAACACCCAGGCGTTGCAGTTCGATCACCACTTCCTTGCCCAGCTCACCGCAGCCACACAGCAAAACGCGGGTCGCGGTTGGCGACAATGGAGTTCCGATTCGGGTCATCTCAGGTCCTCAGGGGAGCGGATCATGGGGAGAAAGGCCGGCATTTTACATGAACTGCAAGAATTGGCCTCAGTTGGCGACGGCACGCTTGCGCAGGCGCCAAGCCATGATCAACCACACCACCGTGACCCCGGCGAACTTCGACACCAACGCCGTGCCCGCCACCGCCGGTGTGAGCGCGCCGATCAAGCCGAAGAAAATAAAGGTGTCGAGGGGAATGCTCAGTGCCGAACTTATCCACAGGCGATCATGCAGCGGGCGTTTGGTGATGCTGAACACCAGCCAGTCGATGCACTCGGACACCGCGAACGCCGTAGCACTGGCCAGGGCGATGGACGGGTCGGAAGTGATATACGACAGCACCAGCGCCGCCAGCATGGCGATGATCGCGCCGTGGCCGAAGCGGGTTTGCACCATGTCGCGAAGGATAAATACCAGGCCACCCCAGGCGGACCAGATGACATCCAGGTGCGGGGCGGTGGAGAAGGCGAAGTTGATCAGCACGACGCTGCTGATGTAGGCGATCAGGAAAAACATGGATGAATGACCTGTGAACAAGGGACACAGGGTACTTCACAATTAGACATATGTCGTCTGGGAGGGCTTCATCGGGGGCAAGCCCCCTCCCACATTTTGATCTGTGAACACATTCAAGTGTGGGAGGGGGCTTGCTCCCGATAGCAATCGATCAGGCACCCGAGCTTTTGGGCGTCATCCATACCAACCCACCCGCCACCGCCCGCTCATGACACAACCCCAACACCACCCGGCGTTCGGCATTATCCATGCGGCCCCAACGCGTAATCTCGTCCACGTTGCGCTGGCAGCCGGTACAGATATCGTCCTCGTCCAGCGCGCAAATATTCACACAGGGCGAGGCTACAGGCCGTTCAACTGCACTCATTCTTCCTGCTCAACCAAGTCTCGGGCATAGCGCTGCGAATTATGCACATAGTGCGCGGCGCTGGCTTCGAGCATACGTTTCTGCGCCTCAGTCAGCTCACGTACCACCTTGCCCGGCGAGCCCATGACCAGCGAGCCATCGGGAATTTCCTTGCCTTCACCGATCAGCGAGTTCGCGCCGATAATGCAGTGCTTGCCAATCTTGGCGCCATTGAGAACCACCGCGTTAATGCCGATCAGGCTGTAGTCGTCGACGCTGCAGCCGTGCAGCATGGCGTTATGGCCGATGGTCACGCCGGTGCCGAGGGTAAGCGGGTAGCCCATGTCGGTGTGCATTACGCTGCCGTCCTGCACGTTGCTGTTCTTGCCGATCAGGATCAGTTCGTTATCGCCGCGCAACACCGCGTTGAACCAGACGTTGGCGCCCTCCTCCAGCTTGACCTTGCCCACCAGCGTGGCATTGGGTGCGACCCAACTGTTGGGATGGGTCTCGACGCGGGCATCGCCCAGGCGGTATTTCATGGTTTTCCCTCACGGCTTGCCATTCATGCGATGGCTTAGATATTGATAAAACTCTTGGGCGGCTGGTGCAGGCTGATCTTGGCGTCGTCATAGAGCAGGTTGATCAGCTCAACAATCATGATCGCCGTCAGGCCCCAGATCTTGTATTCGCCGAATCTGTAGCTTGGCACATACCAACTTCGGCCCTGGTAATCGATCCGGTGGGTATGTTCGCGTGGGTCCTGTCGGAAAAACTCCAGGGGCACACTGAAGACTGCGGCGATTTCGGCGTCGTTGGCCAGGTATTCGACGTAGTCAGGGATCACGCCTACATAGGGCGTTACACGGATGCCGTGCAGGGAAATCAGCGGGCTCAACGGGCCTATGACCTCAACCAGGCCTGGCGGCAGGCCGATTTCTTCTTCGGCTTCGCGCAAGGCGGTAAAGATCAGGTCCGGGTCTTCAGGGTCACGCCGCCCACCAGGAAAGGCCACTTCGCCACCATGGGTCGACAGGCCGCTGGCGCGCAGAGTCAGGATCAGCTCAGGTTCGTCAGTGCGGGTAATCGGCACCAGCACTGCGGCCTCGGGGAAACGCCCGTCAGTTTCCAAGGTGTGAGGGGTGTGATTGCTTACCCGGCGAAGTAGCTCGTCCAGCATGAGTCATCTCGGTCTGTTGGCTACCTTGCATCATGCACCAAAGCGTGCGGGCGCCCAAGCCCAAAACCCGGTGCATGTCGCGAAACGACAACTTGCAGGAACGCCCGGCACCAAGCCAAGATGTGCCCATTCTCCAGGAACCCCAGCATGAATTTCTGCAGCCAGTGCGGTAAACCGGTTACCCAACGTATTCCCGAAGGCGACGCACGCCTGCGTTTTGTGTGTGATCACTGTTCGACCATTCATTACCAGAACCCCAATATCGTCGCCGGCACCGTGCCGGTGTGGGGCGACAAAGTGTTGCTGTGCCGCCGCGCCATCGAGCCACGCCTGGGTTACTGGACCCTGCCCGCAGGTTTTATGGAAAACGGTGAAACCGTCGAACAGGCGGCCATGCGTGAAACCCTGGAAGAAGCCTGCGCCCGCGTGCGCAACCTGAGCATCTATACCCTGATCAATGTGCCGCACATCAGCCAGGTGCATATTTTCTACCGCGCCGAGCTGATCGACCTGGATTTTGCCGCAGGCCCGGAAAGCCTTGAAGTGAAGCTGTTCGATCAAGCTGATATCCCTTGGTCCGAGCTGGCTTTCCGCACGGTCGGGCGTACCTTAGAATGCTTTTTCGCTGACCGTCGCCAACAGGTGTACCCGGTGCGCAGCGAGTCCGTGCCACCGCTGTCCAAGCCCGCCCAATAACAAGCCGGCCGATTGTCGCCAAAGGGATACCGTTTCAATGCGCTGGTTGCTTGCTCTGATCTGCCTGTCGTTCGCCACGCTGTCGCCAGCCACAACCCAAGTCACCCTGGGCGGCAAACCGGTCGAAAAAGTCCTGGTGCTCAAGTCCGCTCATCAGCTGCAATTGATCAACGACGGCAAACCGTTCAAGACCTATCGCATTTCCCTGGGCAAGAACCCCAAGGGCCACAAGCTGATCGAAGGCGACCGCCGTACCCCCGAGGGTTTCTACTGGATCGACTGGCGCAAGACCAGCGACCGCTTCAACCTGGCCATGCACATCTCCTACCCGAACATCAGCGACGCCGCCCGCGCCCGCCGCGAAGGGGTAAAACCGGGCAGCATGATCATGATCCACGGCACGCCCGACACCGAAGACTACCCGGAACAGTGGTTTCACACCCTGGACTGGACCGACGGCTGCATCGGCATGCGCAACGTGGACATGCGCGAAGTCTGGAGCCTGGTCAAAGACGGCACCATGATCGAGATTCGGCCCTGATCCAGGACCGTTCGTAAAATAATTCGAAAATAATTCCTGCCCCAGGCAGCCCGCGCCAGTGAATACCAGTTCACCGAGCGAGCTGCGCATTTGTGCACGCAACAAAGACCTCTCTAATACCACTTGATACCGCGCACCGTTGAGATGCGCTAAAACCGGTACCTGCGCACTTTTGGTAGCATTGACATGGTATTTAAGTGGTATTAATTTCCGGCCATTACCGGGCGACAACACTCCAATAACGCATCGGAAACCTGACAGATGAATCCCATCCTGGCCCTGCGCCCCGACGACAAGCAATCCACGCCGCTGTACCTGCAACTGGCTCGCAGCCTTGAAGCCGCGATCCATGCCGGCCAGTGGAAATCCGAGCAGGCCCTGCCCTCGGAGCGTGCGCTCAGCGAGCAGTTGAGCATCTCGCGGGTCACTGCCCGTAAAGCGCTGGAAGTGTTGCTTGCCCAGGGCCTGATCCGCCGCAGCCAGGGCTCCGGCACCTTTATCACGCCGCGCCTGGAACAACCCTTGTCGCGCTTGTCGGGGTTCAGCGAAATGCTGCGGCTCAAGGGCTTTGTGCCCACCTCCCAGTGGCTGGAGCGCGACATCACCCCGCCGACCCACGAAGAGCTGATCCGCCTGTGCCTGTCACCTACCGACAAAGTGGCGCGCCTCAAGCGTTTGCGCAAAGCCGATGACACGGTGATGGCGATTGAAATGACCGCCATGCCCGCCTCGGTGTTGCCGCACCCGCAAGCCATCGGCAATTCGCTGTACGAATACCTGGAAGGCATCGGCAAGCCCATCGTGCGCGCCCTGCAACATATCCAGGCGATCAACGCCTCGGACGAGTTCGCCAAGCTGGTGGGCATCGCCCCCGGCACCGCCATGCTGCTGATGACCCGCGTGGGCTACACCGCCGACAACACGCCGATTGAAATCACCGACACCTACTGCCGCAACGACTACTACGACTTTGTCGCAGAGCTGCGCCGTCATGACTACTCCGCCGAATTGCGAATTTAGAGAACTGCCCATGTCAGAAGACAATATCCTCACGCCCAACGGCTGGATGCGCGGCCGCCTGGTGCACGAACACGGCAAGGTGGTTGCCATCGAAGGCACGCCTTGCGACCCGGCTGACAACGACCTGCCCTACCTGCTGCCAGGCTTTATCGACCTGCATGTACACGGCGGTGGCGGTGCCGACATCATGGAAGGGGCGCAGGCCTTCGAGACCATTACCCGCACCCACGTGCGTTTTGGGACCACCTCGCTATTGGCCACCACCATGACGGCGCCGGTGGAAGAAATCACCAGCGTCCTCGGTGAACTCGGCAGGTTCTGCGAGCAACGCCCGACAGGCAGCGCCCGGGTACTGGGCGTGCACCTGGAAGGCCCCTACATCAACCCGGGCAAACTCGGCGCCCAACCCAACTTCGCCCACACCGCGTTGATGGCCGAAGTCGAAGACTACCTGCGCCTGGCGCCGATCCGAGTGATCACCATCGCCCCGGAAATCGCCGGCCATGACGGCCTGATCCGCGCCCTCAGCCAACGCGGCGTGCGCATGCAGATCGGCCACACCCTGGGCAGCTATGAAGAAGGCGTCGCCGCCCTCGCCGCCGGCGCCACCAGCTTTACCCATTTGTACAACGCCATGAGCCCGCTGCATCACCGCGAGCCAGGCATCGTCGGCGCCGCGCTGGCCCACGCCCAATACGCCGAGCTGATCCCGGATCTGCTCCATGTGCATCCCGGTGCCATGCGCGTGGCCCTGCGCTCGATCCCATGCCTGTACTGCGTGACCGACTCCACCGCCGCCGCCGGTATGCCCGATGGCGAATACAAGCTGGGCAGCCACACCGTGACCAAATGCCTGGGTGGCGTACGCCTGGCCGACGGCACCCTGGCCGGCAGCACGCTGACCATGGACCAGGCGCTGCGCAACCTGGTGAAAATCGGCCTGCCCATCAGCGAAGCCTCACAACGCCTGTCGCAATTTCCTGCGGACTACCTGGGCCTGGAAGAACGCGGCCGCCTGCAACCCGGCAGCTATGCCGACTGCGTGCGCCTGGACCGCTCCCTGACACTCACCGACGTAATGGTCGAAGGAGAAACCATTGACTTCAAAAATGCTTGAAGAGGCCCTGGCCTCCTGCGACGCCGTTGCGGCACAACTGCAACGCCTGAATCCGCTGCTGGAAGAAGTGGCCGGTCGCCTGCGTCGCCAGCCGCCGCAAGTGGCGATGACCATTGCCCGCGGCAGCTCCGACCACGCCGCCAGCTACTTCGCCTACCTGGCCATGCAGCATGTGGGCATCCCGGTGGCGTCGTTGCCGATGTCGGTGGTGACCCTGTTGCAGGCGCCGATGAAAGTCAGCGGCCAGGTGGCGTTTGGGTTCTCCCAGTCGGGGCAGAGCCCGGACCTGGTCAACAGCCTGCGACTGCTGCGCAAGCGCGGCGCCCTGAGCATCTCGCTGGTGAACGCCGAAGACTCGCCGCTGGAAGCTGCCTGTGAATTCCATGTGCCGTTGTGCGCCGGCCCGGAACAAAGCGTGGCCGCGACCAAGAGCTTTATCGCCACCCTCAGCGCCAGCGCGCAATTGATCGGCTACTGGAACCAGGAAACCGAGTTGCTCCAAGCCTGCCAGGCGCTGCCCGACGGTTTGCGTGAAGCCGCCCGGCAAGATTGGACCCAAGCCATCGAGGCCCTGCGCGACTGCCAGCAATTGATGGTAATCGGCCGCGGCGCCGGGTTTGCAATCGCCCAGGAAGCAGCGCTCAAGCTCAAGGAAACCTCGGCGATCCAGGCCGAAGCCTTCAGCAGCGCCGAGGTACGCCACGGGCCGATGGCCTTGATCGACGAAAACTACCCGCTACTGGTGTTCGCCCCACGCGGCGCCGAGCAGCCCGGCCTGTTGAGCCTGGCCGCCGATATGCGCCAACGCGGCGCCCGGGTGCTGCTGGCCGCACCGGACGATATCGCCGAACGCGACCTGACCCTTAGTCGCGCCGAACACCCGAGCCTGGACCCGATCCTGGCGATCCAGAGCTTCTACGTGATGGCCGCAGGCTTGGCTGAGGCACGGGGCATGGACCCGGACCAGCCGCGCCACCTGAGCAAAGTCACCCGCACGCACTAAAGCGGCGTTTTCCTGATGAGTACCGTGCCCATGCCCAACAACAATAATCCATTGACCTTAAGCGCCCCCTTGAGTGGGCCGGTGCTGGCCCTGAACCGCGTCCCCGACGAAGTGTTCGCCAGCGGCACCATGGGCGACGGGATTGCCATCGACCCGTTGAACGATTGCCTGCATGCGCCCTGTGACGGCGTGATCATCCATGTCGCCCGCACCGGTCATGCATTGACCATCCGCGCCGACAACGGTGCCGAAGTGCTGATGCACGTGGGCATCGACACCGTGGAGCTCAATGGCGAAGGCTTTGCCTTGCTGGTGAAGGATGGCGCACGGGTGAGCGAGGGCCAGCCGTTGGTGCAGTTTGACCTGGACCGCATAGCGCGCCAGTGCAAAAGCCTGGTGAGCCTGATCATCCTGACCAACAGTGACCGCTTCGAACTGCAACCCATCGCGAGCAAGACCGTGAAGCTCGGTGAATCACTGATGCGGATTGCCCTGCGCACATCCGCGCCGGTTCAAACCGCTGTGGATAACTCGGTCGCGCAAGTGAGCGCCACGGTGCGCATCACCCACCGTGGCGGCTTGCATGCGCGCCCTGCCGCGCTGATCCGCAAGACTGCCCAGGGCTTCAGCAGCCAATCGCAGCTGCACTTCGGTGATAAGACCGCGGCTTGCGACAGCCTGATCGGCCTGATGGGGCTGGGTATTGGCGAAGGTGACGAGGTACGGGTGACCTCTCGCGGCAAAGATTGCGAGGCGGCGTTGCAGGCCCTGGTCGCCGCGTTGTCGGTGGCGGTTCACGAGGAACACCACGCACCAGTCGCCGCCACGCCACGCCGGGCGAATACCGAAGCCAATGTGCTGCAAGGCGTATGCGCGGCACCCGGTCTGGTATGTGGGCCATTGTTCCGCCTGACGGGCATCGAACTGCCGCAAGACAGCGGCAATCATAGCGTCGACGAACAACTGCAACGCCTGGATGCCGCCCTTGAGCAAGTGCGCGGCGAAATCCGCAATACGCTGGACCAAGCGCGCCAACGCAAAAACGTCGAAGAAGAAGAGATCTTTGCCGCCCACCTCGCCCTGCTGGAAGACCCGGCATTACTCGACGCAGCCACCGCTGCCATCGAACAAGGCAGCGCCGCCACCCACGCCTGGCGTGATGCGATCCAGGCCCAATGCGCCGTGCTGCTGGCGTTGGGCAAACCACTGTTTGCCGAGCGCGCCAATGACCTGCGAGACCTTCAACAACGGGTGCTGCGTGCGTTGCTGGGTGAAGCCTGGCATTTCGAATTGCCGGCGGGGGCGATTGTCAGTGCCCATGAGCTGACACCTTCGGACTTGCTGCAACTGAGCGCGCAACACGCCGCTGGCATCTGCATGGCCGAAGGCGGTGCGACCTCCCATGTGGCGATTTTGGCCCGGGGCAAAGGCCTGCCGTGTCTCGTCGCCCTGGGCAATGAAGTGCTTGATGTGCCCCAAGGCCAACGGGTAGTGCTCGATGCCGCCAACGGCCGCCTGGAACTGGCCCCCAGTGAAGCGCGCCACGCCGAAGTTCACCAGATTCGCGAAACACAGAAATTACGACGCCAGCAACAACAGGCCCAAGCCCGGCAACCGGCACTCACCACCGATGGCGTGACGGTTGAAGTGGCGGCGAATGTCGCCTCCAGCGCCGAAGCCCAGGTGGCGTTTGACAACGGCGCCGATGGCGTCGGCCTGCTGCGCACTGAATTTCTGTTCGTCGACCGCCGTACCGCGCCGGATGAGCAGGAGCAACGCCAGGCTTATCAGGCCGTGCTGGATGCCATGGGTGACAAGTCGGTGATCATCCGCACCATCGATGTGGGTGGCGACAAGCAGCTCGATTACCTGCCGCTGCCCGTCGAGGCGAACCCGGTGCTGGGCCTGCGCGGTATTCGCATGGCCCAGGTGCGCCCTGAACTGCTCGACCAGCAACTGCGCGCCCTGCTGCAAGTCTCGCCGTTGGCGCGCTGCCGCATCCTGTTGCCGATGGTCAGCGAGGTGGATGAACTGCTGCAGATTCGCCAGCGCCTGGATGAACTGTGCGTGGAGCTGGAGCTGACGCAGCGCCCCGAGCTGGGCGTGATGATCGAAGTGCCCGCCGCCGCGCTGATGGCCGAGCAGTTGGCCGAACACGCGGACTTTTTATCCATCGGCACCAATGACCTGTCCCAGTACACCCTGGCGATGGACCGCGACCACGCAGGCTTGGCCGCCCGCGTTGATGCGCTGCATCCTGCCTTGCTGCGGCTGATCGCCCAAACCTGCACCGGTGCGGCGAAACACGGGCGTTGGGTCGGTGTGTGCGGTGCCTTGGCATCTGACCCACTGGCCACGCCGGTACTGGTCGGCCTGGGGGTCAGCGAACTGTCGGTGAGCCCGCCGCAGATCGGCGAAATCAAGGACCGCGTCCGCCACCTGGACGCGGCGCAATGCCGGCAACTGAGCCTTGAGCTGCTCGACCTGAGCAGCGCCAAGGCCGTTCGCCAAGCCTGTCAACACCACTGGCCGCTGAGCTGAAAACAACAAGAATAGGGAGACACGCCATGTACCAACACTTTATCGAAGGCCTGCAACGCCTGGGCCGCGCGCTGATGCTGCCGATTGCGATCCTGCCAATCGCCGGCCTCTTGCTGCGCCTGGGCGACACCGACTTGCTCAACATCGCGGTGATGCACGATGCCGGGCAGGCGATCTTCGCCAACCTGGCGCTGATCTTCGCCATCGGCATCGCCGTGGGCTTTGCCCGCGACAACAACGGCACCGCCGGCCTGGCCGGGGCGATTGGCTACCTGGTGATGATCTCGACCCTCAAGGTGATGGATACCACCATCAACATGGGCATGCTCGCCGGTATCGCCAGTGGCCTGATGGCGGGCGGGCTGTATAACCGCTTCAAGGACATCAAGCTGCCGGAGTACCTGGCGTTCTTTGGTGGGCGACGCTTTGTGCCGATTGTCACCGGTTTTTCGGCGGTGGGCCTGGGCGTGATCTTCGGTCTGATCTGGCCGCCGATCCAGCACGGCATCAACAGCTTTGGCGTGTTGTTGATGGAAAGCGGCAGCCTGGGTGCGTTCGTGTTTGGCGTGTTCAACCGCCTGCTGATCGTCACTGGCTTGCACCATATCCTCAACAATATGGCGTGGTTCGTGTTCGGCACGTTTACCGACCCGGCAACCGGCGCGGTGGTGACCGGCGACCTGACCCGCTACTTTGCCGGCGACCCCAAAGGCGGCCAGTTCATGACCGGCATGTTCCCGGTGATGCTGTTCGGCCTGCCGGCTGCGTGCCTGGCGATGTACCGCAATGCGTTGCCAGAGCGCCGTAAAGTCATGGGCGGGATCTTTCTGTCGATGGCGCTGACTTCGTTTTTGACCGGGGTGACTGAACCGATTGAATTTGCGTTCATGTTCCTGGCACCGTTCCTGTACCTGATCCATGCCGTGCTGACGGGCCTGTCGATGGCAGTCACCAATATGTTGAATATCCACCTCGGGTTTACCTTCTCCGGTGGGTTTATCGACATGGTGCTGGGTTGGGGCAAGTCCACCAATGGCTGGCTGGTGGTACCGGTGGGCCTGGCCTACTCGGTGATCTACTACACGGTGTTCAGCTACTGCATCCGCCGCTTTAACCTCAAAACACCGGGGCGTGAAGATATCCAGGTGGTGCAGGCTGAAGCGATGAGTGATAACCAGCGTGCCACGGCATATATCCAGGCGCTGGGTGGTGCTGAGAACTTGCTGAGTGTGGGTGCATGCACCACGCGGCTGCGGTTGGACATGGTGGATCGCAACAAGGCGGTGGATGCTGAACTGAAAGCACTGGGCGCCATGGCTGTAGTGCGCCCGGGTAACGGCGGGAGTTTGCAGGTGGTGGTCGGGCCGATGGCCGATAGCATTGCTGATGAAATTCGTTTGGCCATGCCAGGGTTTGTTGCAGCGCCTGTAGCGGTTGCACCTGTGGATAAGCCCGTGACGGTGAATGTGCAGGAGGCCGAGAAATGGCTGAATGCGTTGGGTGGCCGAGAGAATGTGCGCCAACTGGAAGCGGTGGCGATCACTCGGTTGCGGGTGGAGTTGGGGGATGATTCGCGCTTGTCTGAAGCTCAGCTCATTACACTTGGTTGCCAGGGTGTGAGTCAGCTTGAAAGCGGTGTTTGGCACTTGTTAATTGGTGACAAGGCCTCTGGCTTGGGTGAGGCGTTGGAGCGGTTGGTCAGTGAGGTCGGCGCCAGGGTTTAGAGCGGTAGTGGCTTTTCTGGCCTCATCGGGGGCTTGCTCCCGATTGGCCCTCACAGGCGCCTGATTACTTCTGCTCAGGCACCTCAACTAAATCCAGCACCCGATCCACCATCAACTGAATACCCTCCACCATCCGATGAATCCCCAGCACGGCATCACGCTGCGGACCGTCGACATCAAAAGCCAGATGACCCGCCAGTGCCTGCACGGATGCCAGGTCTTGGGAAGCATTGGCGAGCAGGGTTTCGCTGTTCAGACTGGGTATTACGGTGAAGATCTGGTCGGACGGTAAATCACCAGCTTGGCGGGACTCGGCTTGAGATGAGATTGAACCAGTTAGCAAGTTGTCGCTGATCATCATTAAACTCCATATGGAATAGGCTCCTAGTGATTTTTCAGGCTTGCAGTCCCGGTCACTGAATTGGCAGCGACTCGAGAAGGTTAGTTGTGCGAGTTCCGACGGACAACCTGAAAGGCTTGTCGGAAAGGTCTGAGGCGCTTGCACCGACGCCATCGCAGGCAAGCCAGCTCCCACATGGGATTGATGTACGGTCTGACAACGGGGTCAAATGTGGGAGCTGGCTTGCCTGCGATTGGCACTTACAGCCAACAAAAAACCCGCTGACCAAACTGGCCCAGCGGGTTTCTTGTTTATGCAGCCAGCCGATCAAAAATCCGCCAACTGCCACACCTCATACGCCGGTGTCTCATACGGATGACTGAGTTTCAAGGCAGCCACAACAGCCACAATCAACTCATCCGCCACCACCAGCTCAACCTTCCATTCCTCAACCACTTCAACCTGGCCGACCTGCCCGATAAACGGCTGACTGCCGTCCAACGCGCGGAATTGGCCCTGGCCCAGCACTTGCCAGGCGCAGCTGTCGTAGTCGCCGATGCGCCCGCCGCCGGCTGCGAAGACGGCGGTTTTCACCGTCTCCACATGGCTGTGGGGCACGAAGAAGGCGAGCTTGTACACGGCCTTAGTTCACCCACACGCGAGCGTTGCGGAACATGCGCATCCAGGCGCCGTCTTCGTTCCACTCTTCCGGGCGCCACGAGTTCTGCACGGCGCGGAATACGCGCTCCGGGTGCGGCATCATGATGGTCACGCGGCCGTCGCGGCTGGTGAGGCCGGTAATGCCGCGTGGCGAGCCGTTCGGGTTGGCCGGGTAGCTTTCGGTGACCTTGCCGTGGTTGTCGACGAAACGCAGGGCCACGGTGCCGGACAGGTCGGCTTCAAGCAGCGCTTCTTCGCTGGCGAACTCGGCATGGCCTTCACCGTGGGCGATGGCGATTGGCATACGCGAACCTGCCATGCCTTGCAGGAAGATCGAGTTGGACTCCTGCACCTGCACCATGGCGACACGGGCTTCGAACTGCTCGGAACGGTTGCGCACAAAGTGCGGCCAGAACTCGCTGCCCGGGATCAGTTCGCTGAGGTTGGACATCATCTGGCAACCGTTGCACACACCCAGGGTGAAGCTGTCGTTGCGTTCGAAGAAGCCCTGGAACGCGTCGCGAGCACGGCTGTTGAACAGGGCCGACTTGGCCCAGCCTTCACCGGCACCCAGCACGTCGCCGTAGGAGAAACCACCGCAGGCCACCAGGCCTTTGAACTCGTTGAGATCAACGCGACCGGCGAGGATATCGCTCATGTGCACGTCAATCGCATTGAAACCGGCGCGATCGAACGCCGCGGCCATTTCCACCTGACCGTTGACGCCCTGCTCACGCAGTACGGCAACCTGTGGGCGAATGCCCTTCTTGATGTAAGGCGCGGCGATGTCCTGGTTGACGTCGAAGCTGAGCATGGTGCTCAGGCCCGGGTTGTCTTCTTCCAGGATCACGTCGAATTCCTGCTCGGCGCAGTCGGCGTTGTCGCGCAGGCGCTGGATCTGGTAGCTGGTCTCGGCCCACTGGCGTTGCAGCAAGCGGCGCTGACCGGTAAAGACCGTGTCGCCGTTGAACGAGATATTGACTTCGCCGTTGTTGATCGGCTGGCCAATCACCGCCACGCATTCGGCAAGGCCGGCAGCGCTGAATTGTGCGAGTACGTCCGGAGTCGCGTCCTGGCGAACCTGGATCACGGCGCCCAACTCTTCGTTGAACAGGATGCCGTTGATTTCCGCAGCATCCTCGGCAACGCTGTCGAGCACGATATTCAGGCCGCAGTGACCGGCGAAGGCCATTTCGACAACGCTGGTCAGCAAACCACCGTCGGAACGGTCGTGGTAAGCCAGCAGGTGACCGTCGGCGTTGAGGCCCTGGATCACGGCGAAGAAGGCTTTCAGGTCTTCGGCGTCATCGACGTCCGGTGCCTGTTTGCCCAACTTGCCATGGGTCTGCGCCAGGATCGAGGCACCCATGCGGTTCTGGCCACGTCCCAGGTCGATCAGGATCAGGTCGGTGGTGCCCTTGTCCATGCGCAGTTGCGGGGTCAGGGTCTGGCGGATGTCGGTGACCGGTGCGAAACCGGTGACGATCAGCGACAGTGGCGAGGTGACGCTCTTGTCGGTGCCTTCATCATTCCAACGAGTGGCCATGGACATGGAGTCCTTGCCCACCGGAATGGTGATACCCAGTTCCGGGCACAGCTCCATGCCGACAGCCTTGACGGTGTCGTACAGGCGCGCATCTTCACCGGGGTGGCCGGCAGCGGACATCCAGTTGGCCGACAGTTTGATGTCGGACAGCTTGCCGATACGCGAGGCGGCGATGTTGGTGAGGGTTTCACCAATGGCCATGCGGCCCGACGCCGGTGCGTCCAGCAGGGCCAGCGGCGTGCGCTCGCCCATGGCCATGGCTTCACCGGTATACACGTCGAAGCTGGTGGCGGTGACGGCAACGTCGGCCACCGGCACCTGCCATGGGCCAACCATTTGGTCACGGGCAACCAGGCCAGTGATGGTGCGGTCGCCGATGGTGATCAAAAAGCTTTTGCTCGCCACGGCCGGGTGGTGCAGCACGCGCTCAATGCTGTCGGCCAGCTCCAGCGTGCTTGGGTCGAAATCATCGCCCAGTTCGTTTTCACGTACCGCCGAACGGTGCATGCGCGGGGCTTTGCCCAGCAGCACTTCCAGCGGCATGTCTACCGGGCTGTTGCCGAAGTGGCTATCGGTAACCGTCAGCTGCGGCTCGGCAGTGGCTTCGCCGACCACGGCAAACGGGCAACGCTCACGTTCGCAGATGGCCTGGAAGCGTGCGAAGTCTTCAGGGCCGACGGCCAACACGTAACGTTCCTGGGATTCGTTGCTCCAGATTTCGTGCGGGGCCATGCCCGGCTCGTCGTTTGGAATGTTGCGCAGTTCGAAACGGCCACCGCGGTCGCCATCGTTGACCAGTTCCGGGAAGGCGTTGGACAAACCGCCGGCGCCGACGTCGTGGATGAAGCTGATCGGGTTCTTGTCGCCCAATTGCCAGCAACGGTCGATGACTTCCTGGCAGCGGCGTTCCATCTCAGGGTTTTCGCGCTGTACGGAAGCAAAATCCAGGTCTGCCGAGCTGGTGCCGGTGGCCATGGAGGAAGCCGCGCCGCCGCCCAGGCCGATCAACATCGCCGGGCCGCCAAGCACGATCAGCTTGGAGCCGACCAGAATCTCGCCTTTCTTGACGTGTTCTTCGCGGATGTTGCCCATGCCGCCGGCCAACATGATCGGCTTGTGATAGCCGCGCACTTCATCGCCACGCGGGGTGGTGATGGACTGTTCGAAGGTACGGAAATAACCGGTCAGCGCCGGACGCCCGAATTCGTTATTGAACGCGGCGCCGCCCAGCGGGCCTTCGATCATGATGTCCAGCGCGGTGACGATGCGCTCAGGCTTGCCGTACGGCACTTCCCACGGCTGTTCGAAGCCCGGAATCTGCAGGTTGGACACGGTAAAACCGGTGAGGCCCGCCTTGGGCTTGGCGCCACGGCCGGTGGCGCCTTCGTCACGGATTTCGCCGCCAGACCCGGTGGCTGCGCCCGGGAACGGGGCAATCGCGGTCGGGTGGTTGTGGGTTTCAACCTTCATCAGGATGTGCACCGGCTCCTGCACCGCGCCGTACTGGCGGGTTTCCGGGTCCGGGAAGAAACGGCCGGCAACGGAGCCGACGATCACCGAGGCGTTGTCCTTGTAAGCCGACAGAACGCCTTCGCTGTGCATCACGTAGGTGTTCTTGATCATGCCGAACAGGCTTTTTTCCTGGCTCTGACCATCGATATCCCAACTGGCGTTGAAGATCTTGTGACGGCAGTGCTCGGAGTTGGCCTGGGCGAACATCATCAGTTCGATGTCGTGGGGGTTGCGCTTCAAGCCGGTGAAGGCGTTGACCAGGTAGTCGATCTCGTCTTCGGCCAGGGCCAGGCCCAGCTCGGTGTTGGCCTTCTCGAGGGCGGCGCGGCCGCCGCCGAGCACGTCAATCGCGGTCAGCGGCTTGGGCTCTGCGTGGCTGAACAGGCCGGCAGCCTGTTCCAACTGGCTGACGATGATCTGGGTCATGCGGTCGTGCAGGCTGCTGGCGATCAGCTCGGCTTCGGCATCGCTGAACTGGCCAGCGACGTAAAAGGCGATCCCACGCTCCAGGCGCTGGATTTTATCCAGGCCGCAGTTGCGGGCGATGTCACTGGCCTTGCTCGACCAGGGCGAGATGGTGCCGAACCGCGGCAGAACCAGGAACAAGCGGCCAGTCGGCTCTTGAACGGGAACGCTTGGGCCGTACTTCAGAAGGCGTGCCAGCACTTGCTGTTCGTCGGCGGTCAAGACGCCGGTAACGTCGGCGAAGTGAGCAAATTCAGCGTAAAGGCCTGTAACAGCTGGAACCTTCTGGCTCAGTTGCTCAAGGAGTTTGCTGTGGCGAAAGGCAGAAAGGGCAGGAGCGCCGCGCAGGATCAACATCTTCGGGACAGCCTCGGGAAGGGGTGTGCTTTGAGGCCGTGCATTCTAGCGTAAACCTTCGCCAACGGCACCCGAAACGGCACCGGTGGCCGCTGCCGAACGTCAGTTGGCAGGGTTTGCACGGCATCGGCAGGAAATCCGCGGTGTCGAGGGCAGTTATTTTAACCGTCACAATGGCGCTCCAGGCCGCGTTTCTGCGGGCTGCAGCACAGTTTTAACCGCGCTAGCAGACAAGTGCAGCGCTGTCGAGATATGGCGCCACGGGCCGTTTGCGTATACTGCGCAGATGTTCTCCCCAACTGTTTTGCGCCCGCGATGGGTCAAATGGCTCATCGCCACCCTGCTCTTCCTGACGCTCAGTGCCTGTGTTGATAAGCCCAGCACGCTTGAGCGAATCAAGGAGGATGGCGTATTGCGGGTGGTCACCCGGAACAGTCCGGCCACGTATTTCCAGGACCGTAACGGGGAGACCGGGTTCGAATATGAACTGGTCAAGCGTTTTGCCGACGAGCTGGGCGTGAAGCTGGAAATCGAGACCGCCGACAACCTCGATGACCTGTTCGGTCAGCTGGGCAAACCCAACGGCCCGGTTCTGGCCGCCGCCGGTTTAGTCAGCAGCGAGCAGCGCCAGCAGCAGGTGCGTTTTTCCCACCCGTACCTGGAAGTGACCCCGCAGATCATCTATCGCAACGGCCAATCGCGCCCCACCAATGCAGCCGATCTGGCGGGCAAGAAGATCATGGTGCTCAAGGGCAGCACCCACGCCGAACAACTAGCGGCGCTGAAGAAACAGAATCCTGCAATCGAATACGAAGAGTCCGACGCCGTTGAAGTAGTCGACCTGCTGCGCATGGTTGACGAGGGGCAGATCGACCTGACCCTGGTGGACTCCAACGAAGTCGCCATGAACCAGGTGTACTTTCCCAATGTGCGCGTGGCGTTCGACCTCGGCAATGCCAGCAACCAAAGCTGGGCCGTGGCGGCAGGCGACGACAACAGCCTGCTCAACGAAATCAACAGCTACCTGGACAAGGTCGAGAAGAACGGCACGTTGCAGCGTCTGAAAGACCGCTATTACGGACATGTCGACGTACTCGGCTATGTGGGCGCCTATACCTTTGCCCAGCATCTGCAACAACGCCTGCCCAAGTACGAGAAGCACTTTCGTGCCTATGCCAAGGCAGAGAAAGTCGATTGGCGGCTGCTGGCAGCCATCGGCTACCAGGAATCGCTGTGGCAACCGACGGTCACCTCCAAGACCGGCGTGCGCGGCCTGATGATGCTGACCCAGAACACCGCTCAAGCCATGGGCGTGTCCAACCGCCTGGACCCCAAGCAGAGCATCATGGGCGGCGCCAAGTACCTGGCCAGGATCAAGGATGAGCTGGACGACAAGATCGCCGAGCCCGACCGCACCTGGTTTGCCCTCGCCGCCTATAACGTCGGCACCGGTCATCTGGACGATGCACGTATCCTGGCCAAGAAAGAAGGCCTGAACCCGAACAAGTGGCTGGACGTGAAGAAGATGCTGCCGCGCTTGTCGCAGAAGCAGTGGTACAGCAAGACCCGCTATGGTTATGCGCGTGGCGGCGAGCCGGTGCATTTTGTGGCGAACATCCGGCGTTACTACGACATTCTCACCTGGGTGACCCAGCCGCAGCTGGAAGGCAACCAGGTGGTGGAAGGCAACCTGCATGTGCCGGGTGTGGACAAGACCAAGCCGCCGCAGGACAGCCCTCAACTCTGACCACGACAGCCCGCACACCGCAAATCCCTGTGGGAGCCGGGCTTGCCCGCGATGGCGGCCTGACAGTCAAGGTATTCGGCGCCTGACACACTGCTATCGCGGGCAAGCCCGGCTCCCACATTTGATCATCGTAGCCTTATAGGCCGGTGAGCAGATGGACCACGCCGCCCGGCAGTACCATTACTGCGGGTACACCGGCAGCCTTCAACGCCGACTCATCCAACCCACCCACCTCCTTCAATTGCACCCTCACACGCGTCAGCGCCACGCGCTGCTGTGACGTAACGTTCCCCTCCCCGCCCAATGCACTCAGCACCTCGGCCGACAACAGTCTCGGTGTCGGCGCGGCAACTGCCTCGGCCACCAGGTCCGGGGTCAGGGCTTTCCAGAACGCCCGCTGCAATTTCTCGAACATGCTCAGTGCTCCACGACAGATGAGGTTTCAACGGTGGCCGCGTGGTACAGGCGCAGGGCCTCACGCACTTGATTGGCTTCTTCCAGGCCCAGCACCTGGCGGGCGATGATCTGGCAGTCGTGCAGGTCCAGCTCACGCACGGTGGCCTTGATGGTCGGGATCAGCGGCACGCTGACCGACAGCTCATCCACGCCGAGCCCGATCAATACCGGCACTGCCACTGTTTCGGAGGCCAGCGCACCACATACCCCCACCCACTTGCCGTGGGCATGGGCCGCTTTGACCGTGATGTCGATCAGGCGCAGTACCGCCGGGTGGAAACTGTCGGCCTGGCTGGCCAGACGCGGGTGGTCGCGGTCCATGGCGAGGGTGTATTGGGTCAGGTCGTTGGTGCCGATGGAAAAGAAATCCACATGAGGCGCAAACACATCCGCCATCAGCGCCGCGCTGGGGACCTCGATCATGATGCCCAGCTTCGGTAACTCGGTCAGCCCAAGCGCCAATGCCTCTTCTTCGAGCATCTTGCGCGCCAGGTGCAGCTCCGACAGCAGGCTGACCATCGGCAACATGATATGCAGCCGCGCCAGGCCTGCGCTGGCAAGAATCGCGCGCAGCTGTTCACGCAGCAACTCGGGGCGCTCCAGGCACAGGCGAATACCGCGCAGGCCAAGGAACGGGTTGGTCTCGCTTTCCATCGGCACATAGGCCAAGGGCTTGTCGCCGCCCACATCCAGGGTGCGCACCACCAGGTTGCGCTCGCTGCCAAGGGCACGGGCGATGGCGCTGTAAGTGCCAGCCTGTTCTTCGGCGCTCGGGGCGCGGTTGCGGTCCAGGTAAAGGAACTCCGAACGCAGCAGGCCCACGCCTTCCCCGCCCAGGGTCAGGGACTGCTCCACTTCCTGCAACGAGGCGACATTGGCGGTGACTTCAACGTGATGCCCATCGCGGGTGACCGCCGCCCGTGAGGCCTGTGCCACCTCACGTTGCAGTCGCAGCTTTTGCTGTTGGCGAACCGCCTGCAATTGTTCGATTTCAGCCAGGTCCGGCTCCAGATGCAGTTCGCCTTTGTCGGCATTGAGCAGTACCCGTTTGCCGTTGGCCAGGGCCAATACCTGGCTCGGCACCCCGCAAACAGAGGGCAGGCCCAGCGCGCGGGCAAGGATTGCCACATGACTGGTAGCGCCACCGGCGACCGTGACGAAGCCCAGGACTTTACCGGTATCCAGGCCGGCGGTTTGTGAGGGTGTCAGTTGCTCGGCGACCAGGATGGCGCACTCCGGCAGCTCCATGGATCGCTCGGGCACGCCCAGGATCAACTTGAGTACGCGCTGACCAACATCGGCCAAGTCCGCTGCACGTTCAGCGAGCAGTGCCTTACCCAAGCCCTCGAAGAGTTGGGCGGTCGTCACTGTGGCGCGGTTCCAGGCAAAGGCGGCACTCTTGCCCTCGGCCAGCAGGCTATAGGCTTGTTCCAGCAGGGTTGGATCTTCAAGCAATTCCTGATGGGCGCGGAAAATTTCGGCTTGGGCACTGCCGGCCGCCTTGGCTTGCAAGTCTTGCAGCGCCTCGCTTGCCGCCCGTAGGCCACGCGCCAATGCGGCCCGCTCAAAGGTTTCTCCGGCGCCAGCTTCGGGAATATCGAGCGCCTGCTCCGCCACTTGGACAACCTGGCCAAACGCCGAGCCCGGTGATGCGCAGACACCCCGCAGCACGGTCGCCGAAGACGCCGGCGCAGCGGGCCTGCTGATCTTCTCGACCGCTACCGGCAAGGTCTCGCCACAGCCGTCGAGCAACAACGCCACCAGCGCCTGGATCGCCGCCTCGGCATCCTCGCCCGCCGCGCTCACCTGCAGGCTATCGCCCTGGGAGGTCTGCAGCGCCATGATCGCCACAAGCGACTTGGCATTCGCGCTCAAGGTTTGCTTGTGCAGAAAGATGCTGGAACTGAACCCCTTTGCCGCCTGGGCAAACACTGCCGCAGGTCGGGCGTGCAAGCCGTTGGCATTGGGCAGGGTTACTGGCTTGGAGAACAGCGCATTGCCCTCCTCTTCGTCCACCTCAGTGGCCATCTGCCCCGGTGAAACCTGCAACAGTGGCTGGCCGGACTCGACCAGCACCTGATCGGCCACCAACGGCACAAACGGCTCGCCGCTCACAATGAGCATCAAGGTCAACAGGCTGCGTGCATTGAGCGCCACATCGTCGGCATCGAACTCGATCAGCGGCTGCCCGGCTTCCACCCGTTGGCCGTCCTCGACCAGGCGGGTGAAGCCCTGGCCTGCCAGGTTCACGGTGTCCAGGCCAATATGCAGCAGCACCTGCACACCGTTATCGGCGGTGACACTGACCGCGTGGCCGCTGTCCTGAATGTTGCTGATCACCCCGGCCAACGGTGCGCAGAGGGTCTGCGAGGTGGGGTCGATGCACAGGCCATCGCCAATCACGCGGCCGGAAAATACCGGGTCGGGCACCTGATCCAGCGCCAGCAAAACCCCGGACAAGGGTGCCAGCAGTTCCAGGGGTTGAGATGTGGTCATGACTTCACCTGTTTGTGTTGTTCTTTAAAAATCATTGAGTCGATGCAAGGTTGAGGATGACGAAGATCAAAGGTGGGAGCCCGGATTACTTCCACCAATATTCGACCTGCACACCGACGTTCGAACCATGCCGCGCCGTGCCATAGGCGCCGGTATCGGATAACGCCGAACCCGCCGCCAGCTCATTGGCCGCACGCTTGGCCGCCTGGTTCCAGGACGCATAGGTGTAATACAACCGCACTTCCGGCCGAGCCCAGAACTCAGGACCTTTGGGCGACCAGGTCGGAGCGAACGTGAATTTGCTCAACTTGCGCGTGCCCCCCGTGGCGTCAACCTGATCGTGACCCAGCTCAGCGACCAGTTTGAATTGCTCGCTGATGGCATACGCCGGGCGCACGCCGAGGGAGATCCAATTCTGGTCCTGGCGCCCTGGGCGCACGTCTTTCTGGTACACCGCTTCAACTTGCCCGCCGAAACGCGGGGTCACCTGCCAGTCGAAGAACTCCACTACCCGGTAGCTTTTGCTGCTCCTGTCCAACGCGGTATTGCCGGTATAGCCCAGGCCGGTACCTGGGCCTTCGCCGTACTGGAGGGCAAACTTGTTCTTGCCCCCCAGGAATGCAGCTTGTACATGCTGCGCGGTCAGCGCCCATCCGCTGTTGGCGTCACGCCCGCCAGCCTTGGCGATGTAGCTCAAGCCAAGCTCCAGCTCGCCGCCAGGGTTGGTATTGAAACCTGCGACGTTGAAGTCGTGACGGGTGGCGTATTCCTTCTGGTACAGGTTGTCCTTGCGTGACAGCGCGTAGCTGTATTTCAAGCCGCCGATCAGCACGTCCTCGATTCCCCCTCCGGTGGCGCTCTGGTTCCAGTAGTAGAAGTCGGAGATATGGATGTCGTTACGCTTGTAGTAACGCCGCCCGGCCCACAGCGAACCGCCATTGAGGCTGGGCAGGTTGGACCATTGCGCGTACATCTGCGGCATACGCGCCGAACCGTTGTTTTCGCCCTGGAATTTCAGGGCACGGTCGTACTGGTTGTAGAGGGAAGCCATGGCATCGACGCTGAACACCGACCCGTCATCGAGGGTCAGCAGGTCCTGGCGCAATTCCAGCTCAGCGTATTGCTCGCATTCGTTGCCCAAGCGGTACTTGGTTTGCGCCCCCGGTAGTTGGAAGCATTGCTGCTTGCCACTGCCCGTCGATGTGCCTGCGCCGCTGCGCAAGTAACCGGCGAATTCCAGAGCCTGGGCGCCAAACGGCGCAGCGAGGCAAGAGGCGATAAGACCCAGCTTTATTTTTGTTTTCATGAAGCGCTCCTTTTATTTTTATTGTTATTTCTTACTGTCTTGCGTGACGCGATCGCCCGTAGGGCGGCTTAGCCCTTGAGGTGCAGCACAAACGATTCGTAAGGGCGCAACACCACCGTGCTCGTGCGCACCGGGCAGTCGGGGTAGTTGCTGATCAGCAAACGTTGTTCGCACGCCGCGTTGATCACCTGATCGGGCAATTGGATTTCGCACGGCGTGCCGTAGAAGTTGTTGAGCACCAGCAGGCGCTCGCCCTGGCCTTCACGCAGGTACGCCCAAACCTTGGGATGGTCTTGCAGCAGCGGGCGATAAACGCCTTGCTGGATCAGAGGTTCGCGGCGCCGCAGGGCGATCAATGCTCGGTAGTGATGCAGCACCGAGTCCGGGTCATCCAGCTGACTTTCGACATTGATGCGCGCGGCGTTGTCCGGGATGCCAATCCAGGGCTCGCCACGACTGAAACCGGCATTGGCCTGGCTGTTCCACTGCATCGGCGTACGCCCGTTGTCGCGGGACTTCTGCATGATCGCCGCCATGCTCGATGCTTCGGACTCTCCCGCATCGCGCTTGAGTCGGAAGATATTCAGGGTTTCTACATCGCGGTATTGTTCGATCCTGTCAAAGCCCGGGTTGGTCATCCCCAGTTCTTCGCCCTGGTACACATAGGGTGTGCCCTGGAGGAAGTGCAGCGCGGTGGCAAGCATCTTGGCCGAGACCACGCGATATTCGCCGTCATCACCAAATCGCGAAACCACTCGTGGCTGGTCGTGGTTACACCAGAACAGCGCGTTCCAACCGCCACCGGCCTGCATGCCTGTCTGCCAATCAGAGAGAATCTGCTTGAGTTGCAGGAAATCGAAATCGGCCTTTACCCACTTTTGCAGGTTGGGGTAATCGACTTTCAGGTGATGGAAGTTGAAGGTCATCGACAGCTCTTTCGAGGCCGGATTCGAGTAGCGAATGCAGTGTTCCAGGCGGGTGGACGACATCTCGCCCACGTTGATCAGGTCATGGCCGTCGAAGACTTCGCGGTGCATTTGCTGCAGGTACTCGTGCACATGCGGGCCGTCGGTGTAGAAGCGGCGGCCGTCGCTGGTGTCTTCGGGGAAATCGGCGGGCTTGGAGATCAGGTTGATCACGTCCAGGCGGAACCCACCCACGCCTTTGTCACGCCAGAAGCGCATCATCTTGAACACTTCGGCGCGCACCTTGGGGTTGTCCCAATTGAGGTCGGCCTGGGTGTGGTCGAACAGATGCAGGTAGTACTGGCCAGTCTGCGCTTCGTATTCCCAGGCCGAGCCGCCGAACTTGGACTCCCAGTTGTTCGGCTGATCGCGCCAGATGTAGAAGTCGCGGTAAGGGTTGTCGAGGCTGCTGCGTGCCTGCTGGAACCACTCGTGCTCGACGGAGGTGTGGTTGACCACGATGTCGAGCATCAGCCTGATGCCGCGCTTGGCCGCTTCGCTGATCAGCAAGTCGCAGTCGGCCATGGTCCCGTAGCTGGGGTCGATGGCGTAGTAATCGCTGATGTCGTAGCCGTTGTCGCGCTGGGGTGAGCGCAAAAACGGGGTGACCCACAGGCAATCCACGCCCAGCCAGTGCAAGTAGTCGAGCTTGTCGACGATGCCCAGCAGGTCACCGGTAGCGTTACCCGCGTGGCTGTGGAAGCTTTTGGGGTAGATCTGGTAGATCACCGAGTGTTGCCAGGTTTGCATGGTGGGTTCCTTCAGTAGAGTTGGGTGCTGGCCCTTCTGGCCTCATCGCAGGCAAGCCAGCTCCCACAGTTGAAATGCGTTCAACCTGTGGGAGCTGGCTTGCCCCCGGTGGCGATTGATCAGGCGACCCGGTAGCCAGGCCGAATGATCTTCATGCTCAACAGGCAAGTCAGCGCAAACGGCACGACCATCGCCACGATCATGCCGATCACAAACATCGGAATCGCACTCGGCACGATCGAGATAAACCCGGGCAAGCCACCGACGCCGATGGCCGAAGCCGTCACCTTGTTCAGCGACAGGAAAATGCTGCCCAGCGCCGAGCCCAGCAGAGCGGCGTAGAACGGGAACTTGAAGCGCAGATTCACCCCGAACATCGCCGGCTCGGTGATGCCGAAATAAGCCGAAATTGCCGAGGTGGACGCCATGCTTTTGTCCCGCGCATTGCGGGTCATGTAGAACACGCCCAATGCGGCGCTGCCCTGGGCCAGGTTGGACATGACGATCATTGGCCAGATAAAGGTGCCGCCCTGGGTCGAAATAAGCTGCAGGTCGACGGCCAGGAACATGTGGTGCATACCGGTGATCACCAATGGCGCATACAGCAGGCCGAAAATCGCCCCGCCAATCATGGGTGCAATCTCAAACAGGGTGACCAGGCCTTCGGTAATCAGGATGCCGAGGTGGCGGGTGACCGGGCCGATGATCGCCAGGGCCAGCACGCCGGTGACAACGATGGTGGTGATCGGCACGACCAGCAATTGAATCGCATTCGGTACCCGCGCCCTTAGCCACTTTTCGATCACGCTCATGACGAAGGCGGCCATCAGGATCGGTAGGATCTGCCCTTGATAACCCACCTTCTCGATCTGGAACCAGCCGAAGATATCGAAGTACGGCAGGCTCTGGCCGTCGAGGCCGGCGACCGCCTTGCCGTAGTTCCAGGCGTTGAGCAGGTCGGGGTGCACCAGCATCAGGCCCAGCACAATGCCGAGGATTTCACTGCCGCCAAAACGCTTGGCTGCCGACCAGCCCACCAACGCCGGCAGGAACACGAACGAGGTGTTTGCCATCAGGTTGATCAGGCTCCACAGGCCATCCAGGTTCGGGTAGGCCTCCAGCAGCGTCTTGCCTTCGATGAACATGCCCTTGGCGCCCATCAGGTTGTTCACGCCCATCAACAGGCCGGCGATGATCAACGCGGGCAGGATCGGCATGAACACATCGGAAAACACCCGCACCAGACGCTGCATGGGGTTGGTCTTGTCGCCGCCGGCTTTCTTCACGTCGGCAATGGTTGAGGCGGCCAGGCCGGTCAGTTCGCGCAGGGCGGCATAGACCTTCTCCACTTCGCCGGGGCCGATCACCACCTGGAACAGGCCGCCGGTAAAGAACGAGCCCTTGACCAGATCGACCTGGTTCAACGCATTGCCGTTGACCAGGCTTGGGTCCTTGAGCGCCAGGCGCAGGCGGGTCACGCAATGGGCAGCTTGCTCAAGGTTATCGCGGCCCCCGAGGTGCTCGAGAATCTCGCGGGCAGTAGACGAATAGTCGTGGCTCATGCTCGTTTTCCACTGTGATTGTTTTTATGGGTGGCAGTCATTGGCAGCACGCCGAGGAGGGAAAAGTACTCGTCTGTACGAGTTAAATCAACAACTCGTCTGTACGAGTTACACTTTTGTTTATATGTGGGAGCTTACTGTCAGATTTTTCCCTCGCCTGCACGGCTATCCAATGGACAAACCCCACCTCTGCCACTAAGGTTCCTGCCTTGAATGCAAGCCAGGCACAGAGCCATCTCATGAGCAAATACAACCAGATCTATACGGATCTGCTTGCCAGCATCACCACCGAACGCCTGCAACGCGGTACGCGCCTTCCCTCCGAAACCGAACTGATGGACGCCTACCAGGCCAGCCGTGGCACCGTGCGACGCGCCATCGAGCAGTTGCAGGAGCGTGGCTTTGCGCAAAAAATCCATGGCAAGGGCACCTTTGTGTTGTCGCCCAACCCGATCGAGTTCCAGTTGGGCGGCATCGTCAGCTTTCACGAGACCCACGCCGACCTGGGCGATGACGTACGCACTGACGTCGTCGAGTTCACCCAAATCCCGCTGGAAGGTTCTTTGCTGCAACACATCGAAGCCGAGCCCGGCACGCTGATCACCCGCGTCAAACGCGTACGACGTATCGGTGGCAAGCGCGTGATCCTGGACATCAACCACTTCGTTGCCGACCTGATCCCCGGCCTGGACCACTCGATTGCCGAGCAGTCGATTTACGCGTTTATCGAGCAAACGCTGGGGCTGCAGATCAGCTATGCACAGCGCACCATCGAAGCCCTGCCGCGCAGCAAAGACGACCAGGCGCACCTGGACCTTGATGGGCAAAGCCATGTGATCGTGGTGAGTAACCAGACGTTTTTGCAGGACGGGAGGCAGTTCGAGTACACCGAGTCGCGGCATACGCTGGATAAGTTTTACTTTTCGGATATTGCGCGGCGCTGAGCGTAATCCGGGAAGATCATCTTCTCCCCTACCGCCTCGAACTCTGGGTGAGTGCCTCGGTATTCGGAAAGCTCCGACATCGCGCGAGTCATGCCTCGCGTGCATCCTGGCCAACCATAGGCTGCTTGATCAGGCACTGACATCCCCAAAAACACAAAACCCCGGCACCAGGCCGGGGTTCTGTTATTCAGCACTCACCTGCTATTGCAGGATCATTCCCACTCAATCGTCGCCGGCGGCTTGCTCGACACGTCATACGTCACGCGCGAAATGCCTTCGATTTCATTGATGATACGGCCGCTGACCGTCTCCAGCAGTTCGTAAGGCAGGTGTGCCCAACGCGCTGTCATGAAGTCGATCGTCTCTACGGCACGCAGCGCAACAACCCATGCGTAACGACGACCATCGCCTACAACGCCAACCGATTTCACCGGCTGGAACACCACGAACGCCTGGCTGACCTTGTGGTACCAGTCGGCCTTGCGCAGTTCTTCAATGAAGATGTGGTCGGCGCGACGCAGCAGGTCGGCGTATTCCTTTTTCACTTCACCGAGGATACGCACGCCCAGGCCCGGGCCTGGGAATGGGTGGCGGTAGACCATGTCGTACGGCAGGCCCAGTTCCAGGCCCAGACGGCGGACTTCGTCCTTGAACAGCTCGCGCAGCGGTTCTACCAGCTTGAGGTTCATTTCCTCAGGCAGGCCACCCACGTTGTGGTGGGACTTGATCACGTGGGCCTTGCCGCTCTTGGCGCCGGCCGACTCGATCACGTCTGGGTAGATGGTGCCCTGGGCGAGGTACTTGATGTTGTCCAGTTTGTTGGACTGGGCATCGAAGACGTCGATGAAGGTACGACCGATGATCTTGCGCTTCTTCTCCGGGTCGGACTCGCCGGCCAAGTTGTTGAGGAACTGTTCCTCGGCGTTGGCGCGGATCACCTTGACGCCCATGTTCTCGGCGAACATGGCCATCACTTGCTCGCCTTCGTGCAGGCGCAGCAGGCCGTTGTCGACAAATACGCAGGTCAGCTGGTCGCCGATGGCCTTGTGCAGCAAGGCAGCAACTACCGAGGAGTCCACGCCGCCGGACAGGCCGAGCAACACGTTGTCGGTGCCGACCTGGGCGCGCACCTGGGCGATGGCGTCTTCAGCGATTTTCGACGGGGTCCACAGGGCTTCACACTCGCAGATGTCGAGAATGAAGCGCGACAGGATGCGCCCGCCTTGCTTGGTGTGGGTCACTTCCGGGTGGAACTGCACGCCGTAGTAACGACGCTCGTCGCTGAACATACCGGCGATCGGGCAGCTTGGGGTGCTGGCCAGGATGTGGAAGTCTTCCGGCATCTTGGTGACCTTGTCACCGTGGCTCATCCAGACGTCGAGGCCGAACAGGCCGTCGGCGTCGATGTGGTCTTCGATGCCGTCCAGCAGGCGGCTCTTGCCGACCACGTCCACACGGGCATAACCGAATTCACGCAGCTCGGAGCCTTCCACCTTGCCGCCCAGTTGTTCGGCCATGGTTTGCATGCCGTAGCAGATACCGAACACCGGTACGCCCAGGTCGAATACCGCTTGCGGGCAACGCGGGCTGTTGGCTTCGTGCACGGACTCGGGGCCACCGGCGAGGATGACGCCTTTAGGGGCGAATTCGCGGATCGCTGCGTCGTCCATGTCGAACGGGTGCAGTTCGCAGTACACGCCGATTTCACGCACGCGGCGGGCGATCAGCTGGGTGTACTGGGAACCGAAATCGAGGATCAGGATGCGATGGGCGTGAATGTCGAGGGCCATGAAGTCAGTCTCGTCTAATGAATCAGAAACAACTCGGGGCTGAAAGAACAGCCCCGGTTACTTAACATTTTGCTGGAAGGTTCAACCTACACGGTAGTTTGGCGCTTCCTTGGTGATCTGCACGTCGTGGACATGGGATTCAGCCATGCCTGCGCCGGTGATCCGTACGAACTCTGGCTTGGTGCGCATTTCTTCGATGTCGGCGCTGCCGGTGTAGCCCATCGAGGAACGCAGGCCGCCCATCAGTTGATGGATGATCGCGCTCAGGGTGCCTTTGTACGGCACACGGCCTTCGATACCTTCCGGTACGAGCTTCTCGGCGCCTGCCGAGGAGTCCTGGAAGTAACGATCGGAAGAACCTTGCGCCTGGGACATGGCGCCCAGCGAACCCATGCCACGGTAAGCCTTGTACGAACGGCCCTGGAACAGTTCGATCTCGCCAGGCGCTTCTTCGGTACCGGCGAACATCGAGCCCATCATCACGCAGGAAGCACCGGCCACGATGGCCTTGGACAGGTCACCGGAGAAACGGATGCCGCCGTCGGCGATCAACGGTACGCCAGTGCCTTCAAGGGCAGCGGCGACGTTGGCGATGGCGCTGATCTGCGGCACGCCCACACCGGCGACGATACGCGTGGTGCAGATCGAGCCAGGGCCGATACCGACCTTGACAGCGTCAGCGCCAGCTTCGGCCAGAGCCTTGGCGGCAGCGCCGGTGGCGATGTTGCCGCCGATCACTTGCACGTCAGGGAAGTTCTGCTTGACCCAGCGCACGCGGTCGATCACGCCTTTGGAGTGACCGTGGGCGGTGTCGACCACCACCACGTCAACACCGGCAGCAACCAGCGCCGAAACGCGGTCGCCCGTGTCTTTACCGGTGCCGACTGCCGCGCCAACACGCAGACGACCCTGGTCATCCTTGCTGGCCAGCGGGTAAGCCTTGGCTTTTTCGATGTCGTTGACGGTCATCATGCCCTTGAGGGCGAATTTGTCATCGACGATCAGCACGCGCTCGATGCGGTGCTTGTGCAGCAGTTCGCGCACATCGTTCTTGTCGGCGCCTTCCTTGACAGTAACGAGGCGCTCTTTAGGCGTCATCACTTCACGGACGGTGACTTCAAGGCGGTTCTCGAAACGCACGTCACGGGAAGTGACGATGCCGACCAGGTCGCCATCGTGCAGCACCGGGACGCCGGAGATGTTGTGCATGCGAGTGAGTTCGAACAGGTCACGCACGGTGGCGTCGGCTTCGATGGTGATTGGATCTTTCACCACACCGGCTTCGTAACGCTTGACCTTGCGCACTTCGGCAGCTTGCTGCTCGATAGTCATGTTCTTGTGGATGATGCCGATGCCGCCTTCCTGAGCCATGGCAATGGCCAGACGGGCTTCGGTGACGGTGTCCATGGCAGCGGAAACCAGGGGAATATTCAGCTCGATGCCACGGGTTAGGCGGGTCTTGAGACTGACTTCGTTAGGAAGCACCTCGGAATAACCGGGCACTAGGAGAATGTCGTCGAATGTCAGAGCTTCTTGGCTGATACGCAGCATCGCGGGGGCTCCCGAGCGGGAAAATGGAAGCGCGCCATTATATACATGCGCCCTGCCCGGCTCAATGTAAAACTCTGACAAACTTGGTAATACTGATAGAAGGATTAAAGCTCGACTTTGACCCAGCTCATTTTCTGGTCCAACCAATCGGCAAATTCGTCGATAAAGCTCTGCTTGAACCCCGCCTCCGCCCAGTTGTTGAAGATGAACCCCAGGTTGGAAAACCCGCATTCCTGCAGGAACAGAAAGCCGTTGATGTCATCTTCATGCCCACACAGCGGGCAGGTGAAGTTGTCGGTGTGACCAGGCATCCAGTCTTCCAGGCTTTCGAACAGCGCCTCGCCAACTTCCTTCAGGCATTCCGGGCAGCCGGCTTCTTCAAGGAACCCCTTGGCCGGCGTGTAGATGCAACGCTTGTAGATGATCTCCAGGCCATTGACCGGCTCGTTGAACGGCAGCGCTTCAGGGTGCAGCACCACGGCGCGGGCGCCATCGGCCAGGGCGTAGCCCATGCGGTTGCCGGTACGCCCGCAAGTGGTGAGCTCTTCCTTGATGATGTTCTTGCGCACCAGCCAGCGCACAATCGCCCGGGCGCGGGGTTCGTGGACGGGCAAGGTGGAGATTTTCGGGACAAGGATGCTTTGGGAATTCATGGGAGTCCTGCGGTGTGGCTATTGGCGCCATCGCGGGCAAGCCCGGCTCCCACAGTTGATCGCATTCCAATGTGGGAGCCGGGCTTGCCCGCGATGACGCCCGGGAGGACGGCAGCTTAATCCCTGAAAAAATCAGGTCAAGTACTCACATACCGCCCGATCAGCGCAATACCACTGGCCAATACCAACCATGTCACCAACCGCACGAACGCCTCACGGGACAGCCGCATCGTCAGCCTGCGTCCACACCACAGCCCCAGGGCCATCGCCGGCAACAGGCAAACCGCCAACATCAATAACGGCAAATCTGCATACACGCCGGCAATCACGAACAGACTCAAACGCACGACCGTGCTGCAACTGATCAGCGCGCTTTGCGTGGCCCGCGCCGCGTCCTTGGGCAAACGGCTGTTCAGGTAAATCGCATATAAAAAGCCGCCACTGCCGAATAGCGCACCAAACAGCCCCCCAACAGTGCCCATGGGAATCGACCAGCCCGCTGCCAGCTCAGTCGGCCGCGCCTTCACCGCCAGGCTGTAAATCGCGTAGGCGCTGATAAACAGGCCCATCAACAGCAGCAACAGGTCCGAATGCAGGTTGAGCAAAAACAACACGCCCAGGCTGCAGCCGACGGCCATGCAGGGCAGCAACCGCAACAGTTCTGGTTTGTTCACATCGCGCCGCGTTTGCAGCAAGCCGCCAAACGCCGCGACAAAGTCGAGAAGCACCAGCAACGGGATGATCTTCGACAGCGGCATAAACACAATCAGGATCGGCCCGGCGACCAAGGCCGTCCCGAACCCGGCAATGCCAAACACCACATAGGCCAGCACCACACCCAGGCCGATCACCAGCCAATCCACAGCCCCGAACGACCACTGACTCATCAACTCAACCAGGCTCATGGGTTATCCCTTGTTGGACATGGCCTTCACTTTAGCCATTGTCGACTGTTGCGACTAATATCTTCAAAGCTAGCCACTCATCTCAAAAAGGCATGACTCGTGATCTCCACGCGGCAACTGCGTTACTTCGTCGAAATCGCCGAGAGCGGCAGCTTCAGTGCCGCGGCCGAACGCCTGTTTGTGGCGCAGTCGGCCTTGAGCCGGCAGATCAAGGAACTGGAAAATCAACTGCAAACCCCATTGTTCGAACGCACCGCACGCCAACCGCGGCTCACAGCGGCCGGTGAAGCGTTCTACCCACGGGCGCGCAATTTACTGAGTGAGTTGCTCAAGGCCAGCGAAGTGGCGACCCTAGTAGGCAATGGCCAGCTTGGCACGCTGCGCCTGAGTCACTCGAGCACAGTGCCGATGAGCGGCGCGTTATTGCACGGCATCAGCACCTGGCTAGAGCGCTGCCCTGGAGTATCGGTGGATATCGCCAAGCTCTCCTCCGAAGCCCAGTTGGAGGACATCGCCGAGGGTCGCCTGGACGTCGGCCTGCTGCGCTTGCCCGTACTGCGCCAGCGCGACGGCGTGCGTGTGCTGCCGTTGTACACGGAGCCGTTGGTGCTGGCGGTGCCGCCGAATCATCCGTTGGCACGCAGCGACGCGCCGGTGGAGTTGGCGCAGCTAAAGGACCAAGCGTTTATCTCGGTCCCCCATCCCCAACGCGGCGGGCTGAGTTATCTGTCGGCCGAACTGTGCATGCGTGCAGGATTTTTCCCCAGGGCCGCACGGGTGATGTCGCGCAAGACCACGCAGTTGCAATTGATCCAGGCCGGTTTCGGCATTGCCTTGTTACCAAAATCCATGCAGGACATCGCCCCCGCCAACCTGCACTTTTTACCCCTGGCCGACCCGGACTGCCATAGCACCGTGGCCCTCGCCTGCGCGCAGGCGCCGAACGCGCTGGTAGAGCAGTTCTGTCAAACCCTGCACGAATGCCTATAAACTGCCGCCCATGATTAAAGATCCTTTTGCCCGTCTGGGCCTGGACCGCGAAGTCCTGACTGTCAGCCAGCTCAACGGCCGCGCGCGGGTGTTACTGGAAGACGTGTTCACCAATATCTGGGTCGAAGGCGAAATCTCCAACCTCGCCCGCCCGGCTTCCGGCCATGTGTATTTCACCCTCAAGGACAGCGGGGCCCAGGTGCGTTGCGCGCTGTTTCGCAACAACGCTGCACGCGTGCGCCAGGCGTTGAAGGACGGCCTGGCGGTCAAAGTGCGTGGCAAGGTCTCGTTGTTCGAGGGGCGTGGCGACTATCAACTGATCCTCGACACCGTGGAACCTGCCGGCGATGGCGCGCTGCGCCTGGCCTTCGATGCCCTAAAGGAAAAGCTCAGCGCCGAAGGCCTGTTCAGCGCCGAGCGCAAGGTGCCGCTGCCCGCGCACCCGCGGCGTATCGGCATCATCAGTTCGCCGACCGGCGCGGTGATTCGCGACATCATCAGTGTGTTCCGCCGCCGGGCGCCGAACATTGAACTGACACTGATCCCGACCGCTGTGCAGGGCCGCGAGGCGATCCCGCAGATCGTGCGGGCGCTCAAACTCGCCGATGCCCGCGGCTTCGACGCGCTGATCCTGGCCCGTGGCGGCGGCTCACTGGAAGATCTCTGGTGCTTCAACGAAGAAGCCGTGGCCCGAGCGGTGGACGCCTGCGTCACGCCCATCGTCAGCGCCGTCGGGCATGAAACCGATGTGTCGATCAGCGACTTCGTGGCGGACGTGCGCGCTCCGACGCCCTCCGCCGCCGCCGAGCTGCTGGCACCGGACGCCAGCCATCTGGTGCGCCAGGTAGACAACCTGCATCGGCGCCTGGTGATGCTGATGCGCAACCGCCTGAGCCACAGCCGCCTGCGCCTGGAAGGCATGGCCCGGCGCCTGCGTCACCCGGGCGAGCGCTTGCGCCAGCAGGCACAACGTCTGGATGACCTGGACATGCGTATGCGCCGCGCCTTCGAGCGCGGCCTCAATACCCGTCGCGAGCGCTTGATTCGCCTGGAGACCCGCCTCGCCGGCCAGCATCCGGGCCGCCAATTGGCGCTGTTGCGCCAGCGCCTGGACAGCCTCGCCGAACGCCTGCCCCGAGCCATGCGCGAAGGTCTCAAGGCCCGACGCCTGCAACTGCAAAGCCAGGTGCAGACGTTGCAGGTGGTCAGCCCGCTGGCGACCCTGGGCCGTGGCTACAGCATCCTGCTGGATGAACGCGGCCAGGCGATTCGCAATGCCGCACAAACCCACACCGGCCAGCGCCTGACCGCGCGCCTGGGTGAAGGTCAACTGCAAGTGCGGGTGGAAGACAATCACCTGACCCCCGTCACCCTTTCGCTACTGGATTGATTGATGCCACGTCTACTGAGTTTGTTGCTGCTGTGCCTGTCCATGAATACCTACGCGGACAGCTATATCACCCGCACCTTGAACAAACCGGTGCCCGGTGGTGTGGCCGTGGTCGAACTGGGACCGGCCGCCACGGCGCCCAAAGCCACATACCAAGGCAAACCGGTACTGGTGGTCAAAGAACAGGACAACTGGCTAGCCATCGTCGGTATCCCGTTGACGGTCAAGCCTGGTAACGAGCGCATCAGCAGCGGCGGACGCAACTTGCCGTTTATCGTCGGTTACAAGAAGTACCCGGAACAGCGCATCACGCTGAAGAATAAAAGCCAGGTCAACCCTGACCCAGCCCAGCTCAAGCGCATCGAAGGCGAGTTGGCGGTACAGCTCAAGGCTTACCGCAGTTTCAGCCCCACCCTGCCGAGCAACCTGGTGCTGGACAAACCGGTGAACGGCCCGTTGTCGAGCAAGTTCGGGGTGCGGCGCTTCTTCAACGGTGAAGAGCGCAACCCGCATTCGGGCCTCGACTTCGCCGTGCCGGCCGGTACGCCGATCAAGACGCCCGCGAACGGCAAGGTGATTCTGGTTGGCAATTACTTCTTCAATGGCAACACGGTATTCGTCGACCATGGCCAGGGCTTTATCAGCATGTTCTGCCATATGTCGAAGATCGACGTGAAGGTGGGCCAGCAACTGGTGCGCGGTGCGGTCGTGGGCAAGGTGGGTTCGACCGGACGGGCGACGGGGCCGCACATGCACTGGAACGTCAGCCTGAACGATGCACGGGTTGACCCGGCTATCTTTATCGGCGCATTCCAACCCTGAAACACGCGATTGCGCGCCCCATCACCGGCGCGCAATTAAAACCAGATATCAACTTCAAAACCAGCATAAAATCTCGTTTATTCTGCACAGAGCAGAACTTATCTCAATTTTTATCGACTGCTTGCCATCTTTCACCCCTGCGGTTAGGGTTGAGCTTATGAAAACCTCTCACACCCTCATTCAGCTTCGCCAGCACCGCAGCCTGTGCCTCGTCAGCGCACGACTGCCAGGCTGAATCGATCTGCCTCGTCCCAAGCTTTCTCCCCAAAAACAGTTTCACGGCAGGCCGCCTTTTCTCGGCCCCTACAACAAAGGATTTCCCGATGAGCATGCTCAAAGACCCGTCGTCGAAGTACCGCGCGTTCCCGACCATTGATATTCCGGACCGCACCTGGCCATCGAAGACCATCACCACCGCGCCGATCTGGTGCAGTTCTGACCTGCGGGATGGCAACCAGTCGCTGATCGAGCCGATGGACGCCGCGAAAAAGCTGCGTTTCTGGAAGACCCTGGTATCTGTAGGCGTGAAGGAAATCGAAGCCTCGTTCCCGGCCGCCTCGCAAACCGACTTCGACTTCGTGCGCACCCTGATCGAAGACAACCACATCCCCGAGGACACCACTATCCAGGTGCTGACCCAGGGCCGTGAAGACTTGATCGCACGCACCTTCGAATCCCTGCGCGGCGCCAAGAAGGCCATCGTGCACTTGTACAACGCCACGTCGCCGTCGTTCCGCCGCATCGTGTTCAACCAGGACAAGGATGGCATCAAGGCTATCGCCGTCAACGCGGCCAAACTGTTCGTCAAATACGCCGCCCAACAGCCTGAAACCCAGTGGACCTTCGAATACTCCCCGGAAACGTTCAGCGCCACTGAGTTGGAGTTCGCCAAGGAAGTCTGCGACGCAGTGATCGAGGTGTGGAACCCGACGCCCGAGCACAAGATGATCCTCAACCTGCCGGCCACCGTTGAATGCGCCACACCGAACATCTATGCCGACCAGATCGAGTGGTTCGGTCGCCATATCAACCGTCGTGACAGTGTGATCATCAGCCTGCACACCCATAACGATCGCGGCACCGGCGTCGCCGCCACCGAACTGGGCCTGATGGCCGGCGCCGACCGCGTCGAAGGCTGCCTGTTCGGCAACGGCGAGCGTACCGGCAACGTCGACCTGGTGACCGTGGCCCTGAACATGTACACCCAGGGCCTGGACCCGCAACTGGACTTCTCCGATATCGACGGCGTGCGCAAAGTCGTTGAAGAGTGCAACCAGATCCAGGTGCACCCGCGTCATCCTTATGTGGGCGACCTGGTACACACCGCGTTTTCCGGCTCCCACCAGGACGCGATCCGCAAAGGCTTCTCCCAGCAGAAAGACGATGCGCTGTGGGAAGTGCCGTACTTGCCGATCGACCCGGCGGACATTGGCCGCAGCTACGAAGCGGTGATTCGTGTAAACAGCCAGTCGGGCAAAGGTGGCATCGCCTACCTGCTGGAACAGGAATACGACATCAGCTTGCCGCGTCGTATGCAGATCGAGTTCAGCCAGGTTGTGCAGGCCGAAACCGACCGCGTGGGCCTTGAGATGACTGCGCCGCAGATCTACGCCTTGCTGCAGCGTGAATACCTGCAAGCCAACACCCCGTACGCGCTGGTCAGCCATCGCCTGCAGGAAGAGAACGGCAACAGCTTTGTCGAGGTGGAAGTTTCCGGCAAGGGCCAGGGCGAAACCAACCTGCACTGGAAAGGCAAAGGCAACGGCGCGCTGGAAGCCTTGGTGGCCGGCCTGCCGATTGGCGTGGAGATCATGGACTACAACGAACATGCCATCGGTGCGGGCACCAATGCCAAGGCGGCCGCCTACATTGAACTGCGCGTGAACGGCGAACGTCCGGTGCATGGTGTGGGCATTGATGAAAACATCACCACCGCCAGCTTCAAGGCGCTGTTCAGTGCGCTGAACCGCTCGCTGAGCCAGTTGGAAGCCAAAGCGGCGTAATCGGCTGCTGAAATGTGAAAGGCCCCTGGGTGTGAATCCAGGGGCCTTTTTGCTTTGGGGTTATGGTGGCGCTGATGGCCCTATCGGGAGCAAGCCCCCTCCCACATTTGAATGTATTCGCAAATCAAAGTGGGAGGGGGCTTGCTCCCGATAGCGGTTTATCAGACAAACTGAAAGCTATCGGCATCCAGGTTCGCTGGAAACCTGGTGCGATAAGCAGCCAGCTCCGCTGCATCCAGAATCACCTGGAACACCCCGTCCGCCTCCCCTGCACTCAGCAAGGTTTCACCCTGGAAATCCAGCACCTGGCTGTCGCCTGTATAGGCAAATCCTTTGCCATCCGTGCCTACCCGATTCACGGCAGCCACATAGCACAGGTTTTCAATCGCCCGCGCCGGCAACAAGCGGTTCCAATGCTGACGACGTGCACCGGGCCAATTGGCGGTGTACAGCAGCAAGTCGGTGTCCTGGGCATCGCGACTCCATACCGGGAAGCGCAGGTCGTAGCAAATCAGTGGGCGAATGCGCCAGCCCTTTAACTCAAACTGCACCTGGCGTTCGCCGGGGGTGTAGTGATCGTGCTCACCGGCCATGCGGAACAGGTGACGCTTGTCGTAATGCAGCACCTCACCATCCGGCCTTGCCCACAACAGGCGGTTGCGGTGGCTACCGTCGGCGGCCTGGATAATCACGCTGCCAGTGATCACCGCGTTGTATTTGGTTGCCTGCGCCTGGAGCCAGTGATGGGTCGGCCCCTTTTCCGGCTCGGCGAGGGTGGCTGACTCCATGGAGAAACCGGTGGTGAACATCTCCGGCAGTATGATCAGGTCCGCACCATTGGCCTGCTCCAGCAGCAGCTCAAAATGCTCAAGGTTAGCCTGACGGTCATGCCACACCAGGCTGGTCTGAATCAGGGCGATGTTCAGATTGGGCAGTGCACTCAGATCACGCATAGCTTTTCGGCTGCTTGTTGCAGCGTCTCCTCGCGTTTGGCAAAGCACAGACGCACCAGGCGCTGGCCTTGGGGTGGGTGCTGGTAGAACACCGAGACCGGTATCGTCGCCACGCCATGTTCGCGGGTCATCCACAGGGACATGGCGACGTCATCCAGGTCTGGGCGAATCTGTGAGTAATCCACCAGTTGGAAATAAGTGCCGCTCACCCGGGTAAAACTGAAGCGGGATGGCCCCAGCAGGTCGCAAAACATGTCGCGCTTGGCCTGGTAAAAGGCCGGCAGTTCTTCGACATGCTCCGGGTGATCAGCCATGAAGTCAGCCAAAGCGTACTGCAAAGGGGTCACGCCGCAAAAGTTGACATATTGATGCACTTTGCGCAGTTCGGCAGTCAGGGCCGGCGGCGCGACCACGTAACCGGTTTTCCAGCCGGTCACGTGATAGGTCTTGCCGAAGGAGCTGACCACGAAGGCGCGCTGATACAGCTCCTGATGGGCCAATATGCTGACGTGAGGCACACCGTCGAACACCAGGTGTTCGTAGACCTCATCACTGACCAGGTAGATATCGCGGTCGCGGATCAGTTCGGCCAACTGGTCCAGCTCGGCGCGGCTGATCAGCGCACCAGTGGGGTTATGTGGCGAGTTGATGATGATCATGCGGGTGCGCGGCGACAGCGCCGCCTTGATCTGCTCGAAGTCGAGGGCAAAACCGTCCAGACTCAGTTGCACATGCACGCAACGACCACCGGCCAGCTCCACCGAGGGCTCATAGCTGTCGTAGCTGGGGTCGAACACGATGACTTCATCGCCACTGCGAATCACCGCCTGGATCGCGCAGAAGATCGCCTCGGTGGCGCCAGGAGTGATGGTCACCTCGCTGTCGGCATCGACTGCGGCGCCATAACTGCGAGCAATCTTGGCGGCCACCTGCTGACGCAACACGGGCAAGCCGGTCATGGGCGCGTACTGGTTGTGACCCAGAGCGATATGCTTGCCCACTGCATCGAGTAAACCTTGCGGGCCATTGAAATCCGGGAAACCCTGGGACAGGTTGAGCGCGCCGGTTTCAGCCGCAAGTTGCGACATAGTGGTGAAAATGGTCGTGCCGACATTCGGCAGCTTGCTGGTGATCATCGGAGGCCCCTGCAGGTGAGCCCCAAGTTTTAAGCTGCCAATTGCACCGGGTCAAGGCACAAACGGCCGCGCACAAAAAAGGGCTCCAAAGGAGCCCTCTCTTGCAGCGTGTCGCTTACAACGCAAAGCTGCCGTTATTTCTTGTCACGGCGCTTCTTGTCGGCCTTCTTGTGGTGAGTCATCAAACGACGCTTCTTGTTCACCTGACGGTCGGTCAGTGTGTTCTTGTTGCCTTCGTATGGGTTCTCGCCACCCTTGAACTCGATACGGATCGGCGTACCGACCAGTTTCAAGACTCGGCGGTAAGTATTTTCCAGGTAACGCACGTAGGACTTGGGCACCTTCTCGATCTGGTTACCGTGGATCACGATAATCGGCGGGTTGGCACCACCCAAGTGGGCGTAACGCAGTTTGATCCGACGGTTGTTGACCATCGGCGGTGCGTGCTCGCCCACGGCGTCTTCGAGGATCTGGGTCAGACGGTTGGTCGGCCAGCGGGTGACCGCGGACTTGAACGAGTTCTGTACCGAGGCGTAGAGGTTACCCACGCCAGTACCGTGCAGTGCCGAGATAAAGTGGATATCGGCGAACTCGACGAAGAACAACCGACGCTGCAGTTCGATCTTGACGAAATCGCGCTCGCTCGGCGTCATGCCGTCCCACTTGTTGATCGCGATCACCAGGGCCCGACCGGCTTCCAGGGCAAAGCCCAGCAAGTTGAGGTCGTGGTCCACCACGCCTTCGCGGGCGTCCATCACGAAGATCACCACGTTGGCGTCTTTGATCGCTTGCAGGGTTTTGACCACGGAGAACTTTTCAACTTCTTCGTGGATCTTGCCGCGCTTGCGCACACCAGCGGTGTCGATCAGCGTGTACTTCTCGTCGTTACGCTCGAACGGGATGTAGATACTGTCGCGAGTGGTGCCGGGCTGGTCGTAGACGATAACGCGGTCTTCACCGAGCATACGGTTGACCAGGGTCGACTTGCCGACGTTCGGGCGGCCGATGATAGCGATCTTGATACCGTCTTTTTCGCTCGGGCCAGGAATGCGCTTGGCTTCCTCGCCTTCAGCGACGATCTCTTCCTCGCCCTCTTCTTCCTCGACATCATCCTTGGGGAAGTCGCGCAGGGCGATTTCCAGCATCTGGGTGATGCCACGGCCGTGGGCACCCGCGACCGGGATCGCATCACCCAGGCCCATCGGGCTGAATTCGGCACGGGCCGCCTCAGGATCGATGTTGTCGATCTTGTTGGCGACCAGATAGGAACGCTTGTTGCGCTTGCGCAGGTGCTCGCCAATCATCTGGTCAGCGGCGGTATAGCCCGCGCGGGCGTCCACCAGGAACAACACGACATCGGCTTCTTCAATGGCCAGCAGCGACTGCTCGGCCATTTTTTCGTCCATGCCATGCTCGTCACCGGAGATACCACCGGTGTCGACAATAATGTAGGAGCGCCCTTGCCACTTTGCCTCACCGTATTGGCGATCACGGGTCAGACCGGACAAGTCGCCGACAATGGCGTCGCGAGTCCTGGTCAGGCGGTTGAACAAGGTGGACTTGCCGACGTTAGGTCGGCCCACCAGGGCGATTACGGGAACCATGCGGCTCTCCACTTCGTTATTTCAGAAAATACAAAAGCCGCTGCAGGGCAGCGGCTGGTGCTCGGGGCAGCATCGTCAGATGCCGCATGCCCCGCAAAAGCAGGGCCGCCTGGGTGTTACCCCAAGCATGGTTCTTACTTGATGGTCAGGGCTTCCAGCTTGCCGCCGTTGCCATACACATAAAGCATGTTACCTACCACCAGCGGACGCGCACGCAGGCCGTCGCTGTCGATACGTTGGCGACCGACAAAGCGACCATCCACCTGGCTCAGCAGGTGCAGGTAACCTTCAAAGTCACCGACTGCTACGTAGCTGGAGAAGACTTCCGGTGCCGACAGTTGGCGGCGAGCCAGCGAGTCGTTGCTCCACAGTGCAGTGGTGGAACGCTCATCGACACTTTCAACGGTGCCGGAGGCCAGGCTCACGTAGACGCTGCCAAACCCTTGGGCGACACCCGCATAGCTGGAAGCATCACGCTGCCAGTTGATGCGGCCGCTTTGCAGGTCCAGCGCGGCAACACGGCCCTGATAGGTGGCCACGTAGAGAGTTTCACCCGACAGCAGCAGGCCACCGTCGATGTCCACGACGCGGTCCAGCTCGGAACGGCCTTGCGGGATAGCCACACGGGTTTCCCACGCCGGCACGCCGTTCTGGGTATCCAGGGCGACTACTTTACCGGTCGACAGGCCAGCCACAGCGAGATTGTTGGTCACAATCGGACCACTGGTACCACGCAGGGTCAACACCGCCGGGGTGCTGTCGTACAACCAGCGTTGGTCGCCAGTGGAGGCATCCAGACCGATTACGCGGTCATCCTGGGTCTGCACCACGACGATATCGCCGTTGGTCGCTGGCGCCGAGAGCACTTCACTGGTCACGCGAGCGCGCCATTTCTCTTCGCCGGTGCTGGAGTCGAGTGCGACCACATCACCTTTGAGCGTACCGATCAGCACCATGCCGTAGCCGACACCCACACCACCGGAAACCGGCAGTTCGAGGTCTTTCTTCCACTTGACGTCGCCGTTCATGCGATCCATGGCAACCACGACGCCAGTGGAATCAGTGGCCACGATGTTGTCGCCGTCGATCGCCGGCTGCAACAGGTTGTAGAGGTCGCCCTGCCCGTCACCAATGGATTGGCTCCATTGTTTTTGCAGGACCACTTCTTCCTTGAAGCTGGTCAGCTCGGCAGGCGGCAGTTCTTTTTTGCTGTTGCTGCTGCAACCCGCGGCCAAAACGGCCAGAGCCAGCAATGCTGCATGTTTCCAACGGATCACGTCACGCATCCCCTTTGGCCAAGTCGTCGAGCTTGATTTGTAAGCCACCGACCGCCGCTTCATCAGACAGCGCCGCCTTGGCTTTTTGGTACGCAGCATGGGCTTCGTCGGTACGACCCAATTGGACCAACAGGTCGCCCTTGAGCTCTTCGCGAGTGGCCACGAATGCCTTGTCAGCATCGCCGTCGAGCAGTTTGAGTGCTTCGTCAGCCTTGTTCTGTGCCGCCAATACCTGTGCCAGGCGCTGACGTGCGATTTCACCCAGGGTCGGGTTGGTCGGCTTGTCGGCAATGGCCTTCAGCTCGGTGGCTGCGTCATCCAGCTTGCCGGTATCGACCGCGACTTTCGCGACGAACAGGCTGCCGTACTGGGCGTAGGTGCTACCGCCGAATTCGTTTTTCAGCTTGCCGGCCAGGTCTGCCACCTGCGCAGGGTCAGGCTTGCCGTCCGGCGTCAGGGTAGTTTCCAGCAATTGCTGGTAAACGATCGAGGCGCCCTGGGATTGGTTGGCCTGATACTTGGTCCAGGCTTGCCAGCCGAACACCACCACTAAAGCCAGCAGGCCGCCAGTGACCAGGGGCTTGCCGTTACGCTGCCACCAGTCCTTGAACTCGGCCAGTTGCTCATCATCAGTACTCGACACCCCAATACTCCTTAATCGCTAAATTCGGCTGTTCGACAGCTTCAACCCTGCACGACGCAGGTGGCCAAGTGCGCAGCGAGCGCATCAAAGGCAACGTTCTGTTGTTCACCCTGGCCACGCAGGGGTTTGAAACCTATCACTTGCTGGGCCAATTCGTCATCGCCAAGGATCAGTGCGTACAGCGCACCGCTCTTGTCGGCCTTCTTGAACTGGCTCTTGAAGCTGCCGGCGCCGGCATTGATCTGCAGGCGCAGGTTCGGCAGTTGGTCGCGCACCTTCTCGCTCAAGGCCAGGGCGGCCAGTTCGGCAGCCTCGCCAAAAGCGCACAGGTACACGTCCACCTGACGGGAAATTTCTTCGGGAACCTGTTCAAGGGTTTCCAGCAACAGGATCAGTCGCTCGATACCCATGGCAAAGCCCACGCCCGTAGTCGGCTTGCCGCCCATTTGCTCGACCAGGCCGTCGTAGCGACCACCGGCACACACGGTGCCTTGGGCGCCGAGCTTGTCGGTGACCCACTCGAATACGGTCTTGCTGTAGTAGTCGAGGCCACGCACCAGCTTGGGGTTGATCACGTAGGGAATCCCCGCGGCATCCAGGCGAGCCTTGAGGCCCTCGAAGTGCAAGCGGGATTCGTCGTCCAGGTAATCGGCCATTTTCGGTGCATTGACCAATACGGCCTGGGTGTCGGCGTTCTTGGTATCCAGAACGCGCAACGGGTTGGTTTTCAGACGGCGCTGGCTGTCTTCGTCCAATTTATCCAGGTGAGCCGACAGGTATTCGACCAGGGCTTCGCGATAGCGGCCCCGGGACTCGCTGGTACCCAGGCTGTTGAGTTCGAGCTTGACCGCATCGCGGATGCCCAGTTGGCCCCACAGGCGCCAGGTCAGCACAATCAGCTCGGCATCGATGTCCGGGCCGTCAAGGTTGAAGACTTCGCAACCGATCTGGTGGAACTGGCGATAGCGGCCTTTCTGCGGGCGCTCGTGGCGGAACATCGGGCCGATGTACCAGAGCTTCTGGGTTTGGCCACCACCGGTGATGCCATGTTCCAGTACGGCGCGCACGCACGCGGCAGTGCCTTCCGGACGCAGGGTCAGGGAGTCGCCGTTGCGGTCTTCGAAGGTGTACATCTCTTTTTCGACGATGTCGGTCACTTCACCGATGGAGCGTTTGAACAGCTCGGTGAACTCGACGATCGGCATGCGGATCTGCTTGTAACCGTAGTTATCCAGCAGGCGCGCGACAGTGCTTTCGAAGTAGCGCCACAGTGGCGTCTGCTCCGGCAGGATGTCGTTCATGCCACGAATGGCTTGCAGAGACTTGCTCACATCAAATCCTTAAATTCGTTCAATCAGCCGCGAGCGATCAGCGCTGCGTCAGCGGCGACCTTCTCGGCCGCTTTCTCGCGGATCAGCTTTTCCAGCTCATCCACCAGATTGTCATTCGTTAGCTTCTGCGACGGCTTGCCGTCGATGTAAATCAAATTCGGCGTACCACCGGTCAGGCCCACATGAGCCTCTTTGGCCTCACCCGGCCCGTTGACCACACAACCGATGACTGCGACATCCAGCGGCACCAGCAGGTCTTCGAGGCGCAGCTCCAGGTCGTTCATGGTTTTCACCACGTCGAAGTTCTGCCGCGAGCAGCTCGGGCAGGCAATGAAGTTGATACCACGGGAACGCAAACGCAGGGATTTGAGAATGTCGTAGCCGACCTTCACTTCCTCTACGGGGTCTGCCGCCAGGGAGATGCGGATAGTATCGCCAATCCCTTCGGCGAGCAGCATACCGAGACCCACCGCAGATTTCACTGTGCCTGAGCGCAAACCGCCAGCTTCAGTGATACCCAAGTGCAGTGGTTGCACGATTTCCTTGGCCAGCAGGCGGTAGGCTTCTACCGCCATGAACACATCGGAGGCCTTTACGCTGACCTTGAAGTCCTGGAAATTCAGGCGCTCCAGGTGCTCAACGTGGCGCAGTGCCGACTCGACCAGCGCCGCCGGGGTAGGCTCGCCGTATTTTTTTTGCAGGTCTTTTTCCAGGGAGCCGGCGTTCACGCCAATGCGGATCGGAATCCCGCGATCACGGGCAGCGTCCACCACGGCGCGCACGCGGTCTTCGCGACCGATGTTGCCCGGGTTGATACGCAGGCAGTCCACACCCAGCTCGGCCACGCGCAGTGCAATCTTGTAGTCGAAGTGAATGTCGGCAACCAGCGGCACCTTGACCAACTGCTTGATGCGGCCGAAAGCCTCGGCGGCATCCATGTCCGGTACGGAAACCCGCACGATGTCCACGCCGGCCGCTTCCAGGCGATTGATCTGGGCGACGGTGGCGGCCACATCGTTAGTGTCGCTGTTGGTCATGCTTTGCACTGCAATGGGGGCATCGCCCCCCACCGGCACCGAGCCGACCCAGATCTTGCGCGATACGCGACGTTTGATTGGAGATTCGCCGTGCATGACTATTGTCCCAACTTGAGGCGAGCGGTCTCGCCACTGGTGAACGGCGCCACGTCTACAGGCTGGCCGTTGTAGGCCACTTGCGCGCCACGGGCAAAGCCCAGACGCAGCGTCAAAGGAGGCTTGCCGCCCTGGTCAAGCGTATCTCCCTTACGCTTCAAACCGCTGAACAGCACTTTGCCGTTGCCATCGGTGACCTGCGTCCAGCAGTCAGCGATGAAGGTGATCTGTACGCGCCCGTCACCGGCGATCAACGCAGGGGTGGTCGGAGGCGACATTGCTGGCGCTGCCGGTGCGGCTGGCGCAGGCGTCGCGGGTGCGGGTACGGGTACGGGTGCCGCAGGAGCTTGAACCACGGGTGCTGCCGGGGTCACCGGCGCCTGTACCGCCGCAGTGTCAGCAGGCGTGGTGCCCACTTGCGGCGCCGGCTGCTCAGCCGTAGCCGGCACTTGCGGTGCGGCCTGCCCTTCGGCAACCGCCTGGTCTTCCGGCTCGTCCAGCGGATGAATCTGGGTGGTGCCATCGGCGCTTTCGACTTCGACGTGCTCCATGGCGTTGCTGGTCAGGTCTTTGTTGCGCTGGGAGGCCTGGTCTTGCCACCAGACGAAACCGCCGCCGACCACGGCAACCAGCAGCAACAGGCTGACAATCCGCAAAATCGTGTGGGAAACCCGCGTTGGCTCTTCGATGCGCCCAAGGCCATGGACATTGCTGCCCTGGGCATCGGTACCGGTGAACTGGTCGAATTCCTGCACCAGCACGGCCTGGTCAATACCCAGCAATTTGGCGTAGGCGCGAATATAGCCACGGGCAAAGGTGTGCCCAGGCAGCTTGTCGAACGCGCCGGCTTCCAGATTGGCCAGGGACGTGCTGGTCAAATTGAGCTTGAGGGCCACTTCCGCCAGCGACCAACCATTGCTTTCGCGGGCCTGACGCAAGGTTTCGCCTGGGTTTACGCGATTAGCTGCTACATCTTCCGGGTGCGCGGCTTTCATCATTGCTCCGACAGGTATTGCTGATATTCCGGCGTACCGGGATAGAGTCGTTCGAGTTGCTGGCCAAAACGTGCGGCCGTGTCGTGTTCTTCATGAACCGTCGCCAGGCGCACACCGAGCAATAGACTACGTGCATTTTGCCCGCTGAGCAGGCTAAAACGCTCGTAATAGTCTCGTGCCGGCACATAATGCCTGTCTTCGTAAGACAACTCAGCCATTTCGAGCAAAGCCCTTGGCTGGCGACTGTTCAGATGCAGGGCTTTTTCCAGCTGCTGACGCGCGCTGTCGCGCTGACCCAGGCGCATCGAGGTCACCCCGAGGTTCTCGAACACCCGCGAACGCTCAGGATAAAGAGTATCGGCGCTGGCTTGCTGGAAATAAGCGGCGGCTTGGTCATACCGTTTCTGCTCGAACAGGAAACTGCCATAGTTGTTCAGCAACCTGGGATCGGCAGGACGGGAAGCCAGGGCCTTGCTGAAATAGCGGTCGGCCAGCTCAGGCTCTGCCTGGGCCTGAAACACCAGAGCCAGTGCGGCGTTGGCATCGGCATCCGCGCTGTCCAGTTCAAGGGCCTTTTTCAGCGGCACCTTGGCTTGCTCGCTCATACCTTGACGCAAATACCCCAAGCCCAATTGCACATAGGCAACCCGCGCCTCATCACGGCCTTTAGTGGTGTGCAAAGGGCTGTCATGGCCCGATGAAACACAACCGGCAACGAGGCCGGTAAGCAGTAAAAGCAGCGCAAGGCGCAAGGGCATAGAGATCCTCTCTCAGATTCGATTCACAGCAATTTGCGGCAAATCTTCGGCGGCGTTAAGTTCGCGCACGGCGATATAACGTTCGCTGCGGCGGGTGCGGTCCATCACCTGCCCTACCAATTGGCCACAGGCGGCGTCGATGTCTTCACCACGGGTGGTGCGTACGGTGACGTTGTAGCCGGCCTGGTGCAGTTGATCCTGGAAACGGCGGATGGCGTTGTTGCTCGGCCGCTCGTAGCCAGAATGTGGAAACGGGTTGAACGGGATCAGGTTGATCTTGCACGGCGTGTTCTTGAGCAACTCGATCATCTCGACCGCGTGCTCGACCTTGTCGTTGATGTCCTTGAGCATGGTGTACTCAATGGTCAGCACACGCTTCTCACCCAAGGTCGCCATGTAACGCTGGCAAGATTCGAGCAGCATCTTAAGCGGATACTTCTTGTTGATCGGCACCAATTGGTTACGCAATGCGTCATTCGGTGCGTGCAACGACAACGCCAGGGAGACGTCGATATGCTTGGCCAGCTCATCGATCATCGGCACCACGCCGGAGGTCGACAGGGTCACACGGCGCTTGGAGATGCCGTAGCCCAGGTCGTCCATCATCAGGTGCATGGCCGCAATCACGTTGTCGAAGTTCAGCAGCGGCTCACCCATGCCCATCATCACCACGTTGGTGATGGCACGGTCGACGGTCGCCGGGACGCTGCCAAAGGATTTGTTGGCAATCCACACCTGGCCGATGACTTCGGCGGCGGTGAGGTTGCTATTGAAGCCTTGCTTGCCGGTGGAGCAGAAACTGCAATCCAGGGCACAGCCTGCCTGGGACGAAACGCACAAGGTGCCGCGTTTGCCCTGGGGAATGTACACGGTCTCGACGCAGCTGCCGGACGCCACGCGCACCACCCATTTACGGGTGCCGTCGCTGGAGATGTCCTCGCTGACAACCTCGGGACCACGCACCTCGGCAATGGCCTTGAGCTTGTCGCGCAGGGCCTTGCTGACGTTCGTCATGGCGTCGAAATCGTCGACGCCAAAGTGGTGAATCCACTTCATTACCTGACCGGCACGGAAACGCTTCTCCCCGATTGAGTCGAAGAATTTCTCCATTTCCGGCTGAGTCAGACCCAGCAGGTTGGTTTTAACAGTCGATGTAGTCATGGATTCACCCTCACTCTTTAAGCCGATGCTTAGCGAGCGGTTACTTCAGTAGCAGCGAAAAAGTACGAGATTTCGCGAGCAGCAGCGGCTTCGGAGTCCGAACCGTGAACAGCGTTGGCATCGATGGACTCAGCGAAGTCAGCACGAATGGTGCCGGCAGCCGCTTCTTTAGGGTTGGTAGCGCCCATCAGCTCACGGTTCAGAGCGATAGCGTTTTCGCCTTCCAGAACCTGAACAACAACAGGACCGGAGATCATGAAGGCAACCAGGTCGCCGAAGAAGCCACGAGCGCTGTGCTCAGCGTAGAAGCCTTCAGCTTCAGCCTTGGACAGTTGCTTGAGTTTCGAAGCTACAACCTTCAGGCCGGCTTTTTCGAAACGAGTGGTGATCTCGCCGATGACGTTTTTTGCAACAGCGTCAGGCTTGATGATGGAGAAAGTACGTTGAACAGCCATGGTGTAACTCCAGAAACGGTAATTTACGAAAAATTAAACCCGCGAATTATACGCGGGTTATTGGGTATTGCCTAACTGCGTAAAAAGGCGGCTCAGTCTGCTTCTTCGATCCACAGGCCTTGAATCGCCTCCAGGACCTTTTCGCCACCCCGGTCAGGGATGTCGTCAAAATCCGGCAGCGCCATTACGAGGTTGCGCAGCTTGACGAAGTTCACGGTAAGAGGATTGACCTCAGGGTGAGCTTCGGCAAGTTGTATAGCGATTTCTTGTACATCAACCCATTTCAGGCTCATGACAGTTCCTTGAATCAATGCGGCGCTTCGGCGGCATGGTTGAGCGAATATTTCGGAATTTCAACGGTGAGGTCTTCAGTCCCCACTTTCGCCTGGCAACTCAGACGCGACGTCGGCTCCAGCCCCCACGCCCTATCAAGATAGTCTTCTTCCAGGTCGTCAGCCTCATTAAGGCTGTCGAAACCTTTACGAATGATGCAGTGGCAAGTGGTGCAGGCATTGACGCCACCACACGCACTTTCAATCTCGATATGGTTGTCGTGCGCGACGTCAAGCAGGGACTTGCCGGTCTCTGCCTCCACGACCATGCCATCCGGGCAGTGTTCGGCGTGCGGTAGAAAAGTGACCTGCGGCATCAGTTATTCCTCGATTTCATTCAGGTTGCGGCCCGCCAGTGCGGCTTTCACCGTCTGATCCATACGACGGGCGGCAAAGGCATCAGTCACTTGCGACAGGCGCTTGGTCTGTTGCTCGATGGCGTAACCATCGTTGCCTTTCATCAGTTCGGCCAATTCCTGCATCTGCAGGTCGATGACCATGCGCTCTTCGGCATCCAGCAGGCGCTCGCCGTCGGCTTCAAGGGCGCCCTGCACCGCTTCGAGCAGGCGCTGGGCATCCACTTGCTGCTCACGCAGTACGCGGGCAACCTTGTCGTCACCGGCATACTGGAACGAGTCCTTGAGCATTTTGGCGATTTCGCCGTCGGTCAGGCCGTAGGACGGTTTGACCTGGATGCTGGCCTCAACGCCCGAGGCCAGTTCACGCGCAGCCACGCTGAGCAGGCCATCGGCGTCGACCTGATAGGTGACGCGAATCTTCGCTGCACCAGCCACCATCGCCGGGATGCCGCGCAATTCAAAACGCGCCAGGGAGCGGCAGTCGCTGATCAGCTCGCGCTCGCCTTGCAGCACATGAATCATCATGGCCGTCTGGCCGTCTTTGTAGGTGGTGAAATCCTGGGCGCGCGCGACGGGGATGGTGGTGTTGCGTGGAATCACCTTCTCCATCAGGCCGCCCATGGTTTCCAGGCCCAGGGACAAAGGAATCACGTCGAGCAGCAGCAGTTCGCCACCATCGCGCTTGTTACCAGCCAGGGTATCGGCCTGGATTGCGGCGCCAATGGCCACCACTTGATCCGGATCGATTTCAGTCAACGGCTGGCGACCAAAGGCTTCGGCAACCGCCTCACGCACACGGGGCACGCGAGTGGAGCCACCGACCATGACCACAGCGCCGACATCTTCCAGTTCAATACCGGAGTCACGCACAGCACGACGGCAAGCCTTCAGGCTGCGGGCGACCATCGGCTCGATCAGCGCGTCAAACGCTTCGCGGGTCAGCTGTGCCGACCAATCACCATACTTGACTTCAACAGATGCAGCATCAGTCAGCGCTTCCTTGGCCGCACAGGCAGTTTGCAGCAAGTTACGCTGCGCGCCCGGGTCCAGGTCGGCAGACAAACCGGCGCTGGTGATGATCCAGCCGGCGATGGCGTGGTCGAAGTCATCGCCGCCCAGGGCACTGTCGCCACCGGTGGCCAGCACTTCGAAAACACCGCCGGTCAGGCGCAGGATCGAAATATCGAAGGTGCCGCCGCCCAGATCATAAATGGCAACCAGGCCTTCAGCGTGCTGATCGAGGCCGTAGGCCACAGCCGCAGCGGTCGGCTCGTTGAGCAGGCGCAGTACATTCAGGCCCGCCAGTTTCGCCGCGTCCTTGGTGGCTTGGCGCTGGGCGTCATCGAAATACGCCGGAACGGTGATCACCGCCCCGACCAGCTCGCCGCCCAAGGTTTTTTCCGCACGCTGGCGCAGCACCTTGAGGATATCAGCCGACACTTCGACCGGGCTTTTCGGGCCCTGGACGGTGTCGATAAACGGCATATGGGACTCACCGCCGACAAAGCGGTACGGCAACTGGTCGCCCAACTGCTTGACGTCGGACAGCCCACGACCCATCAAGCGCTTGACCGACAGCACAGTGTTCAGGGGGTCCGAGGACGCGGCCAACTTGGCCGACTCACCCACTTCGGTACGATCAGGGTGGTAACGCACGGCGGACGGCAGGATCACCTGCCCATCGGCATCGGGCAGAGGCTCGGACAGGCCACTGCGCAAGGCAGCAACCAGGGAATTGGTGGTGCCCAGGTCAATCCCGACCGCCAGGCGACGCTGGTGCGGTTGAGGGCTTTGGCCGGGTTCGGCGATTTGCAGTAGGGCCATGGTAATCAGGTCTTATCTGTCTATCAGGCGTGCATCACGGGCAGCACTGGGTTAATCGTCGAGGCGCTCTTCTAGCTGGCGCACTTCGTAGGTGAGCTTGTCGAGGAACTGCATACGCCGCATCAGGCGCTCGGCCTGTTCACGTTGCGCAGCATCATCCCAACAGGCCGCAAAGCTTTCGTTGAGCTCGTCCTGGGCAGTTTTCAGACGACGTTTGAAGACCGCGACACCCGCCACATCGGCTTCGTCCTGCAGATCTTCGAGCTCCTCACGCCATTGCATCTGCTGCATCAGGAAGTCCGGGTCATGCACGGTGACTTCCATCGGCAACTCACCGCCCTTCATCGCCAGCAAATAGCGCGCGCGTTTGGGGGGGCTTTTGAGCGTCTGATAGGCTTCGTTGAGGCTGGCCGATTGCTCCAGGGCCAGGCGTTGCTCACGCTCGGAAGCGTCGGCAAAGCGGTCCGGATGCACCCCACGCGCCAGTTCTCGATAGCGCGTGGCAAGCTGCTCGAGGTCCAGCCGAAAGCTCGGCTGCAGCTCGAATAAAGCGAAATGACAAGGAGTACCCACGAGTAGCCTCAGATGTTGAAGCTTTCGCCGCAGCCACATTCACCGCGCACGTTGGGGTTGTTGAACTTGAAGCCTTCGTTCAACCCTTCCTTGACGAAATCGAGCTCGGTGCCGTCCAGGTAGGTCAGGCTCTTGGGGTCGATGATCACTTTCTCGCCGTGACTTTCGAACACCTGGTCCTCTTCAACCACCTCGTCGACAAACTCCAGCACGTAGGCAAGGCCGGAACAGCCCGTGGTGCGTACACCCAGACGAATCCCCTCACCTTTACCGCGCCCATTCAGGGAGCGGCGAATGTGCTGCGCTGCCGCTTCTGTCATGCTGATAGCCATCGTTGACTCCTTACTCGTCGCCAAATGCTTAGATCAAGCCTTTCTTCTGCTTGTAGTCGCGAACCGCCGCCTTGATGGCGTCTTCAGCGAGTACCGAGCAGTGGATTTTCACTGGCGGCAGTGCCAGTTCTTCGGCCAGCTGGGTGTTGCTGATGGTGACAGCCTCATCCAGGGTCTTGCCTTTCATCCATTCGGTCGCAAGGGAACTGGAGGCAATTGCCGAACCGCAGCCATAAGTCTTGAATTTGGCGTCTTCGATAACGCCAGCATCGTTGACCTTGATCTGCAGGCGCATCACATCGCCGCACGCCGGAGCGCCGACCATGCCGGTGCCGACATCAGGATCTTCCGCGTTCATCTTGCCGACGTTGCGCGGGTTTTCGTAGTGGTCGATGACCTTTTCGCTGTAAGCCATGGTACTGAATCCTCACTCATCAGGGCCGCTCTGGAACCCTGTAGAAACGCCTGCGTTTACCGCCACGTTCCTACAGAGCTTGGGTGGCGGCTTCTATATTTAGTGTGCCGCCCACTCGATCTTGGAAATATCGACACCGTCTTTGTACATGTCCCACAGCGGCGACAGAACGCGCAGCTTGTTGACGGCTTCGCAGACCTTCTGCGCGGCATAGTCGACTTGCTCTTCAGTGGTGAAGCGGCCGAACGTAAAGCGGATCGAGCTGTGTGCCAGTTCGTCGTTGCGGCCCAGGGCGCGCAATACATACGAAGGCTCAAGGGATGCCGAGGTACAGGCCGAACCGGACGAGACCGCCAGGTCCTTGAGCGCCATGATCAGCGACTCGCCTTCGACATAGTTGAAGCTCAAATTCAGGTTGTGCGGTACACGGGCAGTCATGCTGCCGTTGATGTACAGTTCTTCAAGGTTCTCGACCTGCTTGTAGAAGCGATCACTCAGGGCCTTGATACGTACGTTTTCGGCAGCCATGTCTTCCTTGGCTACGCGGAAGGCTTCACCCATGCCGACGATCTGGTGGGTCGCCAGGGTGCCCGAACGCATGCCGCGTTCGTGGCCGCCACCGTGCATGGTCGCTTCGATGCGCACGCGTGGCTTGCGGCTGACGTAGAGAGCGCCGATGCCTTTAGGGCCGTAAGTCTTGTGGGCCGAGAACGACATCAGGTCGACTTTCAGCTTGGACAGGTCGATATCGACCTTGCCGGTAGACTGAGCAGCGTCGACGTGTAGCAACACACCCTTGGAGCGCGTCAGCTCGCCGATGGCGGCGATGTCGTTGATGGTACCGATTTCGTTGTTCACGTGGATCACGGAAACCAGGATGGTGTCTTCACGCATCGCGGCTTCGATCATCGCAGGGGTGACGATACCGTCGGTGGTGGGCTCAAGGTAAGTCACCTCGAAACCTTCACGCTCCAGTTGGCGCATGGTGTCGAGGACAGCCTTGTGCTCAATCTTGGTGGTGATCAGGTGCTTGCCCTTGGTTGCGTAGAAATGCGCCGCACCCTTGATAGCCAGGTTGTCGGACTCGGTAGCACCGGACGTCCAGACGATTTCACGCGGGTCGGCGTTGACCAGATCAGCGACCTGGCGACGCGCGTTCTCGACCGCTTCCTCGGCCTTCCAGCCGAATACGTGGGAACGGGAGGCCGGGTTGCCGAAGTTTCCGTCAACCAGCAGGCATTCGCTCATTTTTTGCGCAACACGCGGATCAACCGGGGTGGTCGCTGAGTAATCAAGGTAAATCGGCAATTTCATGGACTTTCTCCTAAATCAGGCTGGCTGGCACGCCGTTAGCTCTTCGGCTGTCACTCGACGGCGGACGCTTCGATCTTGTCCAGACGCGGCGCCTTGGTATTGCAACGGCGCTGGTCCTGACGCTGGGCTACTTCTTGCACCTCACGGCGAGTCACAAGATCAGCCAAGCTGATACCACTCAAAAACTCATGGATCTGCAGGCTCAAGTCACACCACAAGTGGTGTGTCAGGCAGGTGTCGCCGGCGTGGCAATCACCCAAACCCTGGCATTTGGTGGCATCGACGGATTCGTTGACCGCGTCGATCACCTGGGCCACCTGAATGCCCTGCATGTCGCGGGACAATTGATAGCCACCACCTGGACCACGAACGCTGGAAACCAGATTGCTGCGGCGCAATTTGGCGAACAGCTGCTCGAGGTAGGACAGGGAAATGCCTTGGCGCTCGGAGATATCGGCCAGGGACACCGGCCCAGTTTGCGCGTGCAGGGCCAGGTCAAGCATGGCGGTCACCGCGTATCGGCCTTTTGTAGTCAGTCTCATGGACAAGTACCAAGGTGTTTCAGAATGGGAGCAAGTATGCGATTCCCGAGTATTTAAGTCAACTATAAGACCTAGTACTTTAGTCAGGAATACCCGTAAAAAGGGCGCGCGAATCATAGCAGGATGGGGTGGGATGGACCAGCGGGAACAAGGCCTGGCAGAGATCTCGAGACCAATGGAGATCAAAATGTGGGAGGGGGCTTGCTCCCGATGACTGAGTGTCAGCCAATCAGGCATCAACTGACCTACCGCTATCGGGGGCAAGCCCCCTCCCACAGGGGACCTCAGCTTGCCTTGGTGGCGGCCTCGTCCTTGATCTCGGCGAAGTCCTCTTCGCGCAACTCAGGCAGATCCTTCGCACAGTATGGGCTGCCCAGATCCTTCAGCGCACCACACATACCGTCCAGCTTGCCGTCCACTGCTTGCAGATGATCAAGCAGCTGACCAATGGCGCGAGCCACCGGATCGGGCATGTCTTCGCTGACGCCATAGGCGTCAAAACCGATCTTCTCGGCCATGGCCTTGCGCTTGGCCTCCTGCTCGTCGCCGACCTCTGGTTTGACGATGATGCGACCCGGAATACCCACCACGGTGGCGCCAGCAGGTACAGCCTTGGTCACCACGGCGTTGGAACCTACCTTGGCACCGGCACCCACGGTAAAGGGCCCCAGCACCTTGGCGCCCGCCCCCACCACCACACCATTTTCCAGGGTCGGGTGACGCTTGCCTTTATTCCATGTAGTACCGCCCAGGGTCACACCTTGGTAAAGCGTCACGTCATCACCGATCTCGGCGGTCTCGCCTATGACAATACCCATGCCATGGTCGATAAAGAAGCGACGGCCCACCTTGGCGCCCGGATGAATCTCGATGCCGGTCAACCAGCGACCGAAGTTCGACACCAGCCGGGCCAGCCATTTCCAGCCCATGCCCCACAAGGCGCCGGACAGACGGTGAATCCAGATCGCGTGCAGGCCCGGATAGCAGGTCAGCACTTCAAAGGCGTTGCGCGCCGCCGGGTCACGATGGAAAACACTCTGGATATCTTCTCGCAAACGCTCGAACATTTTTAATCCTTCCGCTTAAGAAGCTCACCACGGGCCGCTTTCTGGGTTTCCGTGAGGATGCCACGCAATATATTCATCTCCGCCCGGCTCACCGAGCTGCGACCGTACAAACGACGCAGGCGCGCCATCAAGTGCCGTGGCTTTTCAGGATCGAGGAATTCGATGGCCACCAGGGTTTGCTCCAGGTGCTCATAGAACCGCTCCAGCTCGTCCATGGTGGCCAGCTCACCACTTTTGGTCGACGCCACTTCGTCCTTTTCCACTTTGCTCGGCTGGCCGGCAGCAGCCAGCCAGGCCATGCGCACTTCGTACGTCAACACTTGCACCGCCGCCCCGAGGTTCAGCGAGCTGAACTCAGGGTCTGAGGGGATATGCACGTGATAATGACATCGCTGCAGCTCTTCGTTGGTGAGGCCGGAATCTTCACGGCCAAATACCAAGGCAATTTCGGCACCGCCGATGGCCTCTTCCACCACTTTGGTGCCGCACTCACGCGGATCCAGCAGCGGCCAGGGGATACGCCGATCGCGAGCGCTGGTGCCGAGCACCAGGTTGCAGCCGACCAGAGCCTCTTCCAGGGTGGCGACGATCTGGGCGTTTGCCAGCAGGTCATTGGCGCCGGATGCACGGGCATCGGCCTCGTGGTGCGGGAACACCCGCGGTTCGACCAGCACCAGGCGCGTCAGCCCCATGTTTTTCATGGCTCGCGCCACCCCGCCGATATTGCCGGGATGACTGGTATTGACCAAGACGACACGAATGTTTTGCAGCAAGGGAGGCGCTCTCGGACACGGGAAAGGGGAGCAAATCTTACAGAACAGCCTAAGGTTATGCCATGAAAGCTAACGTCGTCCTTCACCTGAGGAAAGTTTCTGCTAGAATGCCCGGCTTTCTTTAACAACCTTAGGTGACACATCCATGCAGCCCATGCTGAATATCGCGCTGCGCGCCGCCCGCAGCGCCAGTGAATTGATCTTCCGCTCCATCGAGCGCCTGGATACCATCAAGGTCGACGAAAAAGACGCCAAGGATTATGTATCCGAGGTGGATCGCGCCGCCGAACAGAAGATCATCGACGCCCTGCGCAAGGCCTACCCTACCCACGGCATCCTCGGCGAAGAAACCGGCCTGCACAAAGGTAGCGGCGAAGGCGAAGACTACCTGTGGATCATCGACCCACTGGATGGCACCACCAACTTCCTGCGCGGCATCCCGCACTTTGCTGTGAGCATCGCCTGCAAATACCGTGGCCGCCTGGAACACGCTGTTGTGCTGGATCCGGTGCGCCAGGAAGAGTTCACCGCCAGCCGTGGCCGTGGCGCCCAGCTCAATGGTCGTCGCTTGCGCGTCAGCGGTCGCACCAGCCTGGAAGGCGCCCTGCTGGGCACCGGCTTCCCGTTCCGTGACGACCAGATGGACAACCTGGAAAACTACCTGGGCATGTTCCGTGCCCTGGTTGGCCAGACCGCCGGTATCCGCCGCGCCGGTGCAGCCAGCCTGGACCTGGCCTATGTCGCCGCCGGTCGTTTCGATGCATTCTGGGAATCGGGCCTGTCCGAGTGGGACATGGCAGCAGGCGCTCTGCTGATCCAGGAAGCAGGCGGCCTGGTGAGCGATTTCACCGGCGGTCACGACTTCCTGGAGAAAGGCCACGTGGTTGCCGGCAACACCAAATGCTTCAAGGCCGTACTGACGGCGATCCAGCCGCACCTGCCGGCTTCGCTGAAGCGTTAAGCGAGCGAGCACAAAAAAGCACCCCTAGGGGTGCTTTTTTTATGCGTGGGATTTAGCAAAAAACCAATTCCAACTGCTCAATACAATCCAATGTGGGAGCTGGCTTGCCTGCGATGACGGGCTGCCAACCAACTGATTAGTTGCTGACCCACCGCTATCGCAGGCAAGCCAGCTCCCACATTTGGATCGAAGCCAGGCCTGGGGATTACTGCTGGTTCTGACCCAGGATCAGACGACCTTCTTTGTCGACTGGAATCTGGCCGCCTGGATCACGCTCCATACGCACAGTCCCTTCCTTGCCATCCAGGTTGTAACGCACGTCATAACCGACAACCTTGTCGCTGATGTCGTTAACAGTGTTACAGCGGGTTTGCGTGGTGGTGTAGGTATCACGGTTCTGCATGCCTTCCTGAACCTTGTTACCGGCGTAACCGCCACCAACCGCACCGGCCACGGTGGCCAGCTTCTTACCATTACCGCCACCGATCTGGTTACCCAACAGGCCACCTGCAAGGGCGCCGACCACGGTACCGGCGATTTGATGTTGATCCTGCACCGGACGTTGCCGGGTCACAGTGACGTCCTTGCAGACCTCACGCGGGGTTTTGATCTGGGTTTTAACCGGCTGTACCGCCAGTACTTGCGCATACTCAGGGCCGCTTTTTACCAGGCTGTAGGTGGCAACAGCACCCCCGGCAGTCACACCGACAGCACCCAATACCGCACCAACCAGCAACGACTTGTTCACGTTGAACCTCCTGACCATCACAAACGGATCGAAAGATCCGCGCTATACCCAGCCTTGGAGCAAAAAAAAAGGCGCGAGTTCAATACTCGCGCCCTTCTTGTAACAGCCGATCAACTAACGCCCATCAAGGGCGGTCGTCGACCTCCTTGCCAGTAGCAGCAGGAGGGATCAAGTCTTCGCTGTTGAGGTTGAGCCAGATCAGCACCACGTTGGCAATGTAGATCGACGAGTAGGTACCCGCCAGAACACCGATGAACAGCGCCAGCGAGAAGCCCCACAGGTTGTCGCCCCCGAAGATCATCAGCGCGGCGATCGCCAGCAAGGTGGAGATCGACGTCGCCATGGTCCGCAGCAGCGTCTGGGTGGTGGAGATGTTGATATTCTCGATCAACGTCGCCTTGCGCAGCACCCGGAAGTTCTCACGAACCCGGTCGAATACCACGATGGTGTCGTTGAGCGAGTAACCAATGATCGCCAGCACGGCCGCCAATACGGTCAGGTCGAAGGTGATCTGGAAGTAGGCCAGGATCCCCACGGTCACGATCACGTCGTGGATCAGCGACACAATGGCGCCGACACCGAACTTCCACTGAAAGCGGAAGGCCAGGTAGATCATGATGCCGACCAGCGCCATCAGCATGCCGAGGCCGCCCTGGTCGCGCAGCTCTTCACCGACCTGCGGGCCGACGAACTCGACGCGCTTGACCGATGCCGGGTTGTCGCCGCCGACCTTCTGCAAGGCCTCCGCTACCTGGTGACCCAGTTGCGGGTCTTCGCCAGGCATACGCACCAGCAGGTCAGTAGTGGCGCCGAAGCTCTGCACCACCGCCTCGTGATAGCCGGCCTTGACCAGCTCATTGCGCACCAGGGTGACATCGGCCGGCTTCTCGTAGGTCAGCTCGATAAGCGTACCGCCGGTGAAGTCCAGCCCGTAGTTCAGGCCCTTATGGAACCAGCTGAACAACGCCAGAACGGTAAGGAGCACGGTGACGCCGAACGCAACGTTGCGAACGCCCATGAAGTTGATTGTACGTAACATGGCAGCCCCTTAAATCCACAACTTCTTGAAGTCACGCCCGCCAAAGATCAGGTTGACCATTGCGCGGGTCACCATGATGGCCGTGAACATCGAGGTAAAGATACCCAGGGACATGGTCACCGCAAAACCTTTGACAGGGCCGGTGCCCATGGCAAAGAGAATCCCGCCGACCAGCAAAGTGGTCAAGTTGGAGTCGAGAATCGCGGTAAATGCCCGGCCGAAGCCTTCGTTGATAGCACGCTGTACGGTCATGCCGGCGGCGATCTCTTCACGGATACGCGAGAAGATCAGCACGTTGGCGTCAACCGCCATACCCATGGTCAGCACGATACCGGCGATACCCGGCAAGGTCAGCGTCGCGCCCAGCAGCGACATCAGCGCCAGCAGCATCACCATGTTGCCCGCCAGTGCGACGGTGGCGATAACGCCGAAGAAGCGGTAGATGGCGATGATGAACAGCGACACGAACAACATGCCCCACAGCGCCGCATCCACACCCTTGGTGATGTTGTCGGCACCCAGGCTCGGGCCGATGGTACGTTCTTCAGCGAAGTACATCGGCGCCGCCAGGCCACCAGCACGCAGCAGCAGCGCCAGCTCGGAGGACTCACCCTGGCCGTTCAGGCCAGTGATGCGGAACTGCGCACCCAGCGGCGACTGGATGGTCGCCAGGCTGATGATCTTTTTCTCTTCCTTGAAGGTCTGCACCGGCACGTCTTTCTCGACGCCGTTGACCATCTGCTTGGTATAGGTGGTAACGGGGCGCTGCTCGATGAAGATCACCGCCATGCTGCGACCGACGTTGCTGCGCGTGGCGCGGCTCATCAGCTCGCCACCGTGACCATCCAGGCGGATGTTCACTTCAGGGGTGCCGTGCTCGCCGAAACCAGCCTTGGCGTCGGTCACCTGGTCACCAGTGATGATCAAGCCACGCTCGATCAACGCAGGAGGACGATTGCCCTCGCGGAACTCGAACTCTTCGGAGGTCGCACGAGTGGCACCCGGATCAGCTGCAAGGCGGAATTCCAGGTTGGCGGTTTTACCCAGGATACGCTTGGCTTCAGCAGTGTCCTGTACGCCCGGCAACTCAACCACGATACGGTTGGCGCCCTGGCGCTGCACGATCGGCTCGGCCACACCCAGCTCGTTGACGCGGTTACGTACCGTGGTCAAGTTCTGCTTGATGGAGTACTCGCGGATCTCGGCGATCTTGGCCGGGCTCATCGCCAGGCGCAACACAGCCTGACCATTCAAGTCGGCCGGCACGATGTCGAAGTCATTGAAATTCTTGCGGATCAGCGCACGGGCCTGCTCGCGGGAAGCTTCGTCAGCAAAACCCAGCTGGATGGCACCGTTGAGCTGCGGCAAGCTGCGATAACGCAGTTTCTCTTTGCGCAGCAGGCTCTTCACGTCGCCTTCATAGACTTTCAGACGCGCGTCGAGGGCCTTGTCCATGTCGACTTCCAGCAGGAAGTGCACGCCACCGGACAAGTCCAGGCCCAGCTTCATCGGGTGCGCGCCAATGCTGCGCAGCCATTGAGGCGTGGTCTGTGCCAGGTTCAATGCAACGACGTAGTCGTCACCCATGACCTTGCGTACAACGTCCTTGGCCGGCAATTGGTCTTCTTGCTTGGTCAGGCGCAACAAGCCGCCTTTGGAACCAGCTGCCAAGGTTGCCGCTTTAACCTGGATGCCCGCGTCAGTCAGCGCTTTGCTAGCGCGTTCCAGATCAGCCTGATTGACCTGCAGCGAAGTGCTGGCGCCAGAGATCTGGATCGCCGGGTCATCAGGATAGAGATTGGGAGCGGAATAAATAAAACCGATCGCCAGCACCGCCAGGATCAGTACGTATTTCCACAGAGGGTATTTGTTCAGCATCACGCCGCCCGCTTATAACGCGGGGCGCCTTGCGCGCCCCGTCGATTGGTAAAGGTTGTTACTTAGATCGCTTTGAGCGTGCCCTTAGGCAGCGTGGCGGCGATGGCGCCCTTCTGGAACTTCATTTCTACGGTGTCGGAGACTTCCAGTACCACGAAAGCATCGGAAACCTTGGTGATCTTGCCGGCGATGCCGCCAGTGGTCACGACTTCGTCGCCTTTTTGCAGGCTGCCCAGCAGGTTTTTCTGCTCTTTGGCGCGCTTGGCCTGTGGACGCCAGATCATCAGGTAGAAGATGACCAGGAAGCCGACCAGGAAAATCCACTCGAAACCACCGCCCATAGGGCCGGCAGCAGCAGGCGCAGCGGCGTCAGCCATGGCGTTAGAGATAAAAAAGCTCATTTAGCACTCCAGTTGCAAATAGTGAATCTTAGGGTCGGAAAACTCAGTCCAAGGGCGGCACAGGGAGCCCGCGCTTGGCATAGAAGGCATCGACGAAGGCGGCCAATGTACCCTGTTGAATAGCCTCGCGCAAACCAGCCATCAGGACTTGGTAGTGACGCAAATTGTGGATGGTATTCAACATGCTACCCAGCATTTCCCCGCACTTGTCCAGATGATGCAGATAGGCACGGGAGAAGTTCTGGCAGGTGTAGCAGTCACAGGTGGGATCCAGCGGCGAATCATCATGGCGATGGAACGCGTTACGGATCTTGAGCACGCCTGTATCGATGAACAGATGCCCATTGCGGGCATTACGGGTTGGCATCACGCAATCGAACATGTCCACACCGCGGCGCACACCCTCTACGAGATCTTCCGGTTTGCCAACGCCCATAAGGTAACGAGGTTTGTCAGCGGGCATCAGGCCCGGCAGGTAGTCGAGCACCTTGATCATTTCGTGCTTGGGCTCGCCCACCGACAAACCGCCGATGGCCAGGCCGTCGAAGCCGATCTTGTCGAGGCCTTCCAGCGAGCGTTTACGCAGGCTTTCGTGCATCCCGCCCTGGACAATCCCGAACAGCGCCGCGGTGTTGTCACCATGGGCGTTCTTCGAGCGCTGGGCCCAACGCAGGGACAGCTCCATGGAGATGCGCGCTACGTCTTCGTCAGCCGGGTACGGCGTGCATTCGTCGAAAATCATCACGATGTCGGAGCCCAGGTCACGTTGCACCTGCATCGACTCTTCCGGGCCCATGAACACCTTGGCACCGTCCACCGGCGAGGCGAAGGTTACGCCCTCCTCCTTGATCTTGCGCATGGCGCCCAGGCTGAACACCTGGAAACCACCGGAGTCGGTGAGGATCGGGCCTTGCCACTTCATGAAGTCATGCAGATCGCCGTGCTTTTTGATCACTTCCGTGCCCGGGCGCAGCCACAGGTGGAAGGTGTTGCCGAGGATAATCTCGGCACCGGTAGCGACAATGTCGCGCGGCAACATGCCCTTGACGGTGCCGTAGGTGCCGACCGGCATGAACGCCGGGGTCTCCACGGTGCCGCGCGGGAAGGTCAGGCGACCGCGACGGGCTTTGCCGTCGGTGGCCAACAATTCAAACGACATACGACTCATAGTTGTTCCTCTGGGCCGCGTGGCGCCGGGTTACGGGTGATAAACATCGCATCACCGTAGCTGAAAAAACGGTACTCGTTGGCAATGGCGGCCTGGTAAGCAGCCATGGTTTGCGGGTAACCGGCAAATGCCGACACCAGCATCAAGAGCGTGGATTCGGGCAAATGGAAATTGGTGACCAGGCAATCAACCACATGGAATGGCCGGCCCGGGAAAATAAAGATATCGGTGTCACCACTGAACGGCTTGAGCACACCATCACGCGCCGCACTTTCAAGTGATCGTACGCTGGTGGTGCCCACGGCCACCACTCGCCCGCCGCGCGCCTTGCACGCATTGACCGCGTCCACGACGTCCTGGCTGACCTCCAGCCATTCGCTGTGCATGTGGTGGTCTTCGATGTTCTCCACACGCACCGGCTGAAACGTACCGGCCCCCACGTGCAGGGTCACATAGGCCGTCTCGACGCCCTTGGCGGCAATCGCATCCAGCAGCGGCTGGTCGAAATGCAGCCCGGCAGTCGGCGCCGCTACAGCGCCGAGGCGCTGTGAGTACACCGTCTGATAGCGCTCGCGGTCCGCGTCTTCGTCGGGGCGGTCTATATAAGGAGGCAACGGCATATGGCCGACGCGATCCAGCAACGGCAGCACTTCTTCGGCAAACTTGAGCTCGAACAAGGCATCGTGGCGCGCAACCATCTCGGCTTCGCCACCGCCATCAATGAGGATGCTCGAACCCGGCTTGGGCGACTTGCTGGAGCGCACATGGGCCAGCACACGATGGCTGTCCAGCACCCGCTCCACCAGAATTTCCAGCTTGCCGCCGGAAGCTTTCTGGCCGAACAGCCGCGCCGGAATCACCCGGGTGTTGTTGAAAACCATCAAATCGCCCGGGCGCAAATGCTCAAGCAAATCAGTGAATTGACGGTGTGCGAGGGCACCGCTGACCCCGTCCAGGGTCAGCAGTCGACTGGCGCGACGCTCGGCCAAAGGGTGGCGAGCGATCAGCGAATCAGGGAGCTCAAAAGTAAAGTCAGCAACGCGCATGATGGGGTTCGTCTAGCAGGGCCGGGAAGTCTAGCGGAAATAGTGAAAATAGACCATGAAACGTGATTGACCAACGGTAATCTCATCTCTATACTTCGCCGCCATTGAGCCCTGATGGCGGAATTGGTAGACGCGGCGGATTCAAAATCCGTTTTCGAAAGGAGTGGGAGTTCGAGTCTCCCTCGGGGCACCATCTTAAAGAAAGACCTTGAAATTCAAGGTCTTTTTTTTCGCCTGTGAAAAAGTGCCGGGCGTGGCAGTGGGGGGTTAGTGAGACCATGGAATTGATGCTTGAAGCGGTTGCACTGTTCGCCCTGAAGCTGGCGCATGAAACCGAGGACGGCAGCCCGCTGCTGCGCGATGATCCTGCAATGGATGGCTATGAGCGTGAAGTGTTTGGGTTGTTGGTGCGCCAGGGAAACTTGGCTGAGATCCAGTTGAAGCTCGATGAGTGCATCACCCAGGCGTTGATTGCATTGGGTGGAGCGGACAGCGTGCTCGGGCGTGAATTGCTAAAGCTATCCACCCCTGTGCAAAACATCTCTCACCTTGATGAGTTGATCTGTCCGCTGACCGTTCTAAAGGGCTATCTGAAAGATGTGCAATGAATCGGTGATCAGCATAACGGCCAGGTACACCATCAATACCGCCACCCCTGCATCCAGCCAACGCCAGACCGCTGGCTTGCGAAACAATACTGTCAACCGCTGACAGCACAGCGCCAACACCACAAACCACACGAGTGATGCCGTCATGGCGCCTGTCGCGAACAGTGCCTGTTGGCCCGCAGGTTTCGTGGCCCCGATAGAACCAATCAGCACCACGGTATCCAGCCATGCATAAGGGTTGGCAAAGCCGAGTATGACCGCCGAGCGCAACAGCCCTCTTTGCGAATTGCCGCCTTGAGCATCCGGCATGGACTGATCCCGGATACAAGCCAACAGACGCTGGCCACCAAACCAAAGCAGATAGGCCGCTCCGGACAATAGCAATAGCGCCATCACCTCAGGCCGACTTCCCAATAACGACCCTAAACCCGTGACCCCGAAAGCGATCAGGAAAATATCGGCCAATACGCAAATGGCGACAACGCCCCAGATCGGCCCGCGACCGACACCTTGGCGGATCACCAGGGTGTCTTTCGGGCCTGGGGCGGCGAACAGTCCGATGCCCAAGAGCAAACCTTCGATGTAAAGGGCATTGAAATGAGGAAACATGGACTGTTCGAGCCCTCCAGGACTATTTAGCGCAGTTGAATCGGCTGATTACCGAAACCGGTATGACGAGCATTCACCGTGCTGCCCAGGTCAATGGGTTTCTGGCGGTAAAAGGTCGTCAGCAACTGGTCCGGATTGGGGTTTGCAAAGTAAATCAATGAGCTTCTGGCGACCGGTTTGCTGGGCGCAAGTACAGCATGGTAGGCGGCAGGCACGGCATGATCGGAGAGCTCTGTCAGCAAGGAGCCGGCCAGCACCGCGACCTCGTTCTCCAGAAGGCGTACAGGTTCCAACGATCGTCCCTTCATCAAGACCAGCCCTTCGCGGGTAGGCTTGATAAACGAAAGCATATGCCCGTCTTCATGAGGATCTTGAGCAAATTTACGAGAATGGTCTTTGGCCTGTGGACCGTAGACACACAACTGGATATACGATGCCGCGCGAAAGGGGGCCAAGGGTGCCACGCCAAATTCCTCGCAAATGCCATCCATCACCCCCTGGGCCAACTCGCTCATCTGTCGTTCAAAACTGCCGACTGCGGCAACGAAAGTACTTCGGGTGAATTCGAAAGCGGTTCTTTTTGAAGCGTGCGCGGGCCAGTAACAAAACCGCTCGCACAGGTCAGGGTGATCCTCGACAAGGGAGTACTCGGCGCCAAAAGGGAAAAACCCATCCGTGTCCTGGGCAAAGGAAAATTCATCCTTGATGGCCTGGGGAATGGCCGAATACCCATCGATGATCTTTTTGTAGTCCTGCAACATCGCATCAGGAATTTGCAGAATGCCAAAGCCTGATCGGGCTATGGATTCGCAGCATGCTTTTAATCGAGACATAGCTATACCCAAAGATAGTTGTAAAGGAATGCAACACACTAGGTTCGCAAGCATGCGAGAAACCGCGACACTGGATATAGCCAAACAGAAAGGGACTGATCCATGTCCTTCACAACGGCGCTAGCAGGTTGCGAGTGTGCAGGGCTCACTACACGCAACGGCGAGCAAGTTGTCCTTTTTGGCGAACAAGATGATGATTTTTCAAGGACGGGGATCAACGTACGGATATGAGCATCAAAACCCGCGACACACTCCGAGCACTGGTCGTAAGACGCAGCCGGGAACTGGGCAAATCCATGACAACCCTGGCCAAGGAAGCCGGTATTTCGCGTACCTATCTTTACGGATTAGCGGGTGGCATTTCACAGGATCCCTCGGTACGCACCCTGATCAAACTGGCCAAGGCGCTGCAGGTGTCCCCGTTATTGCTGTTCCGCTACTTCGCCGATTTGGCAGGCGCACCGGTCGATACCCATTCAATGGCAACCACCAACCGAGCCATCGGCCTGCATGATCTTGGCGACATTGTGGTGTTTAACGCCGACGTCACCACGCCCGACCAAACCGTCGTGCTGCCTGGCGAAACGTTTCAGAAAACCTGGGAGATCCAGAACGTCGGTACCCGCCCCTGGCGCGGTCGACGATTGGTTCGAGTGGACGGTGAATACGTCATCGCCCGTCGCACGGCTACAGGCGAGCCCCTGGAAGTGGTGATGGACAGCCACCTGCGCAGCCTTAACAACGAGGTACCGATTGCCGAAACCCTGCCCGGCCAACCGGTGCATATCACCGTAGAGTTTGGAGCGCCGAAAGAGACCTGCACGGTCACTTCGATATGGCGTATCGAAGATGAACACGGGCGCCCCTGCTATGGACCTGCATTCATCCTGCATGTGATTGTCAACGTCATGGCACGCTGAAAGCAGCCTTATTTGCGCCCTTCCACCGCCATCCGTACTGCCAACCCCATCAACACTGACCCCATCACCCAGCGCTGCACCACCTGCCACCCCGGCCGAGTCACGAAGAACACCGCGATGGAGCCGGCCATACAAGCAATCACCGCATTGACGCTGACGCTGATGAAAATCTGCAGAGAGCCCAACACCAACGATTGCAACAGCACGCTGCCATGGCCGTTCGGTTCAATGAACTGGGGCAGCAGCGACAGATACATCACCGCCACCTTGGGATTGAGCAGGTTGGTCACCACGCCCATGGTGAACAACTTGCGCGGGCTGTCCTTGGGCAAGTCCCGCACCTGAAACGGTGAACTCCCGCCCGGCTTGACCGCCTGCCACGCCAGGTACACCAGATACAGCGCACCGCCGAACCGCAGCACGTCGTAGGCAAGCGGCACCGCCATCACCAGCGCGGTGATACCCAGCGCCGCGCACACCATATAGATCAAAAAGCCCAGCGCCACCCCGCCAAGTGAGATCAGCCCTGCGGTGCGCCCCTGGCAGATCGAGCGGGAAATCAGGTAAATCATATTCGGCCCGGGCGTGAGCACCATGCCGAGTGAAATCAGGCCGTAGGCAAGCAAGCTGGATATATCGGGCATTGTTTAGCTCCTGGATTTCTATGCTGCCGGCGTAAAATCCTTCGCCAGCACTGTAGTGTTACGCGCCATGCTAGAGCCTTGCAGGCTCAGCCGTTAGATACAGATCCGCGAGCAAAACGCCATACACCAGCGGCACCCTTCAACCAGGACAGGCACATGATCGACTTCAACAACAAAGGCTTCTTCAAGCTCAAACAAAACAACGAATACGCCGAACGCGTTTCGGCCCTGCTGATGGACGGCGAAGAAGTGGTCGACGCGTACAAGGCCATGCGCGACGGCGTGGTCTTCACCACCAAGCGCATCATCGCAGTGAACGTGCAGGGGATTACCGGCAGCAAGAAGGACTTCACTTCGCTGCCTTACAAAAACATCGTGGCGTATTCGGTGGAAACGTCAGGGACGTTTGATCTGGATTCGGAGCTGGAGATTTACTTTTCGTCGCTGGGGAAGGTGAAGTTCGAGTTCACTGGGAAAACCTCGATTGTGGAGATCTCGCGGCTGATTTCAAAGCATCTGCTGACCTGAACCTTGGGCAAAAAAAGACCTTGGCGCACCAAGGCCTTTTTTTTGCCTACACGATTCAACAGATGTACCAGATCATAATGTGGGAGGGGGCTTGCTCCCGATGGCGCCCTCCCATGAATACATGATCCGCCGAACACTTGAGAACTCACACCCCACGCCTGCGCAAATATCTGCGATACCAACCCACTCCCAGCAACACCGTAGCCAGCATCACAACCCCATTACCCACCAACCAAAATCCAAAATTTCGATTCTGTTGCGCATCCCCCTCATAAAACGGCCCGAAATAAGCCGACACTGCCACAACCAATCCGTTAAACACCGTCAGCGCCACCACAACCATCCCGATCACAAAGAGCACGCCCTTAACCACCTTCATATGACTTTCCAAAACCCTATCTCCCTGGACTCGTGATAGTCCGAGAACGTCCCCTCAATCGAAAACCCCAACTGAATACGCGGATAACTCAGCCAATTCGTCAACCGCCGCCCATTCCAAAGGTCAATGTGGTCACCACTGCGATTGCCAGACGTCTCATTCCCTCGGCGCCAAAAGTCTTTGAAAAAGATAATGCCTTGCTGCCCCGCCAACACCTCTTCGAAATCCTCAGGTTTTATCTTCTTCGGGCGCTGCAAACCGGGGATATTCGCGTCACTTAGAGGTTTGGCCATCTCCTCAGCTGCCAACACATGGCCCTCACTCTTGGCATGCTGCCAACAATAGCGCACACCTCTCAACCTGCTCAGGTCGGCGCCTGACCTGCGCAGTGCTACGCCCAGGTTAATGGCGCATTGGTCACTGAAATTTTTGGCGCCGTTGGTTCTACAAGGGGCGGCGTCTCCGAAGATTTCCGGATGGTTTTTCCATAGGGAGTTGAACGTCAGCATTAAGCGCTTCCATCGCGTATTTTTCACACGAACGTAGCAAACGCTTTGCCGCTAATACTGAGGTCAGGCGCAAATCAGAACGGTCCTACTTGCGTGTAGGCTTTGGATGCAGGCCAAGGCTCATAATGTTAATGAAAGGCCTAAAATCACGTGCTGTGAAACATGAGGACGGGTGCATTTGTCCTGGTTATATTCAAGGCGCCTGTAAATCAGCAAATGGTGCACAAGTGACCCGATCATCCATCATCAAAATAGACCTGAGCCGCATCCAAAACCCCAAAGAACTTCACGCCACACTGTGCACTTCACTCAACTTCCCCAACTGGTATGGCCGAAACTGGGATGCCTTTTGGGACGCCATCAGCGGCTTGGTAGAAATGCCGGAGACGCTTGAGTTTTCTGGTTGGGATATTTTTTCAGAGCACCTACCCCACGATGCCAAGATGCTGCGGCAGTGCTTGGCTGAGCTTGCGACCCATTACCCGGAGCTTGCGTCGCGGGTTCGCTATTGATGCTTGAGCCTAATGACAACCGACGGCGATACCTTAAGCCGAACCCAGTTCAATGTGGGAGCCTGCGCTTAACTGACTGGCATGACGGCAAGCCCCGGCACCTTCTGATCGCGTTGTGCCCGGTGGTAGCCGTCAGCCTGGGCAGCTCACTTGGGCTGGAATGTATCTAAGTACGCCAGGATATTTTCAATCTTCTGCGGATCACTGATCCCCCAGAAAATCATCCGCGTCCCACTTACCACCGATTTCGGGTCTTCGATGTAGGCCGTTAGTTTGTCCCGCGTCCAAACCACTCCCGAATTCTTCATCGCATCCGAATACTGATAGTCCGGGGTCGTACCGGCAGGTCGGCCGATAATGCCGTTCAGCTGCGGCCCAAAACCGCCGCGCGCACCTTCACCGATGCTGTGGCAGCCGCCGCAGGTCTTGGTGAAGAGTTTGCCGCCCGCTTCGGAGTCGCCAGCTGCAAACGCGGGTGCAGCGACAACGGTGAGGGCGAGAGTCAATAACACGTACTTCATCAGGGTCTCCCTATGGGTTATTGCCGTCAATTATGCCTGCTTGAACGGCCGCTCCCCCAGCCGTTCCACCAGGCGCACCAGATAACCGTCCGGGTCTTGCACGATGAACTGGCGCTGCCCGGCCTCTACGTCGCCCGCGCGGTACCAGGCATCCTCGACGTTACGGAACAACGGGCGGCCGATCTCCGACAGGCGCCGCAAGATAGGCGCTACGGCAGGCACGTCGATTTGCAAGTTGATGCCACGCCCGAAAGGCTGCTGCAAGGGCGCGGTCAACCACTGCCCGGCGTGCGGCTCGTATTGTTCCAGCATGATTTGCGCACCGTGCAGGTCGAGGTAGGCAAAGCCTTCTTCAGCGCGCTGATAGGCGATGCCGAAACCCAACTGGTCAACCCAGAATGCCAGGCTGGCACCGAGGTGGGTAACGATGAGTTCTGGCACGAGGGGATTACGCTTAAACATGGCATTCCTTGGACGTCGCAGTGGCGCTTACCTTAACGGATTATCGTGCTGACGGCGTGGGGCAAGACCACATGCTGGAACCAGCCGAATGACCACCCATCGTTTAAAAAACATCCAATCGAACCTATATACCCAACCCCCACTCCACCTTACTGAACCCCTGATGGTGGAGTAAGGATCATGGTTCAGCCATCGATTTTAGTATTGGAAGACGACGAGATCATTCGGGCGTTAATGGTGGATGTGCTGGAGGATTTCGGTGCGGTGGTGACTTCATTCCCTTCGGCGGATGAAGGGATGATTTATCTGGAGCGGGGCGACGATCCTGTGGACTTGATTGTCAGTGATATTCAAATGCCCGGCCTGCTCAATGGCTACGACTTGAGCCGCGTAGTGGCTCATCGCTGGCCTGAGGTGCAGGTGGTGCTGACTTCCGGCAATACGAAGATCGCCACTCAATTGGGCAGCTCGGTGCGGTTTCTACCTAAACCATGGAGCACCGATCACTTGCTTGAGTGCGTGCAAACGGCATTGACCCAGCAGGGAACGCCCATGCATTGATAGCGTCGCGATATCATCCGGACCGAACTCGTGGCGTGCCGTGGGGTCATTTGGAATACAGGGAGCGACTTTTCTGATCCACTGGTCAGCCTTTTCGCTTCTTGCGCTCAGCTGACGACAACGAGTTGTGTAGAATTGTCGCCCATTTTCATGCGTCATTCCTGGCCGACAGGCCCACAGTTCGAGCTCATTGAATGCACTCACAGGCCCATGACGTTGGTGCGCCATCCTTGCTGGAAACGTTGCGCACGGGTACCGGCCTGTTGCATGTCGCGTTGGAAAAGCGTTTGCCGTTTTTTTCCGAACGCCTGGATGCCCAGTGGTATCGGCGATTGCTGCAGGCGTACTACGGTTTTTATCAACCCATGGAGGCGGCGCTGTACGACGGTGGCCTGATTCCAGATGGAATTGACATTGCATCACGTGTGAAAACGCCGACGCTGGTCAACGATCTGCGCGCCCTGGGCCTGGATAGTCCCACCCTCGATGCCCTTCCCCGCTGCACCCAACTCCCCGCGCTGGACACTCCTGCCGCTTGCCTCGGCGCCCTGTATGTACTGGAAGGTGCAACGCTCGGCGGCCAGGTATTACGCCGGGAGATGGCGTCACGCCTGGCGATCGAAGCCGACAACGGCGGTGCGTTTCTCGATGTCTACGGTGCCGAGACCGGCCGGCGCTGGAAAGACTTTCTCGACTACCTGGCTCATCAGCCACTGGATGCGAGCGCTCGAGCGCGCGCAGTGATGGCTGCCCGGTCCACTTTCAGCGGCTTTGAGCAATGGCTCGAACGCCAGGAGGTACTGCTATGAAACCCGAAGATTTTGAAGAGCTGCTTGCCAACTGTGCCGACGAGCCCATCCGCTTCCCCGGGGCAATCCAGCCTCATGGCGTGTTGCTGACGCTGTCGGAGCCTGAGCTGAACATCATTCAGGTCAGTGCCAACGTCGGCACCTTGTTCGGCCACACGCCCGAGGCCTTGTTGAATCAACCGTTGCACACGTTGATTGGCAGTGAACACGCTCAGGTGGTGCAGTCGATGGCCGAGCACAATACCTTTATCGACGCCCCACCCCTGCATGTCACGCTCAACGGTGCTCAGTTCGAAGGTTTGCTGCATCGTCATCAGAACGTGCTGGTGTTGGAATTCGAACCCTTGCTCGCGGATTTCAAACCCCAGGTACGCAATGGTCTCACCAGCAACCTGAGCAAAATGCTGCAACGCCTGCAATCGGCCAAGACACTGCAAGCGCTGTACGCCATCAGCGTGGATGAAATCCAGGCCATGACCGGTTATGACCGAGTGCTGATCTATCGCTTCGAAGACGAAGGCCATGGTCAGGTAATCGCTGAAGCCTCGGCGCCGGCCATGGAATTATTCAACGGCCTGTTCTTCCCCGCGTCCGACATCCCCGAACAAGCCCGTGAGCTGTATCGCACCAACTGGCTTCGGATCATCCCGAATGCGTCCTACGAACCCGTACCGCTATTGCCAAAATTGCGCCCGGACACCGGCCAACCGCTGGACCTGAGCTTCGCTACCCTGCGCAGCGTGTCGCCGATTCACTGCCAATACATGCAGAACATGGGCGTGTTGTCGTCCATGAGTATTTCGCTGATGAAGGGCGACAAACTCTGGGGCCTGATCAGCTGCGGCAACCGCGAGCCGCTGCTGGTGCCGAACGATCTGCGTATGACCTGCCAGACCATCGGTCAGGTGCTGTCGTTGCAGATCAGTGCCATGGAAGCCTTGGAGTTAAGCCGCCAGCGAGAGGAGAAAGTCGAAACCCTGGCGTTGCTTGATCGGGCGATGAAAGCCAGCGACGACAATGTGTTCGACAGCCTGGCCCACCACGGTAAAAAACTGATGGACCTGACCTTGTCGGGCGGTGTGGCGATCATCGAAGACAAGCAGTTGCACCGTTACGGCAACTGCCCGGAACCAGCGCAAATCCGGGCGCTGCACAAGTGGCTGCAAACGCTGGGCCAGCCGGTATTTTCCAACCACAACCTGGCTTCGGTGTACCCACCGGCCGCCGAGTATCAGGCGGTGGCCAGTGGTGTGCTCGCCATGAGCCTGCCCAAGCCTGTGGATAACGGTGTGTTGTGGTTTCGCCCGGAAGTCAAAGAGAACATCAATTGGAGCGGTGACCCGAGCAAGCCGCTAAATCTGGAAACTTCTGACACTGGCCTACGCCTTCGCCCACGCACGTCGTTTGAAATCTGGAAAGTGGAAATGGCCGGCATTTCCACCAAGTGGAGCCACGGCGACCTGTTTGCCGCCAATGACCTGCGCCGCTCGGCCCTGGAGAATGACTTGGCCCGCCAGGTGCTGCGCGAACAACAAGCGGTGCGTGCCCGAGACGAGTTGGTCGCAGTGGTTTCCCACGACCTGCGCAACCCGATGACAGTCATTTCCATGCTCTGCGGCATGATGCAGAAAGCCTTCAGCTCCGACGGCCCACACACCTCACGGCGGATTTCCTCGGCCATCGACACCATGCAACAGGCCGCCGGGCGCATGAATGTGCTGCTGGAGGACTTGCTCGACACCTCGAAAATCGAAGCCGGACGCTATGTGGTCAAGCCGGTTGCGCTGGACGTCAGCCAGATATTTGAAGAGGCATACTCGCTGCTGTCGCCACTGGCCTCGGAAAAAGGTATCGACCTGTCGTTCAACGCCGAGCCTGGCCTGCAGATCAGCGCCGACCCGGAGCGCTTGTTCCAAGTGCTGTCGAACCTGATCGGCAACGCCATTAAATTCACCCCCCGCCAGGGCAACATCGGTATCAGCGCCATGAGCAACGGCGAAGAGATCGTGTTTTCGGTACGCGATTCCGGTGAAGGCATTGCGCCGGATCATTTGCCCCATGTGTTCGACCGCTATTGGACCCAGTCCGAGAACAATCCCACCGGCAGCGGGCTGGGGCTGTATATCACCCAGGGGATTGTCCAGGCCCATGGTGGTCGGATCGAAGCCGACAGTGAATTGGGGCGCGGCAGTGAATTCAGGTTTACGGTGCCTAAGCCTGCTTGAGACACACCAAATTCCTACTAGCCAAACATATGGTTACCTATGGCCGGGAACGAAAAACCCGGCCAACTCCACTCAATCAGTGCGCACTCAAAGGGAGTATTGATGCGACAACAGTCCTCCAATTGAGTAAGGGGTTTTACCATGATCATCGGTAGTTCATTCCACAGCTACAACATCGAGCGTGCTACACAGAACACTCAGTCCCCAGTCAATCCTACGCAAACATCTTCGCCGGTTGCCAGCAACCAACAGGAACAAAATACGCAACCAACAAAACGTAAAGATTCAAACCTGGATTCCCTTGGAAAGGGCCAAGTGCTTTAACTTTAAAGCGTTACGAGTCACCAGCGATAAGTGCAGCGCCCTGCGTTGCACTCTGTTGACGAAACACTGACATCCTCTGCGTTACCCTCTCCAGTTCAACTTGGTATGAGCTGCATTATTCATGCATCAACCCGACACCCTGCCCGCCGTCATCGCCGGCCCCCTGCTACGGCGCCTGGAGCCGCAACGCCTGGTTATCTGGTTGGTGGGCAGTCGTGCCCTGCCACTGTGCTTGAGGCTGCAATTACCCCAGGGCGAGACGCTGAATATCCCGCTCGATGCAACGCACTGCCAAGTCGTGCCCGTCGGGCGCCATGCCGTTATCCACTTGATCGATGTAGCGCTGAGCGACGCTCTGCCCCAGGACGAGGTCATCGGTTACGACCTGATCGTCGACGGCATCGGCATCGCACAATGGGCGCCGCACTTGCTGTATGCCGACGCCACAACGCCGAGCTTCGTGCTGCATAGCCGCATCAACCACTTGGTACATGGCTCCTGCCGTAAACCCCATCACCGTGCAGATGAAGGTTTGTTGTGCGTCGACCGCCTGTTGGCGCAGGCCCGCACCCCGCTCGAACGCCCCGCCTTGCTGATGATGAGCGGCGACCAGGTCTACGCCGACGATGTCGCCGGGCCCATGCTGCGGGCCATCCATGCGCTGATCGCGCACCTGGGCCTGTTCGACGAGTTCCTGGAGGGCGCCGTGGTAGACGACAGCGTCAGCCTCTATGGGCATCGCGCCAGCTATTACCACCGCGCCGACCTGCTTCCGGCGCTGGACAGTAACGAGACCCTGCGCGAACGCTTTTTCGGCGGCGTGAAGAAGCCGATCTTCACCAGCAGCACCGCTGACAATCACCTGGTGACCTTCGCCGAAGTCATCGCGATGTACCTGCTGGTCTGGTCGCCCACCCCGTGGACGCTGATCACACCACGACCGCCGCAACTGAGCGCGCAAGAACAACTGCGTTATGCCCGCGAACAAGTGCAGATCGATCAATTGCGCACCGGCTTGCCGGGGGTAGCCCGGGTGTTCGCCCACTTGTCGACGCTGATGATCTTCGATGATCACGACATCACCGACGATTGGAACCTCAGCGCTCAGTGGGAGCAAACCGCCTACGGCCATCCCTTCTCCAAACGCATCATCGGCAATGCCTTGCTGGCGTACCTGTTATGCCAGGGCTGGGGCAACCAACCCCAGGTGTTCGGCGAACTGCTGACCCAGACCCAGGCACTGACTGGCCAGGCGCAGGGCAATCATCTGGACGCTGCTGCCCAGGATGATCTGCTGGAGGTGCTTCTGAAATTCCAGCAATGGCATTACGTTTTGCCCACCACCCCTGCCCTGGTGGTACTCGATACCCGTACTCGGCGCTGGCGCAGCGAATTTACCCTCAAGCAACCTTCCGGCCTGCTGGACTGGGAAGCCTTGAGCGAACTGCAACAGGAGCTGCTCGACCATCCGTCGGCCATTATCGTCTCGCCTGCGCCGATCTTTGGCGTCAAGCTGATCGAAACGGTGCAAAAGGTCTTCAGTTGGTGCGGCTTCCCACTGCTGGTGGACGCCGAAAACTGGATGGCTCATCGCGGCGCCGCCCAAGTGATCCTGAACATCTTCCGCCACTCGCGCACGCCCGGTAACTACGTGATCCTCTCCGGCGATGTGCATTACTCGTTCGTCTACCAGGTGCTGATCCGTCACCGCAACGGCGGCCCGAGGATCTGGCAAATCACCAGCAGCGGCATCAAGAATGAGTTCCCGCCGCGCCTGCTGGAATGGTTCGACCGTCTCAACCGCTGGCTGTATTCCCCACGCTCGCCGCTTAACTGGTTTACCCGCCGCCGTACCATGCAGGTAGTCCCGTATATTCCGGACCATGCCGAGGCGGGTGAGCGGCTGTGGAATAGCGCGGGAATTGGCCAGGTGTTTTTCAATGAACAGGGCCAGCCGGATGAGATTTACCAACACAACGCGGATGGAAAGCCTCGAACAAAGATGCTGGCGCCCGAACCATAGCCAAACGCCACTATCCGAAAGCAGCACATCCGCCCTATTCAAACCGTGCAAGCAGCGAGGTAGAGTAGCGCCAGCCACGGAGTATCGGCGTCACCAATAATAACTGGCCCCTAGGGGGCGTTCTCAATTAGTTTCCCCGCCGCGTTGTCGCCTTAAAGCGG